>JANMKC010000089.1:0-8390 GCA_031371785.1 Flavobacteriales bacterium | reverse complement strand
CAGACGGGCTTGAAGTGATCCAGGTAGAGGTTGGAGACCTGCTCGCTGATGTCAGCGCTTTTGCTCGGTGTGAGCGTGTTCGCTGCGATCGCTTCCTTCAATGAAGTCAGCATGTCGCCGGAGCGTCGCACCATCACCGGCAGCCAGTCGCTCTCGTTGAACTTCGATTGCAGGCCGCATTGCACCAAGGAGGTCTTGCCCGTGCCACTGCCGCCGTATACCACCAGGATCGGCGAGGTGAAGCACAACCGGAACAACTCCCCCGTCTCGCGTTCGCGACCGAAGAAGGTGCTGATGTCCTCCTTCGCATAGCTGTCAAGGAATTTGAACGGGGAGGTGGTCATGATGGAACGCGGATGACGCGGATAAATGCGGATTTCCGCTGATCGCTCAATGCTTCACAACAGGGTGGTATGAGGAGGCTTCGAAGAAATTCAACTCCGCGTATCATAACGATCAGCGTCATCAGCGTTCCATTCCGAACTCAGTTCTGCACCGCGCCCGTGATGGAGCCGACCATGTCGCGGTATTCCTCCAGCAGTTCCGCGTAGTTGCTCAAGGCACGCAGGTCACACTTCTCGGTGGCTTCGGTACCGGCATACATCAAGTGGTCACCCTTGATCTTCGTGTACAGGAAAATGTCTTTGCGGATGTCGAGCTTCTCCTTGCTGTCGAGCGCTTCGGAATGCGTGTCGATGATCAGCGGTGAGAGGTTCAGGTATTCATCGATGGCCTTGAGGTTGCGCAACAGCAGCACGGCGTGGCTTTCGGTGAAGTGCGCATTGTCCACATCACCGGCCTTGAAGTCGGAGTCCGAACTGTTCAGCACGTCCATGCGGTGATGGAAGGTCGCCTCCTTGAAGCGCGGTTTGCGCACCTGGATCTCGCGTACGGAAACGAGCTTGTAGCGGCTGAAGAACGAGAGCGAAACGAGCAGGTCGCCGAGGCGTTCGCCGTATTCGAAGCAGCGTCGCTCGATCTCCCCTTCAGTGAGGTTGATCTGGTAATGACCGATCTCGTTGCGCTCCGGCACCCAGAGATCCAGCGAGGCATAGAACTTCGAGTTCAACACTTCCTTCAACTCCGGCAGGAACCACTCCGCGCCGGATGCCTCCACCCCTTTTCCGAGTTCGCGGATCAACCACGTAAGGTTGCCGAGGGAAAGTTGTTCGAAGCGCTTGGTGAAGTCGTTCAGGAAACCCTGCGGCAGAACCACCTTGCCGGCCTTGCGTTCTTTCCACACCTGGGCGAGCATGACGAAGGCCGTGAACTGGAGCGTTCGCTCGATCGTCTTGAGCATCTGATCGAGCCTGCGGCGGTCGGCATCACGCATGGAGCCGGAAAAAAGGCGGCGCAGTTCCACGCCGATGGGCCAGGGAAAGTTGCGCACGATCTGGTCGGCGAGCAATCGCTTGTCAACGGCGGCGCCATCCTCCTCGCCTGCGGCCAGTATCGCGGCCAGCGAGGGTTTGTGGTCGGTCATCGCGCGGAACACGCGATCGATCAAAAGGTCGTTCACTTGGACCATGTGTGGTGGGGCTTGAACCGAAATGTAATGGTTCGTGTCCAACGGACATTCCCATTGAACCCTACTTTCGGAACGTGCGCAACCTCATCCCACTTTTCCTCCTGCTCGCGAACGTGGCAGCGGCCCAATCGGACACCATCACCATCCCCGAAAGCAAGTACGGCTGGAACCTGAGCCCGCACGGCACCATCCGCGTGCTGGTGCTCTTCTGCGAGATCGAATACGACAAGAACCCCGGCAAGGATCCGCAGCGCGATGGCGCGGAGCATTGGCCCAAGGGGCAGCTGCCCAAGTGGAAGGACGACCTCTTCGATCCACAGGCGAGCGAGCACCCACAGGCGATGATCACGCGCTACTATCATGACGTTTCGCTCGGCGACTATACTGTGCTGGGCGACTATGTGGATCACATGTTCACGCTGAAGGAGAGCGAATACCCGGAGCTCAGCAGCGCGCATAGCGTGGGCAGCGTGGCGGTGAAGGAGGCGAACAAGCTCGGTGCGCTGCACACCGCGCACGACCTGCACATCGAGGACTTCGACCTGTGGCAGGACAATGGCAAGGCAGGGTTGCCGAAGGTGAACAAGCCCGACGATCCGCACCGTTATGACCATGTGATGGTGATCGCGCGCAACAGCGGTCTCACGCACGGCCAGGGCAGCACCGACGCTGGAAGTCCTGGCAAACTGTACGGTTACGAAAGCGATACTCAGAGCCGTTTCGGTGGAATGAACACGTTGCCGTTCGAGATCCTCAAGCATGAGTTCAACCACTTGCTGCTCGGTGGGAACAACTTCCACAGCGGTGGCGGCAATGCTGCGCAGTTCGAGAGCTACACCCTGTGCATCCAAGGCGGCTGGAGCCTGATGGGCGCGGCGAGCAGCAGCTTGCTCACATGCAGTGGATGGGATCGTGATCGCATGGGATGGCACGCCAAGGATGCGCCCTTCCGGATCAATGCGCGCTCGGGGGAAGACCACTATATCAACGGTGATCTCGATCCCATCAACGGCGATACCGGCGTGTTCGTTCTGCGCGATTTCGTGACGACCGGAGATGCGATGCGGATCCGCATGCCTTTCCTGCCGAAGGAGGAATACCAGCAGTGGTTGTGGGTGGAGAACCACCAGTGCTTCGCCCGTAACGGCTCCCCGACCGACCGCTACCACTGGGAACCGATGTCCTGTGTGGAAAGTGCGCCGGCCGGGCTCTACATGGAAATGCAGATCGATCGGGAAAAAAGAAGCGGATCCGATATCTATGGCGGTAACGCGGACTATCTGCGCCCTGTCACCGCTTGCGGCCACTTCGACCTCGCCCTCACTTCGGACACGATCCATGACCGCTGTCCGTTCAGCGGTGAGGCGATCGTGTACGAACGCACAGGTGCCAATCCGCTTTCCGGCAACAGCGAACAGGAACTGATCATCTATGATCGCAATATGGACCGTGCGCTTGAGCGCGGGGAACACTTCGTGCCCAACGTCGCACAACTCCCGCAAGGCATCTCAAACACAGCCCGCTTTTTCGGGAGGCCCGAGCATGCCTTCACGCGCTACGGCAATGCCTCGGTCAGCATGGGAAGCAATCCGAGCAGCGCGAACATGCTCTCCCTCACTTGCAACGGCAAACGTGAAAAGAACAAGGCCGCGCTCCCCGACAACCGCACGGTCAGGCTCAATGGTATACGCGTGGAACTTCTCGAACAACGAGTTGATGGCAGCATCGTTGTGCGCGTGACCACCAACGATACGCGCGTTACCAACGACGTGCGATGGTGCGCGGACAGCATCGTGCTGCCGCCACTGCACGGAGCGGATGGCCGCTCGCTCACTCTCGCATCGGGCAAGCACATGCTACTGGACCGGTCGCGCACACCTACTCGCATGACACTGCAGGAAGAGGTCCACGGGTTCCGGTACTTCGCACCACCCACGCGGTTCACTATCAGCGCCGGTGCATCCGTGAAACTTGAGGCGAAGTGCGAGCTGCGAATGGAGAACGGCAGTGTGCTTCACCTGCTGCCGGGAGCGGAGCTTGCGCTGGACCCTTCGGCGAAACTCGCTATCGATGCATCATCGCGCATCATCCTCCATGGCGACGCGAAGCTCAGCGCAAAGGCGAGGATATTGAAGAAGCTCCGCCGCAAGAAGCGGATCCTGTCGGTCGATCAGTAGGCCCGCACGTTCTTCCCTTCCATCCAATTGATGAAGGCGCGGTTCACTACGCGATTGCCACCGGGCGTGGGATAGTTGCCGGTGAAGTACCAATCGCCGGTGTGTTGCGGGCAGGCTGCACGAAGACCCTCGATGCCCTGGTATACGATGCGCACTTCCGCGTTCATCCCGGCGGGCGTGAGCAGCTCGGTGATCTTGGCGCTGATCTGTTCGGCGGTGAACGGCGCATAGATGTCCTTCACCACGTTATCGACCCATGGCGAAGGGCCGCCGCCGCCCTGCGGGTCGCCCGGCAACGGTGTCAGCGGCTTGCCCACGTTGGCGAGACAGCGATCGTACACATCGTCGATGATGTTCTCTTGTTTCGTTTCGCGCAGCAAGGCGATCGCCGCTTGGAACGCGACGAGGTCGCCGAGCCGGGCCATGTCGATGCCGTAACAATCGGGATAACGGATCTGCGGCGCGCTGCTCACCACCACGATCCTTTTCGGTTCGAGGCGATCGAGCATTTTCAGGATGCTCTGCTTCAATGTGGTGCCGCGCACGATGCTGTCGTCGATCACCACGAGGTTGTCCTGCCCCGCGCGCACACTGCCGTACGTGATGTCGTACACATGCGCCACCAGTTCATCGCGTGCGATGTCGGCGGTGATGAAGGTGCGCAACTTGGCGTCCTTGATCGCGACTTTTTCGAGACGCGGCCGCATGTTCAGGATCTCGCGCAGTTTGCCGGGGGCCGGGGTCGGGCCGAGGTCCATGATCAGGCGCTCCTTCACTTTGTTCAGCTCGTCCTCCACGCCTTTCAACATGCCGTAGCATGCCACCTCGGCGGTATTGGGGATGAAGCTGAAGACGGTGTTCGCCAGATCGTGGTCGATGGCATCGAGGATCGCGGGCACGATGTTGCGACCAAGCGCGATGCGTTCGCGGTACACGTCGCGATCGCTGCCACGGCTGAAATAGATGCGCTCGAAACTGCATGCACGCTTCTCCACCGGCTCGCGCACCTGTTCCTCCGTGAACGATCCGTTCTTGCGCACGATGAGCGCATGGCCCGGGCGTAGCTCCTGCACCTGATCGGTCTTCACGCCGAAGGCGGTCTGTATCGCCGGACGTTCACTGGCGGCCACCACGAACTCCTCATCGGCATACCAGAAGCACGGACGGATGCCCGCCGGATCACGAAGGACGAAAGCGTCGCCGTGACCGATCAATCCTGCGAAAGCGTAGCCCCCATCGAAATCCATCGCGCTCATCTGCAGGATCGCCCGCACGTCCATTTTCTCGCCGATCACCTGCGTGATCTGCTGATCCGTCCAGCCGAGCTGCAGGTGTATCTGGCGCAGGCGGTCGTTCTCCACATCGAGGTAGTGGCCGATCTTCTCCAGCACGGTCATCGTGTCGCTGTGCTCCTTGGGGTGCTGGCCGATGTTCACCAACAACGCGAAGAGCTCATCGACGTTGGTCATGTTGAAGTTGCCCGCCAGCACCAGGTTGCGCGTGATCCAGTTGCTCAGGCGGCGGCGCGGGTGGCAGTTCTCCAAGCCCCCGTTGCCATACGTGGCATAGCGTAAGTGGCCGAGCAGTACCTCGCCGAGAAAAGGAACTTCGTTCTTCAGCCGGTCCACATCACCGGCGATCGAGGCATCCTTGTCGATGGCGGCTTGATAGCCCTTCTGAATGCTGCCGAAGATCTTCGAGATGGCCTGCTTGTCCGTACTGCGCTGGCGGTCCATGAAATTGTCGCCCGGCCGCGGATCGAGCTTGATGCTGGCCACACCTGCCCCGTCCTGCCCGCGGTTGTGCTGCTTCTCCATGAGGAGGAACAACTTGTTGATGCCGTGGAAGGCGCTGCCGTACTTCTGCTGGTAATGGTGGAGCGGTTTGCGCAACCGGATGAAAGCCAGTCCGCACTCGTGTTTGATGGCGTCGCTCATGGTATTCTGCCGAAGCCCAAAGGGCGAAGGTGAACCTGTACCCGAAGCCCGCAGGGCGAAGGCGGATAACGGATCACGGCCCTTCTGCGGCTTCGCGCCGCGAAAGTACACCCTCCCGACCGGTCGTCCGGGATCCCTCTATCAGCAACAAAGGCAACTGAATACCGACCGCAAGGGTCTTAATTTCGTTCGCCGCCTTCGAGCCTTCCCCTTGCGTCCCTTCTTCGCCATAGCTCCGTTGCTGATCGCCTCCGCGATACACGCTGCGGACAAGCCTGTGGCCACGTTCACCGAGAACCACGGGCAATGGCCGGCCAACGTGCTCTACCGTACGCTGCTCCCCGGCGGAGCATTGTTCGTGGAGAAGAACGCGTTCACTTTCACGCTGGTGCAGGACGGACCGATGGCGCATCACGACCATGATCAGCAGGAACCCTTCGAGCCGTTGAAGGCGCATGCGTATCGTGTCACCTTCGAGAACGCCCTGTTGGCGCGGGGGGAAGGACAAAACGCGCAACGGGGTTACCAGAACTTCTTTCTGGGCAGCGATCCCGCGCATTGGGGCACGCATTGCACGGTGTTCGGCGAAGTGCTCCTGCGCGACGTCTATCCGGGCATCGACCTTCGGATCGATGGCACGCATGGATTGAAGTACGCGTTCATCGTTTCACCCGGTGCGGATCCATCCATGATCCGGATGCGCTACGATGGACAGGACGGGCTCGACCTGAAGGACGGACGGCTCGTGGTGAAGACGAGCGCCGGGACCGTGATCGAACAAGCGCCGATAAGCTGGTGCGGATCCGATCCGCAAGGAGCGTCCGGTATCGCGTCTTCGCATACCGATATCGAAAGTGGATTCCGGTTGATCGGGAACATCGTGACGTTCCATCTCGGTCACGGGTATAGCAGGGACCTGCGGACCACCATCGATCCCGACCTCACGTTCGCCAGCTACTCCGGAAGCTCCGCGAACAATTTCGGTTTCACCGCGACCTACGACAACGACGGGAACCTCTACGGCGGTGGCATCGCCTTCGGCGCTGGTTATCCGACCACTCTCGGCGTCTTGCAGAACACCTTCGCCGGAAGTTTCCAGGACATCGGCCTCACCAAGTTCAGCAGCGACGGCACCACGTTGGTCTGGAGCACCTACCTCGGTGGTGCGCTCGGCAATGAAACGCCGCACAGCCTGGTGGTGAACGACAACGATGAGCTCTTCGTGCTGGCGGTGACCGGCTCGGCGGATTTCCCCGTAACACCCGGTTGTTACGACAACTCCTTCAATGGTGGCGTTCCCATTCCGTTCACTGGTGGCTTCGTGAACCTCGGCTTTGGTGAGGGCTATGATTTCGAGTCGGGCACGGACCTCGCGGTCGCACACCTTTCCGCTGACGCCACTTCGCTCATCGGTTCCACCTTCATCGGTGGATCGCTCAATGACGGGTTGAACCAATCGGCCAGCCTGGTCCACAACTACGGCGATCACTTCCGCGGCGAGATCGCCCTGGATGGTGAAGGCAACCCGGTGGTGTCCACCTCCACTCCCAGCGCGGACGCGCCTACGACCGCAGGTGCAGCGCAACCTGTCTTTGGCGGTGGCGGCCAGGACGCGTATTTGTTCCGCCTTAACACATCGCTCACCAACCTGATGTTCGCCACGTTCTGCGGAGGCACAGGTGATGACAGCGGCTTCGGTGTGCAGTTCGCCGCCAATGGGGAGATCTACATCACCGGAGGAACGACCAGTTCGGACCTGCCCTTGGGCGGTACACCGTTCGATGCCTCCTTCAACGGAACGGACGACGGATACCTCGTGCGCTATACCACTGATGGTGGCACCCGGCTTTCCGGGACTTACGTGGGAACAACGAGCTATGACCAGACCTACTTCGTGCAATTGAACACCGCCGATGAGGTCTTCGTTGTTGGGCAGACCCATGGCAATTACCCGGTAACGCCCGGCAAGTACGCGAACGCCGGCAGTTCGCAATTCATCCACAAGTTCAGTCACGACCTGGGCACATCGCTCTGGAGCACTCGTATCGGCAACGGCAGCGGTGTGGAGGACATCGCGCCCTCAGCATTCCTGGTGAGCGACTGCGGGCAGATCTATTTCAGCGGTTGGGGTGGTACCGTGAACCAGAACGTGTTGGCCACGCAGAGCACCACTGTTGGATTGCCCCTCACACCGGACGCGTTCCAATCCACCACCGATGGAAGCGACTATTACCTGATGGTGCTGGACCCGGAAGCCGTTTCGCTGAACTACGCCACGTATATCGGTGGCAACCTGAGTTCCGAGCATGTGGACGGTGGCACCAGCCGTTTCGACAAGAACGGCAATGTGTACCAAGCCGTGTGCGCGGGTTGTTGGGGCAACAGCGATTTCCCGACCACTCCGGGTGCCTGGAGCAACACGAACAATGCGGACCTCAGCAGTTGCAACCTCGCGGTGTTCAAGTTCAATCTCAGCCATCCTATCGCGCAGATCGATATCGACGGGCCCGAGTACGTGTGCCAACCCGGCAGCGCGCACTTCATCAACCTCAGCACCGGCGGCACTTCCTTCCATTGGGATTTCGGCGATACGCACTCTTCCACCGATTTCGCCCCGGAGTACACCTATACGGACACGGGGCTGTTCACCATAACGATGATCCTTAGCGACAGCAACGGGTGCGTACCGAACGATACCGCCCCCCTCACCATCGCGATCGTGGATCCGCTGGACGCGAGCATCGATCC
>JANMKC010000084.1:0-6757 GCA_031371785.1 Flavobacteriales bacterium | reverse complement strand
CCTTCGACTTGTCGAGGTCTTTCACGTGCATATTGACGAAGATCTGTGTGGGCATCGTGGATTGGTTTTGGGGTCGAGTTCAATCGTGCTGAACGAAGTCGAAGCATCAGTTCATTCGCTGATCACCCAGTTCAATTCCGTCCGGTACTTCTTCGGATCGGTGACCCCGAAAAGATCGGGACGAGACGCTTCCACCGGGTTGGTGAGGTAGCACTCCCAGAAGCGGCCCATCTCGCTGTGCTTCTGCGCACGCACCCAGATCTGAAGTTCAGGCCACGCTTGTGCGAGTCCCTCGTAGGGTCCCTGGTACACCGAACGCACGACTTTCTCTGCGGGCAGCTTGCTGTTCTTCACCCGGCCGGTCTCGATGATCGTCTTCGCCACCGGGAAGCCGATCTCGAAATCAAAGGTGTCGCTCGGCCTGCGGTAGTGGTAGGAGAACATCGGTCCAGCAGGTTGCATGCCTTGGTCGGCGAGCACCTTCAGTATCTCCTTGATCGCGGGGTCCATGTACTTTGGCATGTCGCGCCCGGGGATGGTGAGGTGGATGCTGGCTGTGGCCTGCTCCTTTGTTTCGACGACTTGCGGGGATGTGATCATTTCGGATGTTGTTGGAAGAGGGTTTTTTCAATTGTTCGTTGCAGTTGAACGCTGTTGCATCCAACCGCCGATCCACACGGAAGGGATCGCCGTCGCCACCAACGCGAGCGGATACCACAATGGCCCACCGATCATCGACCATGCAACGATACCGAGCAGGCTGAGCACCTGACCGATGCCCGCCAGGATCCACACATGCTTCATGGGCCGCATCGGCGCAAGTCGCGCGGTGAGGTAACCACCGCCCACTTGGAACACGCATCGATATGTCATAGCCAGGGCATAGAGCGCGTTCGACATATCCGGGCCTTCCGGGAAGATGCCTTTCGTATGCATCACCGCGTCGGTGGCGATGGAGAGCAGGGCAGCAGTGAGCAAACCCGCGAGTACAGCGCCGATGCTCTTCCATGTGTTCTTCATGCGTTCCGCAAGTATTCGTCCAGTCGTGCATAGCCCGCTTCCATACCGCTCTGCATCGGCGAAGCAAGTACGCCGTCGCGAGCAGCGGTCGACTCATACTCCACGGTGAGGACCATGTTGGTCATACCATCTGCTTCGGTCAGCACCAGCGTGCCAACTGCTTCACCGGGATACCACGACTGATCGAACTTCTCCGTGCTCACGATGCGTTCGGGACGCTTCACTTCCTTGTACACACCGCCCATGCCCATGTCATGTCCGGCATCGTTGCGCCACACCCAGTGGTAGGTGCCGCCCACACGCAGATCAATCTCGCACACCGCGAGCGTCCAGCCGGGCGGCCCGTGGAACCACTGCAACATCATTTCAGGTTTGCTCATCGCATCGAAAACGATCGCGCGAGGTGCTTCGAAGGATCGCGTGATGCGTATCGAACGATCACCCTCAGCGACGACATTCAACTTGCTCATGGCTGTGCGGTTTTGAGGTAAGCGGCGAGGTGATCGAAGCTGCCGTTCCATCCGCCGGTGATGCCATCGCGCGCACCATCGAACAAGGCTTGTTCTTCGGGCGTTGCATTGTAGGGTGCCCACTCGACGCTCATGCGCGTTCTGTTCCCGCCCAGATCCTCGAATGTGGTGATGCTCAGCATCTCCTTCGGCCACAGTGGCGCCATGGGATGCGCGCCGATGCCGCCGTTCTCATCGCTGAAACTCTGGATGAAGACGAGCTTCTCGATCGGGTGGATCTCCTTGTAGGTGATCTTGCCCCACATGTACACGCTCTTGTCTTCGCTGATCTGGGCATAGTGGTACACGCCGCCGACGCGGAAGTCCATGCTTTTCACGAGCGCGGTAAAGCCCTTCGGCGCAAGCCATTGGCCCATGCGTTCGCCTTCGGTGTTGGCCTTCCAGACAAGTTCGCGCGGGGCATCGAACACGCGTGAAACGATGTGGCTTGCGCCAATGGTGGGTTGTGTTGCGGTTGTCATCGGGATCGGGTTGTTGTCCTCGGAATCAATTCGTTCGTTGAGCAAGGAACTCATCCAGTTGGTCCAGGCCGATGGTGAATCCTTCCTTGAAGCCCATCGCGATGATCTGGTCGAGGTCCTCTGGTGAGTCGAAGTGCAGGCAGATGCTGACCAAGGTGGTGCCATGGCTCTCGCTGAAGTGGTTCTCCCACCTGACCTTGGGCTTGGTGCTGTTGGCCACACCGTGCTCGTCGCAGAATGCATCGCTGCCGGAGTAGAACGACTTCGGCCGGACCGTCTCATAGTCGAAGAAGCACCAATGCCGATCGCCTTGCGGGCCTTCCATATAGTACAGCAAGCGGCCGCCTTCGCGGAAGTCGAGCGAGTGGATGACGCAGCGGTAGGGCCTCGGCGCCCACCAATTGCACAGGATGTCCGCTTCGGTCCAGGCCGCCCACACGAGATCCAGCGGCGCGTTGAAGGAGCGCTCAATGGTAATGGACCGCTCCTCTTGCTGTACGATGAAGTTGAAGATGGCTGGCTTGTTCATGGTGCTCATGGTTTCCTCTTTTTGGTCTTCCTGGCGGCCGCTGGTTTTGCCTGGATCTCCTTCAAGTACGCGTCCAACCGATCGAAGCGCGCTTCCCAGATGTGGCGGTACTGCTCCACCCAATCGGATGCTTCCTTCAGGCGCGCGCCTTCCAGATTGCACGGCCGCAATTGCGCATCGCGGCCACGGGTGATCAACTGCGCGCGCTCGAGCACTTTCAAATGCTTGGAGATCGCCGGCATGCTCATGGCGAAGGGCTTGGTGAGCTCCGTCACCGATGCGGTACCCGAGGAAAGTCGCGCGAGGATCGCACGACGTGTGGGATCGGCGAGCGCGTGGAAGGTGGCGGTGAGGCGGTCCATGATCGAACTATGGGGCGAACGTATTGAACCAATTGGTTAAATACAAACGGCGGGAAGTTTTTTTTGCTCCGCGACTTTGGAACGGCCCAGAGGCCGAGGCGGGAGCGCGCTAGCGGACCGAGAACCATCTTTGATCCGTGCCGATCCGGGATTATCAGCACGTCCGATCGCATGGAACCAGCCGATCAACTCGAAACCTTCCTCGCGAAGTACGATCCAGCCATCGCCGCACAAGCGCGCGCGATGAATTCCATGCTCACTGCGCGCTATCCCATGCCGTCCGCATGGTCTACGACAATTTCAATGCGCTTGTGATCGGCTCGATCTCCGCGAAGCAACGACCAAAGCGACCAGCATGAGCGGGGACCGGAACAACGCTTCGGAACGCATCGTATCTTTTCATCGCGCTTCGCAGGGATCGATGATCCTTGGCACCCGGAGCGACGAATGTGCAGTTCACGAACCAATACCTCTTCCACATGGAGAACATGACAACAACGACCCGCGACGCTTCTCGCCTGAAGAACCTGAACATCCTGCTCTGGGCGATGCAAGGCTTCCTGTTCCTGGCTTTCGGAGCCGCAGGCCTCATGAAGCTCACCATGCCGATCGATGCGCTTGCGCGCATCATGAGCTGGCCCGGTGCCGTGCCCGAATGGCTGGTGCGCGCGATCGGTGGCGCCGAGCTCGCGGGTGCCATGGGCGTGCTGCTACCAGCGCTCACGCGCATGCAACCGTGGATCACCCCCTACGCGGCGATGGGTCTCGCTACAGCGATGATATGCGCTGTCGGCTACCACATCATGACCTTCCAAGGAATGATGCTGATACCCAGCATTCTCCTTGGCAGCGTTGCGGGTTACGTGGCCTACGGTCGCGACCGTGCTGTACCCATCCAGCCGCGCACCTGATACCGCAGTGTGATCAATGACGAACACGGGATGATCCGTGTGCCGTTCCGATCAAAAACGAGGATCCCCTCTTCATGCACTCTGCAGGAAGAGGGGATCGGTACGTCAGTGATCCGCGCTCAGTTGATCACGATCCTGGTCGTGACCATCTCTCCGTTCATCATCACGTGGAGCATGTACACACCTTTGCCAGCACTGCGCATATCGACGTTCGTTCCCACGCCGACCAACGTGCCCTGCAATACCTTTCTTCCGATCGCATCCATGATGACAAATGGAACGCCTGCATTGGAACCTTCATCGGTGATCACGAAGGAACCGTCCGTAGGATTCGGGAAGACGCCTTGCTCGTATCCTGATACTCCGCTCATGCCGGTCGATATCCACGTGTAAACAGCTGAAATGTTCGAACAGCCGTTACCGTCGGTGACGCTCACGGTGTAATCACCGTTCGCCTCCGGGACGTAGGATGGCCCCGTGGCTCCGCTGATCGGGTTGCCGAAAAGGAACCACTGGAAGTTGCCGATACCAGAGGCGTCCATCATGTCGATCGAAGGGGTGATCAGCGGGGCTGGGGGCAATGGGTTCACCACCACATCCACAGGCGTGGCCATGGCGGAACATCCCTCCACAGTGGTTACCTGCACCGTGTATGATCCAGCGGTGCTCACGAGCAACTGGGTCAGCGTGTCGTCGAGCAGTTCCGCACCATCGAGTGTCCACTGGTAGCTCACGTCGGGGATCACGTTGCTGATCAATGTCACACCACCGCCCTCGCAGAAAGTGGTGGGCTCCGATGTGCTGATCGAGGGAGCAGTCGGCACGCTGTTCACTACCACGGTGGCCGCTGTTGAAGGATCCGAGACGCAGCTATTGGCGCTAGTGGCGATCAATGTGTAAACGCCGGGCGCATCGATCGAAAGCGTTACGTCGTTAGCACCGGCCACCTCCGTTCCATCCTGGTACCATTGGTAGGTGAGGCCGGAAACACCGCTCGTGCTCAACGTCACGGATCCGCCCATGCAGAACGTCGTGCTTCCAGAAGCGCTTACCGCTGGAGTGGCCACGCTTTCCAAACTCAGCGTGGCGGCCGGTGTGGTGAATGTGCAGCCAGTGGCCGGGTTGGTCGCTTCCAAGGTGTATGCACCCGCCAGCGTCGCATTGATGCCGATGTTCGTTTCGCCGCTTATCAGCGCATCGTTCAAGAACCATTGATAGGTCAACGGTGATTGGCCTGAAACATCCTGCGCGGCAATGGACGCGGACGAGCCTGCGCACGCGGAATAGGCCAACGGATCGATCGTGTGCTCCGGAGGATCGTTCACCGTCACGGTCAACGCGTTCGAAGTAGCGGAACCGCATGCGTTGTCCACCACCACGGCATACACGCCAGCAGCTGCAGCATCGTAAGTGGCGTTCGTGGCACCCGGAATATCCGAACCATCAGCTTGCCACTGGTAGGAAGGGCCGCCTACCGCGGTCAAGGTCACTGAACTGCCCGTGCAGATCATCGTTGTTCCCGAAGCGGTGATCGACGCGGTCGTTGTTCCGCCGATGGTGATGTTGGAACCGTTGTCACTACCCGTATACGCCGGACTATTGGACACGATCCTGATCCGATAACCGCTGCCGACAGGCGTGTTCAGCGGTATGGTCGCTGATATCATTCCCGATGTAGTAGCTGTCACTGAGCCGATGTTCACCGGGTTCGCGAAGCTGCCGCTCGCGTCGGAAAGTTGTGCTGTGAAGACGTTCGCCGGTACGAAGAATCCTCCCACATTGAAGGCACCGGTCTCTTCATAGTGTACATCGATGGTCGCGCCCGGGCAGATGGTGGTCGCCAAGGGTGCCACCACGGTGATGCTGCGCGGGACATCGTAATAATAGATGTTGTTGATCACCTCTGTACCGAAGAACGTGGTGGTGTTGATCTGCAACACCGGCACCCGGAGCCCTTGCGCGAGCCATTTGTATTCATGCACGACCGGACGGTTGATCGCGAAGCCAAAGCCGAGCGTGTCCAGGTTGATGGTGTCCTTTCCCGTGATCGTCGTTTTCACGCGCAGCACGTCGAACGTGCCGCCCGGAGTGGTGATCGCTCCCCAGCCATCAACAAGATTGTCCCTGGTCTGTTGATAGCCATAGTAGGCCAGCGTTGGAATATTGATATTGTATGAAGAGAACGAGGATCCCACATCAGCGAAGTTCAACGGCAGGTTGTAGATCACATCCGGCTGGTTGAAGATGATGGGCAGCGGGATCCCGCTCAGGTCAACGCCGAACCCCACCGTCTTGTATACGGAAGAGCTCCGGTAGTTGAAGGTGTAAGGGTTCGTGATCGGCAGGAGGTTGCTGAAAGCGATGTCCACGCCGCGCTTGGCCACGTTCGCGCGGTTGGGGTTGAAGAAGATGTCCGCATACACGATGGCATAAACGAAGTTGGTGGAGGACACGCTCAGGTACGAGGAGGTGTCGGGCCCATTGGCTTGCAGGTTCGAGAAGTCCCACGTGTGCGCCGGTCCAGTGGCGTTGAAGTTCAGGAACGGGTTGATCACCGCATGGGTGCGATAGAGGTTATCGCCCGAATGAGGCATCTCGTTCTGGCCGATCGTGATCTGTGCGTTCGAGGTGGTATTGGCAAATGCGATGACAAGAGCAAGGGTAGCGATCCGATACATGGGGAGTTTTGTTTGGGCGGGAAAATTAAAGCGTTCGTCGGCGAAGAGCAAGAACACGTCTGATCATCCGGTGCTCAACCGGCCGTTGGCGCAACCTGCTTTCACCCCTTCCCCATCGCGCGGATCCCTTCCACCAAACGGTCCAATTCGTTCGTAGTGGTATACACGTTCGGTGTAACGCGCACATGGTTGAAAGGTGCTTCGACCCCAGGAATTCCATCACGCTGGATCGCCACGGTATGCACTTTCCATTTCGTGAAGAGCTG
>JANMKC010000029.1:0-8091 GCA_031371785.1 Flavobacteriales bacterium | reverse complement strand
ATGGACGCGCTTGCAAAGCACGGTGAGCGATGATCCGCGGGTCTTCGATCGCAAAGGTGCCTTCAAGCACGTGAACAGCATCGTGACCGATCCCGTGCGCATGGACAGCGACATCGTGGTGGCGGCGATCTACGATGGTCTCGTGCGCAGCAACGATGGCGGCAACACATGGAGCACCGTGCTCGGCATCGCGAACTCCGCCGATTCGAGCCTCTACACCGACGTGCGCGTGAGCCCCACTGGCGTGTACTACGCGGCGATCGGCAATGGCGCTACCTATCGCGGCGTATACCGCAGCGCCGATGGTTTGAACTGGACGAACATCGGGTTGAACAACTATCCGGTTTCCGCGGAACGCTCCGTGCTGGCCATCGACCCGAACGATGAGGACCGCGTGTGGTTCTTCTGCCAATCACCTGGCGTTGGCCTGCATGGTCACAGCCTCCTGCGCTACCGCTACCTCAGTGGCGATGGCGCTGGCAGTGGTGGTCAATGGAGCAACCGCAGCGCCAACCTCCCCAATGGCACATGCACCGGGTTCTATGATTTCGATTTCGGTTTCATCAACACCCAGAGCAGCTATGACATGTGCATCGCGGTGCATCCTACGGACAGCAATACCGTGTTCATCGGCGGCACCAGCGTGTACCGCAGCACCGATGCATGGAGCAACCCGGACACGTACCACTGGGTGGGCGGCTACCAATGCGATACGCTCGACCACAAGAACTACGTGTGGCCCAACCACCACCCCGATCAGCACTGGCTCGAATTCGCCAATGGCGATCCCAACACCTTGTACAGCACCAATGACGGCGGTGTGCATGTGACGTTCGATCCCTTGGCCGACAGCATTCCATGGAACGTGCTGAACGATGGCTACATCACTTCGCAGTTCTATACCGTTGCCATCGAGGAAGGCGGCGCAACGAGCCCCTTCATTATCGGCGGCATGCAGGACAACGGCTGCTACCTGTGTACCAATAGCGATCCCGCCGTACCGTGGTCCAATGTGCATGGCAGCGACGGCGCGTACTGCGCCATACCGCATGGGCGCCCCTTCATGCTCACCAGCGGACAGCAAGGCAAGCTCTACAAGAAGATCATCGGTGATGACGGAACGGTGGGCGACTTCCAGCGCATCGATCCTGTGGGCGGCACCAGCAACTACAACTTCATCAACCAGTTCGTGCTGGATCCCGCTGGCGGCAACAAACTCTACTGGGCCAGCGCGAACAAACTGTGGCGCAACAACGACCTCGCTGGCATCCCGCTCAACAATGCCTACTACGATCCGATCAGCACCAATTGGGAACAAGTGCCGTCCACAACCACCTCCAATCGCATTTCCACCTTGGACATCAGCGAGGCCGATCCCAACACGCTCTTCTGGGGCACCGCCAATGGCCATGCGTACCGACTTGACAGCTTGTACACGACACCGGTCCGCACGGCGCTCTCCTCGCCCGAATGGCCCACATCAGGCAACGACTTCCCTGCATACGTGAGCTGCATCGCGCCGAACGACTTCGATCCGCACGAGTGGCTGCTCACCTTCAGCAACTATGGCGCGCGCAGTGTATTCCACACCACAGACAATGGTGCGACATGGGCGAGCGTGAGCGGCAACATCGAGCAGAACCCCGATGGCAGTGGCAATGGTCCGGCGGTGTATTGGGGCAGGATCTATCCTACGTTCGGCGGCGTTGACAACCGCTATTTCATCGGCACCAGCACAGGTCTCTACAGTACTTCAGTGCTTGATGGCAACAATACGGTATGGGAACAGGAGAGCCCCGATGGCATCGGCAATGTGCCGATCAACATGATCACGTCACGCGGCAGCGATGGGCTCATTGTAGTGGGCACACATGGCAGCGGTGTGTTCACAAGCCACCTGCCCGCAGCGCCGATCGGTATCAGCGAAACTTCGGATGGTCTCGCCACAGGCCCTGCGTTCCCTAACCCCGCGAGCGACGTTGTACAAATCGATCTCTATTCCGCACGCGGCGGCACCATCATGGCCGATGTCTTCGACCTGGGCGGCAAGCTCATCGTGCGCCGCAACCTCGGCGATCGACCCGCAGGCAACAGCCGCTTCACCTGGGATCTGCGCGACGCGTGGAACGCCCGCGTGCCGCAGGGAACGTATCTCATGCGACTTTCAACGAACGGAGCGAGCAGGGTTGCACGAGTGGTCGTGCGTTGATCTCGACCGCCGACCGGCATTCGACATATTTCACACATTGCGTCTTTCGCACCGATCCACACCTCATGGCATTCCCCAGTGATCTCGAGATCGCCCAGAAGGCGCACCTGCAACCCATCACCACCATCGGCTCGCGCCTCGGCATCGATGCGGACGATCTGGAACTCTATGGCCGCTATAAAGCGAAGCTCCCGCTATCGCTGATCAATGAGCACAAGGCCAGTATCGGCAAGTTGATCCTCGTGACCGCGCTGTCGCCCACACCTGCGGGCGAAGGCAAGACCACCACGAGCATCGGCCTGAACGAAGGCATGAACAAGCTCGGGAAGAAGAGCATCGTCGTGTTGCGCGAGCCTTCCCTCGGTCCCGTCTTCGGCATGAAGGGCGGAGCGGCCGGTGGCGGTTATGCGCAGGTGGTGCCGATGGAGGACATCAACCTGCACTTCACCGGCGACTTCGGGGCGATAGAGAAATCCAACAACCTGCTCGCTGCGCTCATCGACAACAACCTGCAGAGCCGCAAGCGCAGCCTGGGCATCGATCCGCGCACGATCAGCTGGAAGCGTGTGATGGACATGAACGACCGCTCGCTGCGCGACATCGTGATCGGCCTCGGCGGCACAGGCAATGGCATCCCGCGCCAGGACGGTTTCAACATCACGCCCGCGAGCGAAGTGATGGCGGTCCTGTGCCTCGCCACCGGTATCGAGGACCTGAAGCAGCGCCTTGCGAGCATCTTCGTGGGCAACACCTTCGATCGCAAAGCGATCCACGCGCGTGACCTCAACGCGCAAGGTGCCATGGCACTTTTGCTGAAGGACGCGATCAAGCCCAATCTCGTGCAAACGCTCGAGGGCAATCCCGCGATCCTGCACGGCGGGCCCTTCGCCAACATCGCGCAGGGCGTGAACAGTGTGCTCGCCACCAAGATGGGCCTGAGCCTCGGCGACTATGTGGTGACGGAAGCCGGTTTCGGCGCGGACCTTGGCGCGGAGAAGTTCTTCGACATCAAGTGCCGCGCGGCGGAATTGAAACCGGCGGCAGCGGTGATCGTGGCCACCATCCGCGCTTTGCGGTATCACGGAGGTGCCGACATTAAGGAAGTGAACAATGCCGATGCTTCCCGCGTGAAGACCGGTCTCGCCAACCTCGGCCGCCACATCGAGAACATCGCCAAGTTCGGCGTGAAGGCCGTGGTGGCGATCAATCATTTCCCGACGGACACGCCAGAGGAGATCGAACTGGTGAAGCAATACTGCACGACCAAGGGAACAGAGGCCGTCCTGTCAATGGGCTTCGCGAAAGGGGGTGACGGCATGATCGATCTGGCGAACGCCGTGCTGCGCGTGGCGGAAAGCGGTGCGAGCAAATTCCATCCGCTCTACGAATTGGAGATGAGCGTGAAAGGCAAGATCGAGACGATCGCACGCGAGATCTACCGCGCGAAGAGCGTGGCCTACAGCAGCCAAGCGCTCACCGATCTCAAGCGCATCGAGACCCTCGGCCTGGCGAACCTCCCGGTGTGCATGGCGAAAACACAGTACAGCTTCAGCGACGATCCCGCCCTGCGCAACGCGCCGGAGAATTTCGAGATCACGGTGAACCAGATCGAGATCGCCGCTGGCGCCGGATTCGTGGTCCCCATCCTCGGCAAGATGATGCGCATGCCCGGCCTGCCCGATGTGCCCGCCGCCGAAGGCATGGATATCGATGCGAACGGGGTGATCAGTGGGTTGAGTTGAGAGCGGGCGTGGCCGTAGCTTTGCGGACCATGATCGCCGATCTCATCAATAAGGACCGTCAGGGCTTCACCGATCTGCTCACGCGCAACCATGTGAGCAAGCTCTACGCGTTCGGGAGCAGCGTGCATGGCCCGTTCACCGCGACCAGCGATGTGGACGTGCTCGTGGATGTTCAGGTGGAGGATGATCTCGCGTGCGGGCGTGCGCTTGTGGATGTATGGAACGGATTGGAACATCTCTTCCAACTACCGGTGGACCTGCTCACCGACTCTTCCTTGCGCAACCCGTACTTGCGCGCCGAGATCGAACGAACCAAGCTCCTGATCTATGACGGATCCAAGCGTCAAGTGCTGGTTTGACATCCTGCATGCCATTGAGCACATCGAATCGTTCGTGGTCGGTGTCGATACCTTGAACCAGTATGTTGCCGACTTCAAAACGAAGAGTGCAGTGGAGCGGCAACTCGCCATCATCGGGGAGGCGATGAACAACCTCACCAAGCATCAGCCCGGACTGAAGGTGGAAAGTGTGGGAGCCATCGTTGGAATGCGCAACAGACTTATCCATTCCTATGACAATGTGGACGACAAGATCGTTTGGCAGACCGTCCGGCTCGATCTTCCGAAGTTGAAGGAGGTTGCGGCAAGCCACGTGTCCCGGTAAATGCCCTCTCACCCGGAGGAGAAACGATCAGAGCCATTGCCTTCTGCTCGTTTCGGTAGATATGGACATCGAGGCGAACGTCGTTATCAGTGGGTTGAGCCGATCGACCCGGTGTTACTTCCTGTTGTGCTTCGCATTGACAGGATGACCAACACCTCGAACCATGCGACATGCTTCCCTCTTTCTTGCGCTGGCCTGTACGATCGGCCCGAACCACACCACGCTTGCCGCAATTACCCTGCGCAGTACCGATCCGTTGGTGCATGCGGTCGCGGACGGAGGGCCGGCACGGGTCTCCCTGTGCGGCCATGTTTCCGGAACATTGAGCAAAGCTGCACTGGTGAAGGATCCGAACGTGTCCGTGGTCGGCTGCGAACAAGGCGTAACGATCAGCAGCTTCACCATTTCGCTTTCCGGTAACGGCTCCGTCGTCGACTTCAACCTCCGCGATACACGCTTGGGCGGGAAGGTCTTGGAGGCGTTGCTCAAGCTTCCCAGCGGGAGCAAGCTCTACATAGAGAACGTGAAGGCGAAGGATGCGAGCGGGGCTGAGCGCAAACTCGCGTCCATCTCCCTCGTGATCACGGATTGATCAATCCTTCGACGTTCGGCATTCGTATGCGTGAGCAGCGATACGACGGAACTATCTTCCCCGCGTGCCGGATGACGCTTTTTCCGTCAGTGACAGCCGGAGCCGTTCTGTTCAACCCTAACTCATGTACCGTGAAGTAGCAGGAATTCCCACCTCGATCGATCGCAAGACCATCACCCCATCGTTCACACTATCGAACGACTTCCGCCCGCCGAAAGCGATCTTGCAGCCCGGCCCGATAGCGATGGAGCATGAGATCACCGAAATGGCCGCGCTCGCCGCGCGCTTCGTGAACTCCACTTCGCGGCATGTTTTCCTCACGGGAAAGGCGGGCACCGGCAAAACGACTTTCCTGCATCAGCTCGCTGCGAGCACGCATAAGCGCTACGTGATCCTTGCTCCAACGGGCATTGCTGCGTTGAACGCGAAAGGCGTTACCATCCATTCGCAGTTCCTCTTTCCGTTCGGCTCGTTCGTACCGGAGAAGACCTTGCCTTCCGACATCGGCGAGTACGGCAACTTCCACGATCAGGACACGCTTACGCGCCGGCATCCGCTCAACGCGATCCGGCGCAATGTGCTGCGCGAAGTGGACCTGCTGATCATCGACGAGGTGAGCATGCTGCGCGCGGACCTGCTCGACGCGATCGACTTCCGCATGCGCAGCGTGCGGCAGAACCGCTACCAGAGTTTCGGCGGCGCACAGGTGTTGTTGATCGGTGACCTCTACCAGCTTCCGCCCGTGGTGAAGGATGATGAGCTGCGCGTTTTGAAGCGCTGGTACGCGAGCCCGCACTTCTTCGAAGCGCGCGTGATCAAGGAGCACGGTTATGCGCACATCGAACTGGACAAGATCTTCCGGCAGAGCAATGCGGAGTTCATCCACATCCTCAACAACCTGCGCAACAACACGGTCACTGCGGAGGATGTCACCGAGCTGAACACGCACTTCAAACCAACGATCACTTCCAAGGACGAAGAGGGTGTGATCACATTGACGACGCACAACCGGATCGCGGACGAACTGAACCAGCGCGCGCTCGCCAAGCTGCCCGGCAAGTTGCACGCGTTCGATGCGGAGATCAAGGAGGAGTTCCCGGAGAACATGTATCCCGTGCTCCAACGCATCGAACTGAAGGAAGGCGCGCAGGTCATGTTCGTGAAGAACGATCAGGAGAAGGCCTACTTCAATGGCAAGCTCGCGCGAGTGGACCGTATCGACAAGGCCGACATCACCGTGATCATGGATACGGGCGAGCCATACTTGCTGAAGAAAGAACGTTGGGAGAACAAGCGCTACGTGGTAAACTCGAACACCAAGCAGCAGGATGAAGAGATCCTCGGCGTCTTCACGCAGTACCCGATCAAGCTGGCTTGGGCGATCACCGTACACAAGAGCCAGGGCCTCACATTCGACAAGGCGATCATCGATGTCGGCAATGCGTTCGCGCCGGGACAGGTGTATGTGGCGCTCTCGCGATTGCGTACGCTCGACGGTCTCACACTTCGCACGCGCATCGATCCTTCGGTAGTGAGCAGTGACAAGGACGTGGTGGCCTTCACCGAACGACGCCTTGCGCAGGAACCACTTCCGCAACAATTGAAAGCGCATCAGCGCGAGTACCTGCAGGGCTTGTTGAACAGCACCTTCGACTTCAGCGAGATCCTGCGGCGCGTGGAATACACGCAGAAAGATCACACGGAAACACAACAGTTCGAGGACGAGAGCATGAAGACAGCGCTCACCGTTCTCGCGGAGAAACTGCGCGCGGAATCAGGGAACACGCAGAAATTCCGCAGCCAGTTGCTGCGCCTACTGAATGAGGACGATCGAACAGATCTTCTGGCACGGATCGGAAAGGGCGGTGCCTACTATAGCGAGCTGCTGCACGCCAGCATGCGCGCGCTCTTCCAACACCTTGCGCAGGTGGAGATGCTCAGCCGCACCAAGGAGTACGGCAACGCCCTGAAGGAGATCGACGGCATGCTGATGAAGAAACTCTCGACGATCGCGAAGGCATCCTATCTCACCACCTGCATCCTCAACGGGGAAGAGGTGCTGCGCAAGCCGGATCTCGAAGGATCACTGGCGGAAAAGCGCGCGACGATGGTGAGCGAAGTGCGCGCGTGGGCCGAAGAGAACAAGCCGAAGACCAGCACAAGGAGCGGCCGTAATCGCAAACGCGATGAGCCTGGATACGAGCGCAAGCCACGCCGCACCAAGGCGGAAGTGGGTGCTACCTACGACACGACCTACGACCTGCACAAGGAAGGGATGACCATCGAGGAGATCGCGGCGAAGCGTTCCATGGCCAAGAGCACCATTGAAGGGCATTTCGCGCGGGGTATCGCGGAAGGGGAGGTGGACATCGAGAAGGTCATGCCTGTGGAATTCCGTGATACCATCGCCGAGTGGATGCGCGAGAACAAGGACAAGGGCCTCAATTCGGCGCAAGGCCATTTCGAGAACCGCTTCAGCTATGGGCAACTGCGCATGGTGCAAGCCTGGTCCCAACGGGAGGACAAATGATCGGTCCCGCACCGAACGATGTCTTTTCCGGGGCTGTAAACCTCCTGGAACCCACTGGCGGCGGGAAGATCGTCGGGCGCTGGTGCAAAGAAGCCTACATTGCGCCCTCATCAACCCCAGCTCTTTGGCCGGGGCAAACAAAAACAGTCAGTACAATGGCAAGTGGTAAAGTAAAATTCTTCAACACGGAGAAAGGTTTCGGTTTCATCACCCCTGACCAAGGTGGCAAGGACGTATTCGTTCACAAGACGGGAACCCGCGAGGACCTCTACGAAGGTGATAACGTCAACTTCGAACTGGAGGAGACTCCAAAAGGCATGAACGCGATCAACGTGACCAAGGCCTGAGGATCCCA
>JANMKC010000487.1:0-2537 GCA_031371785.1 Flavobacteriales bacterium | reverse complement strand
CGGCCAAGAGGCATTTCGCCTTTCCTCCGTGATCGTCGAAGGCATTTCATCCGCAGATGGCGCAGATGACACAGATACATTGCCGCAGGATCGGACGAAAGTCGCTTCCGGGGCTGAACATCATGAATGAACCATCTGCGTCATCTGCGCCATCTGCGGAAAAGAAGTGTGACGCGCTTTCCCTCTTGATCCGGCGGGCCGACGCTTGCGTCGCCGCTACATTCGTTGCCGCATGAAGATCCACGAGAACATCCTCTCCACCATCGGCAACACGCCGCTGGTGAAGCTCAACCGCATCACCAAGGACGTCGCCGCCACCGTGCTCGCCAAGGTGGAAACCTTCAACCCCGGCAACTCCATCAAGGACCGCATGGCGATCAAGATGATCGAGGACGCGGAGAAGGACGGCAGGTTGAAACCCGGTTACACCATCATCGAAGGCACCAGCGGCAACACTGGCATGGGCCTCGCCATCGGCGCGATCATCAAAGGCTACAAGTGCATCTTCACCACCACCGACAAGCAGAGCCGCGAGAAGGTGGACATCCTGCGCGCGTTCGGTGCCGAAGTGATCGTGTGCCCCACAAACGTGGATCCCGAGGATCCCCGCTCCTACTACTCTGTGAGTTCACGATTGGAAAAGGAAACGCCGAACAGTTGGAAGGCGAACCAGTACGACAACCCGAGCAATGCCGCTGCGCATTACGAGACCACCGGTCCGGAGATCTGGGACCAGACCGGCGGCAAAGTGGACCACTTGGTGGTGGGCGTGGGCACCGGCGGCACCATCTGCGGCACCGCGAAATTCCTGAAGGAGAAGAACCCCAAGTTGAAAGTGTGGGGCATCGACACGTACGGCTCCGTCTTCAAGAAACTGAAGGAGACCGGCATCTTCGACAAGAACGAGATCTACCCGTACATCACCGAAGGCATCGGCGAGGACTTCGTGCCGAAGAACGTGGACATGGACCTGATCGATCACTTCGAGAAGGTCACTGACCGCGACGCCGCGATCTACACGCGGAAGATCGTGAAGGACGAAGGCATCTTCGTGGGCAACAGCGCGGGCAGCGCCATGGCAGGCCTGCTGCAATTGAAGGACAACTTCAAAAAAGGCGAAGTGGTGGTGATCATTTTCCACGACCACGGCACGCGCTACGTGGGCAAGATGTTCAACGACGACTGGATGCGCGAGCGCGGCTTCCTCGTGGAAGAGAAACCCACTGCGGGCGATCTGCTGAAAGGCAAGGACCTCGGCCTTGTATCCGTGGAAGCGGATGAGCCGGTGCTGAAAGCCATCGAGCGCATGCGCAAGCACAACATCGATCAGTTGCCGGTGATGGAGAACGGCAAGCCCGTGGGCACGATCACGGACGCGCGCCTCTTCGATGCGATCCTCGAAGACGCCGAAGTGCGCCACCAGAAATCGCGCGTGGTGATGGGGCCTGCGCTGCCGGTGATCTCCGCTGACAGCACGTTAGAGGATGTGGCGAAGCGGCTGGGGAATGGCTCACCTGCAGTGTTGGTGGAGATGCCGAACGGACTTGGCATTCTGACGAAGCAGGACATCATCGGGAAGTTGAAGTAGCGCAACGAATGATAATTTACGGGAGGGCGAAGCGAACGGTAATGGTGATGTTCGCCCTCAACTTTTGCTGCTTCGCGGTCTGGGTCATCTCCAAGCAACTGCTGTTCTCGATGGAGTCGAGCTGGGTGGGGGTCGGTGATCGCCCTTCAGAACTGATCAGCAAGATCCATCGGCTGAACATGGTCCGTTCGATCAGCGGTTTCGCCTCGTTCGCTTCAGTCTGGTGTACAGTCGCCGTTGTCGCCTACTACAAGTTGCGCTATCGCGACGAAGGGCAAAAGGTCTGAATTCTGGAGCGGGTGTCCAGGCCCGCTCCTTCGTGTTCACGGCGTCCTCGCCGCACAATGAAATGAGCGTCACCACCGACCAAATGCACCGCACCGTCCTCGTGCCCGTGCATCCGCAGCGCATCATCTCGCTCGTTCCCTCGCAGACCGAACTGCTCCAATAACTTCGCCGCATGCCGGAGCTGTGCCGCTTCTACGGGATTATCATCCGGATGTATTTCCTTGACCACAACCCTCCTCACTTTCATGCGGAGTATCAAGGTCATGAGGCTGAGTTCGACATTCGTACCATGGATCTGCAGGTCGGCAAGCTCCCGAACCGGGCTCATGCACTTGTGCTCGAATGGGCGGTTCAACATCGTCAAGAGCTGTTGGCGAATTGGGAGCGTGCCGTGAACCGGGAGACCATCACCCCTATCGACCCGTTACCTTAGCCGCGTGAACAGAGTAGCCCAAGTCGTTCCACGCGCCGATCACCACGTTGAGGTGACCTTCGCTGATGGATTGAAGGCGGTGATCGACCTTCGGCGGTTCTTGGACAAAGGGATAGCGGCCGAACTGCTTGCCCCGGAACAATTCGCCTTGGTGATGGTCGAGGATGGCGGCGGCATTTCTTGGCCGAACGGCTTTGATGTTTGCCCTGAGTTCTTGAGGGAACTCGC
>JANMKC010000482.1:0-2233 GCA_031371785.1 Flavobacteriales bacterium | reverse complement strand
AGCGGAGATGAACTGCGTGTAGCAGATCTCCACGGCGTCGTACTCGCCGTCCTCGAAGCGCTGGACCACGGCGGCGGCCACCAGGCGGGCGTCTTCGTAGGTCGGCTCGTCCGAGAAGCCCACGAAGCTGTCGTCGATGTCGAAGCCGCGGAAGCGGAAGTACCCAGTGGCCTTCTTGCCCACGGTGATGAGGCGCGTCTGCTTGCCCTCGGCTTGGAGGCGGGCCATCTCACGCTCGACGGTGCGGATGACGGTGGTGTTGTACCCACCGCAGAGCCCACGGTCCCCGGCGACGGCCACGAAGGCCACCGTGCGGATGTCGTCTCGTTGCTGGAGGAGGGGCGAGCTCTTGCCCGCACCCGCCGCGGCCAGGTTGCGGATCACCTCGGTGATCTGCTCGCTGTACGGCCGCGCCGCGTTGACCCGCTGCTGGGCCTTGAGGATCCGACTGGCGGCGATGAGCTCCATCGCCTTCGTGATCTTCTTGGTCGACTGGACCGACTTGATGCGTCGACGCAGGACCCGCTCGGCGCCACCAGCCACCGGCTACCCCTCAGCCTCGTCGCCCTCGAGGACCGCGTCAGCGGCGACCACGGCGGGGATGGTGACCTCGACGGCGTTGCTCGTGCCGTCTGAGTTCTGGAACTGGTCGGCGAAGGCCTGGATGGCGGCTTCGAAGGCCGGGACGTCGGCGATGTCGCCGGAGGACTTGATGCCGTCGAGCACCCCGCCGTGGCGCGAGTGGAACCACTCGAGCAGCTCCTTCTCGAAGCGGGTGACGTCCACCACCGGCACCGAGTCCAGGTACCCCTGGGTGGCGGCGTAGAGCGACACGACCTGCTCCTCGACCGGCATCGGGCTGTTGAGCGGCTGCTTGAGCAGCTCGACGAGCCGGTAGCCACGGTCGAGGGCCGCCTGGGACACCTTGTCGAGCTCGGAGCCGAAGGCCGCGAACGCCTCGAGCTCGCGGAACTGGGACAGGTCGCCCTTGAGCGTGCCCACCGCCTTCTTCATGGCCTTGATCTGCGCCGCACCCCCCACCCGGGACACGGACTGGCCGGTGTCGAAGGCGGGCCGGACACCAGACTTGAACAGGTCGTCCTGGAGGAAGACCTGGCCGTCGGTGATCGAGATCACGTTGGTGGGGATGTAGGCCGAGATGTCCCCGGCCTTGGTCTCGATGATCGGGAGCGCCGTGAGCGATCCGGCACCGTTGGCGTCGGAGAGCTTGGCGGCCCGCTCGAGGAGGCGGCTGTGCAGGTAGAACACGTCGCCCGGGTACGCCTCCCGGCCCGGCGGGCGGCGGAGGAGCAGCGACACCTGGCGGTAGGCCTCGGCCTGCTTCGAGAGGTCGTCGTAGACGATGAGGCTGTGCTCGCCGTTCTCCATCCAGTGCTGGCCCATGGCGCAGCCGCCGTACGGGGCGAGGTACTTGAAGGGAGCGGGGTCGGACGCACCGGCCACAACCACGACCGTGTAGTCCATGGCGCCGTACTGGGTGAGGGTGGCCACCGTGTTGGCGACCGTGGACTCCTTGAGCCCGATGGCGACGTAGACGCACTTCACGCCGAGGCCGCGCTGGTTGATGATCGTGTCGATCGCGATCGTGGTCTTGCCGGTCTTGCGGTCGCCGATGATCAGCTCGCGCTGGCCGCGGCCCACGGGGGTCATGGCGTCGATCGCCTTGATGCCGGTCTGCAGCGGCTCGTGCACCGGCTTGCGACCGATGATGCCGGGCGCCTGGATCTCCATCCGGCGGTCCTGCACGTTGGTGAGCGGACCCTTGCCGTCGACGGGGATGCCGAGCGCATCCACCACCCGGCCGAGGAGGCCGTCGCCGACGGGAACGGAGAGGATCTGGGCGGTGGCCTTCACGGCGGTGCCCTCGCGAACGGCCCCGCCGTCGCCGAGGATCACGGCGCCGATCGAGTCTTCGTCGAGGTTCAGGGCCAGGCCGCGGATGCCGCCTTCGAACTCGAGGAGCTCGTTCACCCCCACGCCGGGGAGCCCGGACACGGTGGCGATGCCGTCGCCGACCTCGATCACGCGGCCGACCTGCGCGGCCTCCTGTGTGATCGAGAAGCCCTCGAGGTTCTTCTTCAGCGCGGCGGCGATGTCCGCGGTGTTGATGGTCAGCTCTGCCATCTTCGTGTCTTCCTTGGGTCGTCTTGGTGCGAGGTCAGAACGCGGTCTGGAGCTGCTGGAGGCGGGTCTTCACCGTGCCGTCGATCAC
>JANMKC010000465.1:0-7721 GCA_031371785.1 Flavobacteriales bacterium | reverse complement strand
CATGCCCAATTCGATCAGCGGCCCGAATTCCGCCATCGCCACCTTGATGTATGCGGCAGGCGTAAGCGTTGACATGGTGTACAGCCCGCAAGTGAGCAACGCCTATGTGATCACCGCCCAGAGCCCGATCCAGAATTGCGCGGAATACGCGTTGAAGACCTACTTCGGGTATGATCCCGGTCTCCAGGGTGTGCAGCGTGCCAACTACTCCGATCCAGCTTGGGTGAACCTGTTGAAGAACGAACTCGACAATGGCAGGCCCATCATCTATGCCGGTTTCGGCACT
Organism: Flavobacteriales bacterium; assembly: GCA_031371785.1. Lineage (GTDB taxonomy): Bacteria > Bacteroidota > Bacteroidia > Flavobacteriales_F > PHOS-HE28 > PHOS-HE28. The sequence continues at coordinate 7,435 of JANMKC010000465.1, read as the reverse complement.
GGCGGCGGACATTGCTTCGACTTCGATGGATATGACAACAGCGACATGTTCCACGTGAACTGGGGATGGGCTGGATCCTACAACGGCTATTTCGCCGTGTCGGGAATGGACCCGGCCGGGGTGGGCACCGGCGGTGGTGACGGTGGTTACAACAGTGGCCAGCAAGCCGTGATCGGCATCCACTCCCCCGGTGGCGGCACACAGATCGCGGACATGCAACTCTATGACTATGTGGTGCCATCACCGAACCCGATCTACTATGGCCAGGCCTTCGATGTGGTCACCAACATCCTGAACAATTCCACCAGCACCTTCAACGGTGATTACTGCGCGGCGCTCTTCGACGCGCAGGGAACATTCGTGGACTACGTGCAGATCATATCAGGTGAATCATTGCCGGCGGGTTACGTGTACGATCCGCCCGGGGTCACCTTCAGCAATGCCGGCAACTTCGCCTACCTGCCGGGCAACTATTCCATCGGTGTGTTCTTCCGGCCCACCGGTGGCAACTGGCAACAAGTGGCCGATGCGAACAGCTACACCAACATGGTGCCTTTCTCGATCATCAACCCGAACAACATCGAGATGTATACCGCCATGGACGTGACCAGCGGGCTGCCTATGACGACAGGCGCGTCCACGACCGTGAGCATGAAGGTGGCGAACTACAGCGCGAACGATATCACCGCCACGTTCGACCTGTCCTTGTACAACCTCGATGGATCCTATGCGCAGGAGATCGCTTCGCTCGCAGGCCAATCCGTGCCCGCCGGTTTTTGGATCGGGCCGATGACCTTCAGCAATACCGTGAGCATGGCACCGGGATCCTACCTGCTCGCCCTCACGTATTCGACGGACAACACCAACTACCAGCTTGTGGGATCCACGGATTTCAGCAACCCGATCCTCGTTACCGTGCAGAGTGCGGGCCTGCAACCCGACATCTACGAGGCGAACAACACCTTTCCCACCTCCTACCAGTTCACACCGAACTACACGGGCAACGCGGCAAACGTGAACACCAACGGATCCAATTGCCACAACGGTTCCGATGATGACTTCTACAAATTCGACCTGCCTGCCGGATATGACTATACGATCAACGCGCGACTGCACGATTCGCACAACAGCGGAAATGGCAACACTTACACCGTCGATGCGCTCTTCTCCTTCACCACCGATGGCGTGAACTGGTCGTCCACATACGATGATGTGACGCCCGGCAGCTTCGTGGTGAACGGGGGCACCGTGATCCATTTCCATGTGGCACCCTACTTCCTTGGGCAGACCGGCACCTACCTCTTGAACGCGGACATCACCCGTTCGCCGAGTTCGGGGATCTCCACCGACCCGGCGATCACCGACGGCTTCCAACTCTACCCGGATCCCACGACGGACCGATTGAACATCGATCTCAGTGGCCTTGCGGAAAGTGCCACCAGCTTGAGCATCATGAACGCGCAAGGTCAGCAGGTGCGGAACATCATACCCGCTTCCGGCATTGCGCTGATGACGGTTGATGTGAACGCGCTGGCGAAAGGGGCCTACTACGTGCAGGTACGCACTGCATCCGGCGTCGGCACACGTTCCTTCATCAAGGCCGAATGAGAACCGCACGGATCACGGCCATGATGCTGGGGTTCCAGCTCATCGCCTGCCATTGCGCGAAGCCTGCGACGGAGGATGCCAGCGCGCAAGCTTCCCCTTATGTGCGACCTGTATTCGTGACCGGGCCTCCGCTGATGGTGTACAGGACGCGCGCGGACTTGGCCGACAAGGTGCCCGTGATCCTTACCGCGGACGGATCCAGCATCGCATCCTATCCGGATCCCAGGGATCTGCAAGGTGCTTCCGGACCACCACGCCCAACCACATTGCACAAAGGCTATCTATTGGACAACCGCGGGATCAATGGTCATGTCGCGTTCCTCAAGATGACGTACGCGGAATATGCCGCGTTGAAAGAAGCGCCTTCCGCACAGGACCTGATGGGTTTGATCATCGACAAGGATCCGCTCGTGGAGCTTTGCGACTGTGGAGACAAGCAAGCCTTCTCCAACAAGGTGGAACAGTTGGACCGGCTGATCGATGACGGGAAATTGCGGACGATCTGCAAGGTGATCAAGTAGCAGGGTGCAACGCGACGCCGGGCTGGCGATCACTTGGCCGCGACCGCTGCGGCTGGTGGTGTCCAACGCTCGATCGCCCCATCCACGGCCTTCACCGTGCGCAGGTAGTCGTAGATCGATCCGAGATCCTGTCCGGTCATGCCGCAGTACATCATCCACGGCATTACCGTCTGCACGTCCCCTTTCGACCAGTCGATCGCGGGAGGAACGTAGCTGCTGTCGCAATAGGTCTTGAACCGCGCGATGAACTGCTCCTTGCTCCACTTGCCGATCCCACCATTCGTGCTCGGCGTGATGTTCACCGATCGCGCCACCGCACCGTTGGGCATGTTGAACTCGAAGCCTCCGGCGAACGGCTCACCAACGGCCTTGCCCTTCACCATCTTCGTGTGGCACACCTTGCAGCCACAGGCATTCGTCATGTAATCGCCGTATCCCGGATCGGTGGGCTTGGGCAACGGTTGCGGATGGGGTGCCTCCGGGATCGTGTGCATGATGATGTTCACCGGGAAGTCCGCTTTCGAGGCTCCCGGCGTGCTTTGCAGTTCAGGCAATGAGCGCAGGTAGGCAATGATGCTGTAGACATCCTCCGTCGCCAACTTGTTATAGTTCGGATACGGCATCACCGGGAAGAAGGGATGACCATCCCTGCTCATTCCGCTGGTGATCGCGCGATAGATCTCGCCATCGCTCCAATCCTTCAGGCCGTACGGCGTGATGTTCCTCGAAACGAAGCGACCGGGGAACTGCAGCGTCTGGTCGAACACCTCCCCGCCAATGCCAGCGGTACCGGGTTCCGGCGGAGCGGCATACGTGTTCCAGTCACGCGTGCTATGGCAATCCATGCACACGCACACATGGTTGGCGAGGTACTGGCCGCGCTTCACGCGTTCCGGTGTGCGTTCCACTTTCAGGTCTTTCGGAACATCGATGTTCGGAAGGGACTGGGTAACGTAGGTGATGAGACCGATCACGGCGAGCACCGCGATGAAGAGCAGTGCTCCAAGGATCCTGAACAGCTTTTTCATGGGAGACGTCCGTTTCGTTCCGCGATGAAAAATAGAACTTCCACTTGGACCGGTAAATGTTCTCGTACCCGATCTTCGCGACGCATGGCGAAGAAGCGCATTACCAAAGCCGACCTGTTGAAGATCGAACGCGCGGCCGTGCGTGCCGAGCGCAAAGCGCAAGGTGCCTTCGATGGCCGCTTCCGCGAAAAGGTGGTGAAGAGCAAGAAGCGCTATTTGCGGAAAAAGAAAGCGGACGAGGACGAGTAGCCATTGACGACCAGCGCGCCATCTTCGTATTCCATGGCTGTCACCCTGCACGATACGTTGGAACGGTTCGACGATTGGTGCGTCCGAGCATTCGCGCACATGGCGAGATCCGATCCGGATGATGCGCTCAACAATATGCGCAAGGCCGGCGAGGCCGCGTGCAAGGCACTGATCATCGATGCCCAACCGCCCAAGCGGGCCGAGCAATTGATCGCTGCGGCGAGCGGCCCGCGCGAGCTGGTGCGCGCAGCGGCGAAACATGCCGATATACGCGGCGATACGCTGCTTTGGCTGGAAGCGCTCCGGACCTTCGGCAACACCGGATCGCACGACGATCCCGCGGAGCCAAGGAACGCGCGCATCGGCATCGAAGCATTGCGATCCCTGGCCATCTGGCTCTATGAGGTGCGCTTGAGGCGCCACGTTCCACAACCATTGCTCGACGCGATGGCCCCTGCCAAGAACGCACTTGCGCCAGAACCCCTCACCGACAACAAGGCGCTTGCTGAAGAACTCCTGCAACGTGTCCTGCAGGAACAACAGGCGTTCGCGCAACGCCAGACCAGTGCGTTGGACGCCACGGCGGAGGCGATGAACCATGCGTACGGGGAGGACATCGCCAGCATCAAACAGTACATACAGGAAGAACGGGCCGCGCGCGAAGCGGCGGCGAAAGAAGCGGCTGCACCAGCAGTGACCGCCCCTCCGGCGAAGGATCCGGCCCGCTGGAAATGGATCGTTGGCGCGGGTCTCGCATTATCGATCGGTCTCGTGGGTCTCTGGGAACTTTCACGAACGCGGAACATAACGGGGCCTATCGCCCCACTGGCCATCAAGGCCATCACCGTTCCTCCCGGCGGCATCAACGTGCTGATCCTTCCGTTCGCCGTGCTCCAGGATGATCCCAATGTGCGCATCAACTTCGAGGAAGCGCTGAGGAGCCGTATGGAACAGCGCATCCGATCGCATGGCCTGCCCGTGAAGGTGATCGTGGGCGCGAATCCGGAGAACCGGTCGTTCACGTTGCAGGAAGCTGGCGCGCGCGCCGAGCAGGAACACGCCGCACTGGTGCTCTACGGCGATGTGTTCGAACCCACTGCTACCGACAGTGGCAAAGCGGAGGTCCACTATATCCTGTCCCGCGTGAACGATATACAGTCGAAGACGATGGGCATGTTCGCTTTCCGCTCCTTGGCCGACAGCATGGCCGTGCGCGTGCAGAGCGCCGCGATCTTCATGATGGACCTCGCATTGGCCAACCAGTACATGCGCGATCGCAGGACCTCGGACGCGCTTGCCGTCCTGTACGCGACTACTCCGATCACCGCAGCGCAACAGCATACCTGTGTGGTGTTCCGCGCGCAATGCCACTTGGCGTTGGGCGACAAGGCGGCGGCTTTGCGCGAGGCCGAACGATGCGTCGCCGAGGATCCCACGGACGTGGGTGCCCTCTCCTTCCTCGGTAGAGCCTATCTGGAGAACGGTGATCCCGTGAACGCGCGCGACTGTTATCACAAAGCGCTCGATCGCGACCCGAAGAACCCGTTCTGCATGATCGATCTGGCGCGCGTGCTCGGCGATGTTTCCTCACCGGCCACGTTGGATGTGGTCGCTTGCGAAAAACTCGTTCGTTCCTCGCTCGCACTGGATACCACCAACGCGCTCGCTTGGCAGTTCATGGGCGATCTGGACCTCGATGCCAAGCGGTTCAACGAAGCGCGTGATGACTATGCGAAGAGCTTGGCCCTTGCACCAGCGAACCCTGCCTCACAGGTGAACCTCGCCGATCTGCTCTCCGTCCATTTCGATCGCCTCTCAGAAGCGGAGGCGCTGTTGAGCGATGTGCTCCAACGCGACAGCACGAACGGTCGTGCGCTTTTCATGCTAGCGAACCTGTACTTCAATAACAACGAGAAGCCCGATGTGGCCGCATACCTGTTCAAGAAGAGCAAGGAGAAACGGCCCGACAGTGCCGCGCAATCGCTCTATGGGCAAGGTCTCATCGCCTCAAGGAAGAACGATCACCGTTCCGCATTGGACCTTTTCCACCAGTCCTGGATCATCGACAGCAGCAGGCTCGAAGTCGGCGAGGCGCTCGCCCGAACCGCCTGCATGGTCAACGATCGTGAACTGGCCAGCACCGTGGCGATGCGCTGCTTGGCGATGGACTCCATGGCGCACCACTCGAATTTCGCCATGGGCTTCGTGAACTCCACCGGCGATAACCGCAACGATGCGCGCTCTATCCGGTTCTTCGAACGGGCCATGTGCACCGATCCCTACGACAACGAACTGCTCGAAGCATTGGCCACCCTCTCCTATGAGACAGGCAACCTCCGCCGTTCCGAAGCGGTGTTCCGCAAGCTGCTGGACCTTGAACCGCGCAACGTGCTCGCCATGCGCTACCTCATCACCATCCTGCGCGCGAACGGTGATATGGCACAAGCCGCCGCGCTCAACACGAAAGCGCTCGCCATCGATCCCAACGACGATGTGCTGCTCTGCAACCAGGCCATCATACTGGCCGCTTCGGACCCTGCGCGCATCGAGGAGGCCATCGCGCTCGCCGAACATGCCGTGGCCCGCCGATCCAATGCGGAGAACCTCGGCACCCTGTGCGAAGTGCTTTTGCAAGCGGGCAGCGCGGATCGCGCCCTGGAGGTCTACCGCAAAGCGATCTCCACCGGCGAAGGGTGGCGCAATGAGGCCATTGAAAAGGAACTATCCGATCGTGGCCGACCTCTGTAAGACCTCTTCGCCGCTAACGAACATCAACGCCCGCTATCTTGCTTCCACATGTCCAAGAACATCTCCTCCCTTTCCGGTCGCGACGACAAGGAATTGAACGATCCGCTTTGGGAACGCCTGCAACAAGCCGCCGCGAAGACCGGCACACCAGATACCGCCGCGCTCACGGAGATCGCGGACGACTTCCTCATCGGTGAAGCGATCACCTACGGAACGAGCTCGTTCTATGACTTCCTGAAAAAGGAGAACCAAGGGAAGAAGGCGTATGTGTGCAATGGAAGCGCATGCCTCGTCGCGGGCACCCAGGATCGCGTGCATCATGCGCTCTCGCAGCATTTCAAACCGGAGGAGATCGCCCACATGTGCTGCCTCGGCCGCTGCCATGAGAACAGCGCGTTCAACGTCGGTGGGCTGAACTACTCTGGCAAGGCGATCGATCGTCTCGGTGAAATAATCGACGGCACGTCACGCGATGGAATGGACGCGCACTACGTCGGCACATCCATGGAGCAGCCGATCCTCACCGCACCGATGCCGCCGCTCGATGAGTTCTATTCCTTGTGGGAGCGCGTGATCGCCGGTGACAGCGCCGATGTGCTGAATGAGATCAAGACCGCGACGATCCGCGGGCGTGGAGGTGCCGGTTTCCCGATGGGCTTCAAGTTGCAGGCCTGCAAAGACGCCAACGACATTTCCGGAAATGGCACGTCACGCAAGTACATCGTGTGCAATGCGGACGAAGGCGATCCCGGCGCGTTCAGCGATCGCTACCTGCTCGAACAACGACCGCACCTCGTACTGCTCGGAATGATGATCGCCGGATACTGTGTCGGTGCCGATACAGGTGTGCTCTACATCCGCGCGGAGTATCCGGAGGCGGTGGAGATCGTGAAACAAGCGGTCGCCGATATCGAAGCGAACGGATGGATCGGGAAGAACATCAAAGGCTCCGGCGTCGACTTCCGTTTCAAAGTGATCAAGGCCGCAGGCGCTTATGTGTGCGGCGAGGAGACCGCGTTGCTCAACAGTATCGAAGGCAAGCGTGGCGAAGTGCGCACCCGACCGCCCTACCCCGCACAACAAGGATTGTTCAACCGGCCTACGGTGGTGAACAATGTGGAAACGCTCGCCTGTGTTCCCTGGGTGGTGAAGAACGGCGGTGCCGCGTTCACGAAGCTCGGCAGCGAAAAGAGCAATGGCACCAAGCTCGTGTGCCTCGATAGCGGTTTCAAGCGGCCCGGCATGTACGAGGTGGAATGCGGCACACCGCTGGGCAAAGTG
>JANMKC010000451.1:0-1687 GCA_031371785.1 Flavobacteriales bacterium | reverse complement strand
GCATCGAACTGCTTGCGCAACTGCTTCATCATCGAGATCACGCCATGGATCGCCCCGGTCGGAAACCCGTCCGCGCTGCGCAGGTCAGGCATCGCGTGGTAAGCCCGGTACAGGTAGCTGCTGAATGATGCTTCTGCATCCTCTACCGCAAATAATCCTGAGATTGCTACTGCTGATTTAGTTTACAAGGGAAATTCTGCTAGCTGGATTCGGTTTGCAAATACTTTGAGACTTCGATTGATAATCCATCTGTTTCCCGATGTTGATCCTACATCTGCTCCAATCTCTGGATTCGATATTCCTGGTGAAATCGCTAAAATTACTTTAAGTGGCGCAGGTTTTATTGCTTCGGGAGGATCTGCACAACTAAATCCCGGTTTTACCGGTACCAAACCAAATCCATTCTATCGTGCTTACGTACAAAGCGAAGATGGGACGGCTAGAGGTGAAATTTATCGAGCTGGGAAATATGGTATTGAGTATTATAAATACAATGGTGATCCGCGTATTGACAGGTTTTACGTTAAACCAGCTGGGGCAACAGTGCATAAGGGAATTCCTTTTGGAAAGCCATCTGATGCTACTGGAGAGTTTACTGGTGAAAAATTATCAACAAATAGAGGTCCTGGCATTTTGCCTTCAGGAGCTACTTCACGGGCTTGGATTTTGACAAGTGTAGAAAGTCTGTTTTTACAGGCTGAGGCCACTGAGCGAGGTATTTTGCCTGGTGGTGGTGTTGGAACAGCGTCGGCTCTCTTGACTCAAGCTGTCGAAGAGTCATTTATTTGGTTAGGTTTGACAAGTGCAGACGGCGACACATATCTTAGCGGGAATGCTACTTATCCAGATGTGGATTATTCTGCAACAGGAGGTGGCTTGTTTACTATCTTGTCTCAAAAATGGTTTGCGCTAAACACGCTAGCCCCGTTTGAAATTTACACAGATTTCAGGAGGACAGATTATGTTCTTGGGACAAAAGTCCAATATGATGCTGGCCCGCCAATTTCGGTTGATCCGGCTGTAAATCCAGCTACAGCTAAAATTCCTGTACGTTTGTTTTATCCGCAAAATGAGTATAACTATAATGCAGCGAATGTGGGAGCTGAGGGTGCAATTAGCGTTTTTAATAATAGGATATTTTGGGACAAGCAATAATTATCATTCAACAATAAATAATTAAAATGAGAAAGATATTAGTTTCTTTAAGCGTAGTTGTGACGGTACTTTTCGTATTGTCTGGATGCCTTAAAGACAAGGACTTTGAAAGTCAAAAATACGGAATTCAAATCACTGAAGTAAAGGGCGTTTCTTTTCCACAATCGTCAAATGGTGCTGTCGGAAATAGTCTTAAGGCTATTGATACACCACAAAATATCATTGCCACCGAAATTCAGGCGACACTGGAGCAGACTGGTTCGGCTGCAAGCGATGTTCATATAAAGCTGAGTGTGTCGACGAGTGTTAATGGGTATGATTCATTTCCTGCATCTGTGTCTGCTACCCTTTCCTCGTTAGATCTACTAATTCCTGCTGGGCAGAAATTTTCTACAAATGCTCTTACGTTAGCGATTGCCAATGCAAGTCTGTTAGATTTCAGAAAGACATACGCCGTTTCTGTTACTATGACGTCAGTTGATCAAGGATATACGATTGCGCAAAATATGAAGACTTTGATTTACGCTTTTAC
>JANMKC010000475.1:0-5530 GCA_031371785.1 Flavobacteriales bacterium | reverse complement strand
CCATGATTGCCCTCGGTTGGGTGCGCGAGCGCTTCAACCGCGAACGCAAGAACGCCAGCTACAACATGGAACTCGGCCTCGGCGCGATCATCTATGGCAACGAAGAGGACAACCCGCTCGCGCAGTTCGATGTGCATCTGCCCTTCCAGCCGATGGTCTACCTTAAACTGAACTGGAACTGGTACGTGGCGAAGAAGAAGTGATGCCCCCCAACGAACACTTGGAAACCACGGAACAGAAGACGATATTTGACATGAACCACCACAATACACCACTTACATGAAACACGCTCTACTCTCTATGATCGGCACAGTGCTGATCGGCACTTCGACCATCGCACAAGTTTGGACGGAGGACTTCGAAGACCCGAACTGGTTCCTGCATTGGCAAGTCACCAACGCGATTTGGGAGGTCGGTTCACCAACAGTAGTTGGACCGACGAGTGTGATCTCGGGTTCCAACTGCGCGGCAACAGTCGTGAACGGGAACTACCCGACAGGGGCAGACTCGCACTTCCGCAGGATAACGCCCTTCGTAGTGCCACCTGCCGATCAAGACCCACGTCTACGCTTCTGGCATTGGTATTCGATGCATACTTTCTTCGGCGCAGATGAAGCATCCATTGAGATCAGCGTAAGCGGCGGCCCATGGCAAGTGCTGCAGACCTGGACCAACTACGGTGCTGGGTGGACGAACACTTCAGTTGACCTCAAGCCTTACGCCGGGGACACTGTGCGGATCGGATTTTGGATCCATGACGTTATCGGTACAGTCTCCTACGTATCCTCTGGTTGGTACATCGATGACATTGAATTGGTCGCTGGGCCGGTCGTACTCAACAACCCAGAAGGATTTGAGACAGACCTCGGCGACTGGTATGCCGAATCCGGGGCTTGGCAGGTTGGTGCACCTACTTCGGGTCCAATGGACGCTCACACGGGGACGCAGTGTGCCGCCACCGTCCTCGATGGTAACTACAATACTGGTATGGATGCCAGGTTGATATCGCCGGAATTCACGGTACCGCCTGTAGACAGCCTCCCTGCACTGATATTCTGGCAATGGTTCAGCTTCGAGACGTTCTTCGGAACCGATTATGGGCAGGTTGAGATCCGAACCAGGACAAGTGGGTGGCAACCATTGGGCATCCCATTCACGGTCTTTAGCGGTGACAATTGGTACCCTGCAAACCTGTCTCTTGAAGCTTACAGCGATTCCGTTGTCCAGCTGGCATTCCATGCAATAGACAGTATCGGCAATGTTTCTTACGTATCGGCCGGCTGGTACATTGATGACGTCCGGATAATCGGGTTGTTGCCTACCGGTATTGACCAGCAGGCCCCAACCCAACACCTCGACGTCTCACCTAACCCTTTCGATGAGTCGATCACGATCGACCTTGGACCTTTCCGAGATCCAGATAATCTGACCATCTCGGATCATTTTGGCAGGCCCGTGCGCTCATTGCGGATATCCGCAGGAACACGAATCACCTGGGACGGCCGCACCTCCTCCGGCACCGAAGTCCCGCCCGGCATGTACTTCGTAACGGTGATCTCCGATGGGCAGCGGTACACGCAGCGTGTGATCAAGCAATGAGCAGCAGTTTGTTCAGAGTGCCGCTGTTGCCACGACCACTTGGCCTGATGGCAAAGGATCCGTTGTTTATCGATCATCCTCCACCGGCCCCCCCCCGCACATACATTGGTACTTCGCATGCGCACCCTCTACCTCACCCGCCACGCCAAAAGCAGTTGGGACGATCCTGACACGGACGATTTCCATCGCGCGCTCAATGCGCGTGGTGAACGTGATCCGTTCATCATCCGGATGATCAACTTGAAACTGACCATCGACCGGTACGTGACAACGAAGCAGGGATCGCATGCTTCGGGTCCTCATCGATCCGGAAACCTGTAACATTTAGACGATCACCTGAACCACCACCAAGCTGAACCCACCACCATGAGATCCTTCCTGCTCCTATTGATCGCACTTCCGATCGCCGCCTCCTCCCAGGTCATCTTCCAAACCACCTACAACGGTCCAGCCGACATGTATGACGCGGGGCACGCTGTGATCCAAACCAGTGATGGTGGATATGCTGCGGTCGGCATCACCTCAGGCAACAATGTGTTCGACGGACTGTTGATCCGTTTCGGCGCGGGCGGTGACACCCTTTGGAGCAAGAAATACGACCTGGGCGGTTACTTCGAGTACCTCACCGATCTCTTTGAAACGGATGATGGCGGCTTCATGCTGTGCGGTTACGTCGCGTTCGCTCAACCCATGGGCGGGCCGTTGCTCATCCGAACGAACGACCAAGGGGACACCCTGTGGACACATCGCTATCCAGCTTGCAACGGATACGATCAAGATGCCGCGATGACCCGCCTGTCCAACGGTTGGATCGCAGTGACCGGGCAAAGCCAAGTCAACAACAACGCTCCACTGGACATGTACCGCTTCTTCGTGGATGGGAATGGCACCGAGATAAGCAGCTCCACGGCGGGTGGACCAGCGCGTGATGCCGGGCACGACATTGCCCAATTCATGAACGGTGGACTGGTGATCGTTGGCGAACAACGTCCGACCGCTGCGGATTCCTCCAACATGGCGATGTGGATATATGATAACACCTTCGCTGTGATCGCAACGCTCGGCTATGGCACACCCGAAGCGGAGGATGTTCCGGACAACATCACCTCTGTCGCCTACGCTGTGGAACCTTGTCAGAGTGGCGGGTTCATCGTGGCGGGGATGGTCACTGACTCCATCACCGGGGATACCAACGCCGTGTTCATCCGGGTATCTCAGAACCTCACCTTTCAGTGGACATTGGTACTTGGCGATGTCGGACCGGACATTGGCCACGATATTGTCGAATGCGCGAGCGGAAACTTCGATCTCTTGTGGTCCACTGATACCACATTCGGCACCTGGCAGGTCACAACGGTGGATCCCGATGGCCAAGTCTTGTCCACCAACCAATACGGCGATCCGGGTTACTATTCCAGCGGACGAAGCATTTCAGCGTGTGCGGACGGCAACCTGATCGTGACCGGCATGAGGTACACCGGCGGCTTGGGCAGCGCTGGCCAGCGCGATCTTCACCTGACCAAGATCAGCGGTTCATGTTACCCGTTGACAGTTGCAGCGGAAGAGAATTCGGATCACACTTGCATCCCTGCTTGGCCGAACCCGTTCATGTTCTCAGTGACCGTACCTCTGCCGTCAGCGTCGGCGGATCTGGTTGTGGTCAGCGATCCGCTCGGGCACCAAGTGCGGTCGTTCATCAATGCCAGAGGTGAACACTTGACTTGGAATGGCCAAGACACGAACAGGACAGAAGTCCCGAACGGCATGTATTTCATTTCTGTCTGGTCGAATGGCCAATATTTTGTTCAGCGCGTCATCAAACAATAGCACACCGCGGCGATAAGCGGCTTCACCGAAGCGACGCACGGTTCCGTCGCACTCGGTGACACTGTTCCTCGCATTCTCCTCATCTTCACGATCCTCTCCGTCCAATCGTGCGCACCCTCTACCTCACCCGCCACGCCAAAAGCAGTTGGGACGATCCGGACACGGACGACTTCAACCGGCCATTGAACGCGCGCGGCGAACGGGATGCGCCCTTCATGGCGAAGGTCTTCAGCGAGCGCGGCGAACCGGTGGACCGGTTGGTGAGCAGTCCCGCGGTACGCGCCATCACCACCGCCCGCATCTATGCCAAGGCCATGGGCGTGGATACCGATCGCATCATGCAGGACAAGGGCCTCTACCTCGCTCCTACCGCCATGCTCTTGCGTACCATCAACCTTTGGGCGGACGATACCCAACGCGTGATGATCTTCGGTCACAATCCCGGCTTCAGCGAACTTGTCGATCAGCTCAGCGATGGCGACATCGGCGAACTGCCCACCTGCGCCACCGTGCGCATGGATTTCACCGTGGATAGCTGGGGCGATGTGAACATGGGCCTCGGAACATTGGTGTGGTTCGATTATCCGAAGCGGCACGTGGGGTTGAAGTAGTCGGTCGATCGGATCAACGAAAGAAGTGGCGAGTGACGAGTGGCGGGTCTGCCTCCGCAGCCTACCCACTCGCCACTCACCACTCTCCGATCTTCTCCCGATAGATGCTCCGCTTCTGCAAGCTCTCGCTGGGGCGGTAGACATAGTATATCAGGTTATCGTGTACCTGCACCCGTTCAGGGTACTTGTACGTGATGTGGATACGCGGTTCCATGGTGCCGCTCACTGGATCGATGGGCCGCAACCACATCCATCCGTTGCGCTGGAATACGGCGAACAACTTTCGCGTGCGCCGGTCCTGGATGATACGACCCGCCCAGCCTGCCCCGGATTGCTCTGAGCCCCGACTTGCTCTGAGCCCCGACTTGTCGGTGGTCGGTGGTCGGCGGTCGCGGCCTTCGCTTTTTGTGAGGTAGGACAATGGAACACGACCTGCTTCCCTGAACGAACGATCGAACTTCCGCAATTGCCCGCTCGCGTGATCGAAGACCAACAGCGTGTCCCCGACAACGAACAAGGGCGCGTACAACGGCTTGAACCAGATATTCCGCTGGAATCCGCTCATGTACCCCGCGACGACCTGCTTGTCCACGCCGATCTCTTGTGCCAAGTTCATGGCCACGACCTTGTCATGCCCGCTCAGGTATTTGTATTCGCTGCGGAAAAGCTCCATCATGAAGGTGTCCACGACGGTACACACGACGCGCGCGGAATCCGTGACAGGGTCGTAAGCGAGATGATCGAAGGCGGGCATCACGCGATCGCTGTTGGAGCCGAGCACCCAGCCGGGTATGCTGTCGGTCCAAGGCATCACACTGCTTCGGAGTTCCTTCAGCCCGAAGGGCCGCAGCACGATGCCATCACTGATCCGAGCAACACCAAAAGCGCGACTGGTCCCCTCCAGCACCACATCGTTGCGCAGGTCGCGCCGCAGTCCCTTCACATCCTCCGGCACCGGGCAACTGGCGATCTCACGGAACAACGTGTCCAGCAGCACGAGCCTCACGTCCCGCAGGATCTCCTGCCCTGCTTCGGCTTCGCTCCGGAACATGCGCGGGTGCTCGTAAGCCAAGACCCAGATGCCGTCCTCATTTATCAGCAGATCGGCAGCATGCAGATCAGGTCGCTGGAAGACCACTTCGGGCTTGGCGCGCAGCACTTCCACGCCCGGCAGTTCGATCGGCGACATCAAGACTTCCACAACCTCGCCGACAACCTTCGCCCAGGTCACGATGATGGATCGCTCGACATAACCCGAGCGCGATAGCTTGATCGTGGTGGATAGGGGGTCGTGCGGGTCGATTATGCAACGGCCATCGGCTCCTGTGTTCGAAACCCGTTCCGCACCATGGTAGTCCCAACCCACGTTCACCTTGTCGATCGGTGTGCGCTCCAAGCTGTCGAGCACGAGCAGAACGACATGATCGGTCTGGGCGCGCGATGAGCACACACACAGGCAAAGTCCCGCCACCACCGCACACCAGCTCCGCATC
>JANMKC010000030.1:0-1642 GCA_031371785.1 Flavobacteriales bacterium | reverse complement strand
CGGAATATCCGGGATCGGGGTGAAGCGATCTGTAATTCGTGACGGCCATCATGGCTTGGAAGAGTAAGCGAGCGCGTAGCGTTTCATCTGGTCCATCATCGCGCTTAGGCCATTGCTACGGTTCGGGCTCAGGTGCTCACGCAGGCCGATGGCATTGATGAAGGTGAGCGGTGTGTTCAGGATCTCTTGGGGCGTGCGGTCGTTCAGCACGCGTACGAGCAAGGCGATAAGTCCCTTGGTGATCATCGCGTCACTGTCTGCCGTGAAGTGTACAACTGATGTCACTCCGAGCGGAGTCGAGGAGTCGATCAGTTGTGCGTTCAACCACACACGAGCCTGGCAGCCGCGCACGATGTGGGTCTCCGTCTTCTTTTCCGGCGCGATCATCGGCAAGTCCTTGCCCATCTCGATCAGGTGCTCGTAGCGGTCCTGCCAGTCGCCGAAGAGGGCGAACTCATCCACCACTTCTTGTTGGGCTTGGGCGATGGTCATGATGA
Source organism: Flavobacteriales bacterium (assembly GCA_031371785.1). Taxonomy (GTDB): domain Bacteria; phylum Bacteroidota; class Bacteroidia; order Flavobacteriales_F; family PHOS-HE28; genus PHOS-HE28. The sequence continues at coordinate 1,145 of JANMKC010000030.1, read as the reverse complement.
TGGTCATCGCAACATCTTAACTCCTTGCTTCACTCCAACTATAAGCGCATCGACTTCCGCGATCGTATTGAAGCATGCGAAACTCGCCCGCGTCGTTCCGCTCACGCCGAAGCGGTCCATCAGTGGCTGCGTGCAGTGGTGACCCGTGCGAACGGCGATGCCTTGCTGGTCGAGCAGTGTGCCGAGGTCGTAGTGGTGTACCCCGTCGATCACGAATGAGATCACAGCGGTCTTCTCTTTCGCTGTGCCGATGATGCCCAGGCCTTCAATAGCGAGCAGCTCTTTCGTCGCGTGTTCGAGCAAGGTGTGTTCGTACGCGGCCATGGCGTCGAGGTCGTAATCATTCATCCAGCGCATGGCTTCACCCAGCCCGATGATGCCCGCGATGTGCGGAGTGCCGGCCTCGAACTTGAAAGGCAGTTTCGCCCAGGTGCTTTTCTCGAGCGTCACGGTGTCGATCATCTCGCCACCTCCCTGCCAAGGCGGCATGCGCTCCAACAGTTCCTCGCGGCCGTAGAGCACACCTGTGCCGGTCGGGCCGTAGGCCTTGTGCCCGCTGAACGCGTAGAGATCACAGCCGAGGTCCTGCACGTCGATCTTCCGGTGCGGTGCCGCTTGCGCGCCATCCACCACGGTGACGATGCCTTTCTTCTTCGCTTGCGCGATCAACTTCTTCACTGGATTGATCGTACCTAGCGTATTGCTCACGTGGCTGATCGCAAGGATCCTTGTCCTATCAGAGAACGGCACTTGCTTGAGGTCCCATTCCCCGCTATCCGTGATCGGGATCACCTTCAGCGTGGCACCGTGCCGCTCGCAAACCAATTGCCACGGCACGATGTTGCTGTGGTGCTCCATTCCGCTGATCACCACTTCATCCCTTCCCTCGCTCGCCGAAGCGCCTCGCGAAGGCGAGTTCAACAACAACTGACCGAGACTTGTCGCGGCCAGGTTGATGCTGGCCGTTGTGCCACCGGTAAGGATGATCTCGTGCGCGTGCTTCGCGTTGATGTGGGCGCGGACCGTCTCGCGAGCTGCTTCCTGCGCTTCCGTGGCTTTGGTGCTCAGCGTATGCACCCCGCGGTGCACGTTGGCGTTGATCGTGGCGTAGTAGGCGCTCTCGGCCTTGATTACACGCCGCGGCT
>JANMKC010000448.1:0-18958 GCA_031371785.1 Flavobacteriales bacterium | reverse complement strand
ATATGGCAGGAGGTGGCTATATGCTGGCCCCATCCGTCAACGAATTACCGAGCGGTGATCTTCTGCTTACAGGGCATTCATCAGCGCTCAGGTTGCTGAAGGTTACCGCCACGGGCCAAGTGCTTGCCGCAGCTCACACGTCGGGCTCCAACAATGGCCAGCATGCGATCAACACAGGGATGGGAGCGATCGACGTACTTGATTCATCGATGTCGACAACCGCATTGATCGACGATATGGAACTGGTGTTCGGATACCACACCTACACGAACGGGTTCTGGGCCCTCGGAACGAACACGCTCACCGGCTGCGGCCTTGAACCCGTATCAGTTACCAGTGACACCACGAGCAGCGCGAACATCATAACGATGGATCCCGAGACCGGCGCGTCTTCGCTGCCGATCCAATGTTCCGTGATCGATACGACGTTCACGATCGCCGCTGCCCTATCGCCCGCGACGTTCGAGTTCTGCGGTTTTCTTGGGAAAAACGAGGCACCGGTCCGTGACCACAGTATCATCATAGTTGGCTCACCTGTAAGTTCAGGCTCCGGCATCCCCGTGGAGTCATCTTCGGCGGCGACCATCGATCTTCTGAACAGCGCTGGTCAATGTTTGGCAAGCCAACGGATCGGAGCGAACACACCTGAGATCCTTCGTGGCTCCGATGCTCTGCGTGCAGGGATCTACCTCGTGCGAGCCACCGACCCGCAAGGCCACGCGATCGGAACGGCAAAGGTGATAGTGGAATAGGAGCGTGCGGCATCCTTCTATCTTGGCGCGGACCATCCACCGGCCGCATGCGCGCGTTGCTGAAGAAGTTCATTCAACCATTGCTCACGCTCTGCTGCGTGTGTTGCAGTTGCACGGAAGCGCACGCGCAATACGAACTGCGCGGCACGGTCGCCGATAAGAGCACGGGCGAAACGATCATCGGTGCGGTGGTGAAGGTGAAGGGCGAGAGCAAGGGATCGAGCACCGATCTCGACGGCAAGTTCATCCTGAAGGTCGCGCAGCTACCGCCGTTCACGTTGGTGATCACGAGTATGGGATACACCGCTCAAGAGATCGAGGTCGCGAGTTTGGGGCAGCCGATCAGCGCACGGATGGGCGCCGATGAAGTACTGCTCAAAGAAGCGCTGGTGGTGAAGGAACGCATCAGCGAAAAGCAGAAGCTCGCGCCGCTCACGGTGGAAACGATGGACCTGATCGCGATCAAGGAAGCACCGAGCGGAGACTTCTATGAAAGCCTCGGCACCTTGAAAGGCGTGGACATGACCGCGGCGAGCTTCGGCTTCAAGGTGATCAACACGCGCGGCTTCAACAGCACGAGCCCCGTGCGCTCGTTGCAACTGATCGATGGTGTGGACAACCAGAGCCCCGGCCTGAACTTCTCGCTCGGCAACTTCCTCGGTGCCTCGGACCTCGACGTGTTGCGGGTGGACGTGATCGCCGGGGCGAGCACCGCGTTCTATGGGCCGGGCGCGTTCAACGGGGTGATCAACATGACCACGAAAGGCCCGTGGAATTTCCCCGGCCTCAGCGTGAGCGTGAAGGGTGGGGAGCGCAACATGATGGAAGGTTGCGTGCGCTGGGCGCAGGTGATGAAGGACAAGAACGGCACCCCGCGCTGGGCCTACAAGCTCAACGTCTTCGCATTGCGTGCTGACGATTGGCGCGCGGAGAACTACGACGCCACCGGTGACAGTCCGACGCCCGCAACGAACCCCGGCCGATACGATGGGGTGAACATCTATGGCGATGAGGAGGTAACGACCAACAACAATGCGCTGCGCAGCAATGGGGATCGCAACACCTATCCGGGACTTGGCATCTGGCTGCGCAACGGATACAAGGAGAGAGAGCTGGTGGACTACAACACGAACAACCTGAAACTTGGTGGCGCGCTGCACTATCGCTTCAGCGATCCCGACTCGGCGGCGGGAGCATTGGAACTGGTGATCGCCAGCAATTACAGTCGCGGCAGCACGGTTTACCAAGGCGACAACCGCTATCGCTTGAAGGACGTGCAGTTCTTCCAGCACCGCTTGCAGATCGGCCGGGAAGGCAAGTGGTTCCTGCGCGGCTATGTGACGCACGAGGACGCTGGGAAGACCTACGACATCTACACCACCGCACTCAGGTTGCAGGAGGAGGCCGGTGTGACCAAGGAATGGAACGTCAAGTACAACGCGCTCTGGGGCCAGCAAGCGGACCCCAATTCGTGGATCTCCTCGCAAGTGATCGCATTGCCCGGCTACATCACCGCTGGACAGGCAGTGTCGCACGGGCTGAACGCCACCACCTGGCCCATCTGGCAGGACCAGTTCATCCAGGACCATCTCTCCACCTTCCAATATTTCCACCAGTTGGTGATGGACTCCGTGAACAGGATCAACACGGTCGCACTTGACCCTTTCTATGTTCCGGGCACCGCTCGCTTCAATGACAAGTTGGACGAGATCACCAACAAGCGCTTCACCGAAGGCGGCTCGCTGTTCTTCGATCGCAGCGTGCTCGCGCATGTGATGGGCGAGTACCGCTTCCCGGTCAGAACGAAACGGTGGTCCTATACCGGCCGATCCAAAAACCGAGGACCCGATATCCACATCACCGTCGGCGGCAACTTCCGCCAGTACCTGCCCAACAGCGCAGGCACCATCTTCAAGGACACCGGCGATGTGGTGATCCGCAACAACGAGTTCGGTCTGTTCACGGGTCTGGAGAAGAAGCTTTTGAAGGATCGGCTCATCGCCACGATCACCGCGCGGATGGACAAGAACGAGAACTTCAGAACGCTCTTCTCCCCTGCCCTCTCGCTTGTTTGGAGCAAGACCCCCGCGCATGTGTGGCGCTTCAGTTTCAGCAGCGCCATCCGCAACCCCACGCTCGCGGACCAGTACCTCTACTACAACGTGGGGCGTGCCGTATTGCTCGGCAACGTGGACGGCCAGTTCGAAGCGGGGCGTGATTCGATGTTCACCATCAGTTCCTTCAATACGTACAGGGACGATCTTCAACTGGGCCACCTGGTCTACTTCAACGTGGACCGCTTGCGCCCCGAGCAGGTGAGAACGGTGGAGATCGGCTATCGCGGCACACACTTCAACAGCGTGTACATCGATGCGAACGCATATGCCAGTTGGTACACCGACTTCATCGGCTACATCATCGGGCTGTATGGCAAGTTCGACCAGAACAGCGGCTTCCCGATCGGCGGCCTGCAAGCTTTCCGCCTCGCGGCGAACGCCACCTCGCAAGTCACCACGCAAGGGGTGAGCATCGGCCTCACCTGGTACCGGCCGAAGATCTCGTGGAGCGCGAACTACAGTTGGAACAAGCTGACCAGCGGCGCGGACGATCCGATCATCCCCGCCTTCAATACACCGGAGAACAAGTTCAACGCGGGTTTCACCAGCCACGACCGCCGCATTCCCTTCACGGAAATGAGGAACCTGAACTACGGGTTGAACTGGAAGTTCATCCAAGGCTACACCTTCGAAGGTTCACCACAGTTCAGTGGCCCCATTCCCACCTACGACATGGTGGACGCGCAAGTGAGCGTGAAATTCCCGAAGCCGCACCTGACGGTGAAAGTGGGTGCGAGCAACCTCTTCGGGCTGGTACCCTTGTTCGATGAGGGCGTGCCGGATAACGAGCGCGTGGACCGCGCGTGGAACAATGATGTCCATATGGTCTACGGCGGCCCGCGAGTTGGGCGCTTGGGCTATGTGCAGCTCGTGTACGAATTCGACAAGCGTTGACGATTCCACGGACCGCGATCGCGCTTACCTTTCGCACCCCACAACAACACCCTATACCCATGAAGCGAACCCTACGCACCATTCTCCCGCTCACCGTCCTGACGCTCGCGCTCACCGCGAACGCGCAGCGGTATACGAGCGAAGTGTTCAACGACGCACAGATCGTGATCACGCCGAACATCCCCTACGGCACGAACATCGACTTCCTCACATCGGACTTCTCCAATCCGAGCATATACGGGCCGGAGGTCGTTGAACTGCAAACGGATGTGAGCACGCAACAGCCCATACCGGCCGCCTACTTCGACCCTTCCGATGTGAGCACGGCATTGAAGGTGGCGAACCTGCGCATGGATGTGTACCAGCCGCATCCGTTCATTGATTGTGAGACGGCTCGGCCGGTGGTCATCTTCATCCACACGGGCAATGCGTTGCCCCCGCCCCTGAACGGCAGCCCCTGCGGCACCAAGACCGACAGCAGCGCTGTTGAAGTATGCCGGAGCATGGCGCGTCGCGGCTATGTGGCGATCAGCATCGACTACCGCCTGGGTTGGAACCCGCTCGGCACCACCCCGGAGATCCGCCGGGGCACCTTGCTCAATGCGATCTACCGCGCCATCCACGACGTGAAGCAGTGCGTTCGCTCCCTCAAGCAGGAGGCAGCAGGCAACAATGCATTGCATATCGATCCGAGCAGGATCATCCTCTTCGGTGAAGGCACCGGTGGCTACATCTCGCTGGCCGCTTCCACGCTGGACCACCCTTCGGAACTGTACATCGAGAAATTCCGTCCCGATCCGTTCGTCTTGGATGTCAGCTATGTGGACAGTACAGTGGTCGGCAATATCGAAGGTTTCGGTGGCCAGCTCTGCCTCTATCGTCCCAATGGATTCGACAGCCACACCAGCTTCTGCGTGAACGAAGGCGGTGCCTTGGCCGACACGAGCTGGCTCGCGCCCGGCGATGTGCCGATGGTGGCCCTTCACACCACCTTCGATCCCTTCGCGCCCTTTACTGAAGGCATCGTGATCGTGCCTACCACGGGCGAACAGGTCGTGCCCGTGCAAGGCAGCAACCTCTTCATGCAGTTGGTGAACCAGTACGGCAACAATGCCTCGTTCGCGGGCCTGCCCGATGGCGACCCCTATACGGACCGCGCGCGCTCTCTCTATGGGACCACTCAAGTACACAGTGGCTCCAGCGTGACCATCAACACAGGTGTGGAAGGACTCTTCCCGCTGGTGACGACCGATTGGCCGTTCCTGGTACCTGGTACGATGGAAGAAGCAAGTCCGTGGCAATGGTGGGATCCGAACAGCGCCATCGCGCAGACCATCGTGGTGGCACCGGACATCACCGCGAACACGGCGAGCCTCGCGAGCAACCCGAACAGCAGCGCAATGAAGGGCCGCGCATACATCGACACGGCCATGGGTTATGTGAACCCGCGCATCGTGGCCGCGCTGAACCTGCAGAACTGCATGGTGATCGCACCGGATTGCCAAGGCAACGTAGGCGGCAACGCACTTCCCGGCACACCCTGCGACGACAGCAATGCGAATACAGGCAACGACCATTGGACACCGGCGTGCGTCTGTGTTGGCGAAGTGATCGACTGTCTCGGTGTGATCGGTGGCACTTCGCTGCCAGGAACAGCCTGCGATGATGGCAGTGTGAACACGTTCAACGATACGTACGGCACCGATTGCGTTTGCTCCGGCTTCTGGGTGGGTATCGATGAAGCCGGTGCCGACATCGGCCTCGCGCTGAATCCGAACCCCGTGCATGATGTCCTGCATGTGAGCAGCGACAAGGTGGACATGCGCTCGTACACGATCTTCGACGCCACCGGTCGCAGCGTGCGCAACGAAGGTGTACAGGGCCGTAGCTTCATCGTGGACCGCACCGGCCTGCAAGCGGGCGCGTACTTCATCACCATCCGCTTCAACGACCGAAGCATCACCCGCCGCATCGCGCTGGATTGATCCGCACCACCTTCTTCAAGGGAAGCCTCCGCAAGGGGGCTTTTCTTTTTCCCTCCCGGAAAACCAACAACGCACGGGCCATGCGCGTGGGAGGTTTGTCCGGGATCTCCGCGGAGCAAACGTTGGTGACCATCGTCAACAGAGGTCCCGGACATCGCCCCACGCGCAAAGCCCCATCCCGTGCGCTTCCGGGACGAGACCTGTTGTTGGTATACGCAACTCCGCCCGTCCCTATCCGGTCGCCATTCATCATAAACAGGTACTTTGTGTTGCATAGTACCAAGCAAACCCCTTTACTTTGCGTCGTCAACTACCGGATGCCATGAACGTCGAGAACACCAAAGCACAGATGCGCAAGGGCGTGCTGGAGTACTGCATCCTCTCATTGCTCAGCGCGGGCGAGATGTACCCGAGCGACGTGATCGCCAAGCTGAAGGACGCGAAGCTGATCGTGGTGGAAGGCACGCTCTACCCGCTGCTCACCCGGCTGAAGGACGCGGGCTACCTCACCTACCGCTGGGAGGAAAGCCGCAGCGGCCCGCCGCGCAAGTACTATACGCTGACACCCGTGGGCCGGAAATTCCTGAAGGAACTGGACGACACCTGGGATGAACTCGCACAAGCCGTGAAGAAGACCACCCGCAACAACCCCTGATCATGAAGAAGACAGTCACCGCCAACATCGCCGGTACGGTGTTCCATATCGAAGAGGACGCCTACGAGCAATTGCAACGCTACTTGGCGGGCATCCGTGCCAACTTCAGCGGAAGCGCCAGTGCCGAAGAGATCATGGCCGACATCGAGTCGCGCGTGGCCGAACTTTTCACGGACCTGCTGAAAGGCCGCGACGTGGTTACGCTCGCCGACGTGCAGCAGGTCCAAGGCGTGATGGGGCGACCGGAGGATTTCGCCGGTGACAGCGAAGGCACGGAGCAGCCTGATAGAACTCCACCACTACCACCACTGCCGCGCAAGCACAAGCGCCTGTTCCGCGATCCGGAAGACAAGTGGGTGGGCGGCGTACTGAGCGGCCTGGGCCACTACATCGGCATGGACCCGATATGGCTCCGCATCGCCTTGATCGTCCTCTTCTACTTCAGCGTGGGCTCGTTGATACCGATCTATATCCTGATGTGGATCCTGGTCCCGAAAGCCGAGACCGCGGCCGAAAAACTCGAGATGCGTGGTGAGCCCGTGACCGTGGAGAACATCAAGCGCGTGTTCGAGGAGGGCGCTGAGAAATTCAAGCAAGGCGGCCAGCGCGTGGCCAACGAAGCGAAAGACCTTGGAAAGGACTGGGCGCCGAAAGCGAAACAATGGAGCAACGAAGCGGCGCACACCGCTGAACGTGCGGGGCGCGGTGCCGCGAGCGTGCTGGGCAAGTTGATCGGCGTGGTCATCATCCTCATCGCTTTCAGCCTCATGCTCGGACTCATCACCGGTGTAGTTGGCGGAACATGGTCGCTCTGGAGCGCCACGTGGAGCAGTGATGATCTCGGGCTCCTCGATCTCGGGGGCTTGCTGTTCGCTTCTTCAGCACACGCGTTGTGGTTCGGCATCGGCGTGGTGATCCTGCTGTTGGTGCCGATCATCGCGCTCTTCCTCGCGGGTTTCCGGTTGCTCATCAACTCCCGCACCCCGCGCTGGCTCGGTTGGACCTTGGCGATCCTCTGGTTCAGTGCGATCGTTCCCACAGTGCTTGTCGGCATGGGCCTCGGAATGGATCTCCGGCACGGTAACAAGGTGCGCATCGAAGAGAAGATCCAACAGCCGTTCGGCGACGTGCTCTACTTGGATGCACTTGCCGATCCCGATAGCACGTGGAGCGCGGAAATGTCCGACAACAACGATCGCTGGGACCGGGACTTCGACGGCCTGCATGTTCAGAACGGTGCGATCAGTGGCGCATGGGGCGAGTGCGACGTGGAGCAGAGCCCGGACAGCCTCTACCATTTGTTGGTGATGCGCGAAGCGCGCGCGCATTCCACGAAGGTGGCCAGCGTTCGCGCCGAACGTATCCATTACAGCTATGTGCAGAACGGCGATGTCCTGCTGATCTCACCTTGGCTCAGTTGGCCCGATAGCGACAAGCTGCGCGCGCAATACGTGCGCTTCACACTGCAAGTGCCGATCGGCAAGTCGGTGTACCTGCGAAAAGGCTCCGCCCCGATACTGGACGACATCCACAACGTGACCAACACCTACGACGCGGACATGGTGGACCGTAAATGGACGATGACACCTGAAGGTCTGGAGGACCTGAACGCACCGAGGGAACATCACAAGCGCAAACACGATGACGAGAAGGACACGGTTCCGTCGGACTCCGTGAAGCACAGCCCTGTGGCCGCCACTGTCTGGCCAGGACCACCAACGAACAGCGCGAAAGGAAAGCAACGCACGGTGTCGGCAAGAACCCCTGTAACCGCAACACCGTCCGAAAGCGTCCAACTGCCGAACCTCTTCGGGATGCTGAACGCGATCGTTTCACTGTAGTATTTCCGCCGGTAGCGCAACGAGGGGTCAGCACGCACCGGTAGCAGCGGCCCCGGACCCCCGGACATTGTTCCGGGGTCTCCGGGGCCGCATCGCGTTCACTTCGATCGTACTTCACGCAGGGCACATACGCGCGCTGCTATCTTGCCGCACGTCGCCACCGCACAACAGGCTTCGGCGCGCAACGCATGTTCCGACAACGTCAATGGTTGCTGTACCTGCTGGTGATGGCCATTGGCTTGGGCTTCATCCTGCTCTTCATGCAGCGCGGCGTGCTGCTGGAACCGGCGCATGAAGTGGGCGCGAAACTCGCGGACACCGGCTACTGGGAGCAATTCAAGCAGACCTACCGCGAGAACCTCACGCACCCGTTGGCGAAGCTGCTCTTGCAGATCCTCACCATCATCATCACCGCGCGGGTGTTCGGTTTCGTATGCGGCAAATTCGGGCTGCCCACGGTGATCGGTGAGATCGCGGCCGGGATATTCCTGGGTCCCTCCTTCCTCGCACACTACTTCCCAAGCTACTCCAGCTTCCTCTTTCCTACGGCCTCCTTGGGCAACCTGCAGTTCCTCTCGCAGATCGGCCTGATCCTTTTCATGTTCGTCGTGGGCATGGAACTGGACCTGAACGTGCTGCGCAACCGCGCGAAGGAAGCGCTGCTGGTGAGCCATGCGAGCATTGTGTTCCCGTTCTCCATGGGTGTTGGCCTCAGCTATTTCCTCTATGGGAAATTCGTTCCTGTCGGCATCGGCTTCCTCCCCTTCGCGCTGTTCATGGGCATCGCGATGAGCATCACCGCGTTCCCGGTGCTCGCGCGCATCGTGCAGGAACGCGGGCTCAGTCGCACGCGCATCGGTGGCGTGGCCATCACGTGCGCGGCGGTGGACGACATCACCGCGTGGTGCATGCTCGCCGCCGTGATCGCCATCGTGAAAGCCGGCAGCGTGGTGAACTCCGTGTGGACCATCGCGCTGGCCATCGTGTACATGGTGGTCATGCTCGGCCTTGTGCGTCCCTTCCTGAAGAAGCTCGGCGACATCTATGCGGACCGCGAAAGCCTGAGCAAACCCGTGGTGGCGGTGTTCTTCCTGATCCTGCTGCTCTCAGCCTATGCTACTGAAGTGATCGGCATACACGCCCTGTTCGGCGCCTTCATCGCGGGAGTGATCATGCCGGCGAACGTGCGGTTCCGAAACATCTTCATCGACAAAGTGGAGGATGTCGCACTGGTCCTGCTCCTGCCGCTGTTCTTTGTCTTCACCGGTCTGCGCACGGAGATCGGCCTGTTGAACGACCCCGGGCTGTGGAAGTGGTGCGGGGTGATCGTGGCCGTGGCCGTGGCCGGAAAATTCCTCGGCAGCGCGTTGCCCGCGAAGCTCGTGGGCAACAGCTGGCGCGAAAGCCTGATGCTTGGAGCGTTGATGAACACGCGCGGCCTGATGGAACTGATCGTGCTGAACATCGGCTACGACCTCGGCGTGCTGAACCCGCAGATCTTCGCGATGATGGTGATCATGGCGCTGGTCACCACCTTCATGACAGGACCGGCCCTCAGCTTGATCGACCGCTTCTTGCCGGAACCCGTGCAAGCACCGGATGAAGCGCGCATCATCGAAGCGCGCAAGTTCAAGGTGCTTGTTCCCTTTGGTGATCCTGAACGCGGGCGCAACATGGTGCGCGTGGCGAACGCGTTCGTGAAGAGCAATGAGAACGCGGGCATCACCGCGCTGCACCTGAGCCCGAGCAACGAGCTGAACCCCTTCAACACAGCGGTGCGCGAGCGGGAGAGTTTCGGGCCCATCCGCAAGGAAGCCATGCACGAGGGGATGCGGCTCGACACCATCTTCAAGGCCAGCAACGACATCGACAAGGACGTGGTGAGCACCGCCAACAACGGGTTCTACGATATGGCCATCGTCGGAGTGGGCCGTAGCATCTACCATGGAACGGTGCTCGGTCGCATGGTCGGCATCACCAGCCGCATCATCAATCCGGAGCGACTGTTCGACTCATTGATCGGAAAAGAGAACTTGTTCGAGCGAACGGATTTCGAGGATCGCGTGCGACAGATCCTTCGCGACGCGCGCATCCCCATCGGTATCTACGTGGAGAAGAACCTGGAAAAGCTGGAGCACATCGTGGTGCCCTTGTTCACCCTGAGCGACAGCTTCCTGCTCACCTACGCGCAGAAGCTCGTACACAACCAGGGCGCGCGCGTTACCCTGCTCGATGTGGCCGATGTGTTCCACCAGAGCCCGGAGATGCTCGCCACTATCCGCGCGCTGGAGCAGGCCGGCGCTGACCGTCTGATACTGCGACAGACGCATGACGTGGACCACACCTTCCCCACCGACCAGGACCTCATGCTCATCAGTTTGGAGAGCTGGAAACGCAGCGTGGAAAAGCAGAGCCCCTGGCTCGCGCACGCGCCGAGCACGTTGATCATGCGGCCGTGATCCCAGTCGGCAGGAGCAAGTGCAGTTGGCAGCAAATGCGCGCAACCTCGATCCACGTGCGAACTTCGTAGCGTCAAGCTCCCACGAACACATGTCCAAGAGTTCAAAGATCAAGTCCTTCGACCCGAACTCTCCGGGCGATGCCAACGCGCAGATATACGGGCTGCCTTTTACTTGTGCGGAAGCGGATATCGTGCTGCTTCCCGTTCCATGGGAAGTGACCACGAGCTACGGCGGTGGAACCTCGCACGGGCCGAAGGCCATGTTCGATGCGAGCTTCCAGGTGGATCTCTTCCATCCGGAATTCCCCACGCTCTGGAAGCGCGGCATCGCGATGGACGAAATGCCAAAGGCGCTTTTGCAGCAGAGCGACGCGCTGAAGAAGCACGCGAAGCACGTGATCGATCTCCTCACCGAGGGTGGGACCACGAAGGATGAGGTACGCGCAGCGAAGGCGATCAAGCTCATCAACGCGGAATGCGCTGTGATGAACCAGTGGGTGGAAGCCCGCTGCGGGCATTGGCTCGACGAAGGCAAGCTCGTGGGCCTTGTGGGCGGTGATCACAGCACACCGTTAGGCTTCTTCCGCGCGCTGGCGAAACGCTACAAGAAATTCGGGATCCTGCACATCGACGCGCACATGGACCTGCGCAAGGCCTACGAAGGCTTCACGTATTCGCATGCGAGCATCATGTACAACGCGCTCGGATCGAAGCCGCTGGTGAAGCTCGTGCAGGTGGGCATCCGCGACTTCTGCGCGGAAGAGAACGAGGTGATCATCAAGGAAGGAGATCGCATCAACGTCGCCCGCAGCGCGGACATCCGAAGGCAGCAGTTCGAAGGCGTGACGTGGAAGGAGCAATGCGACGCGATCATTGCCGCGTTGCCGGAGAATGTGCATATCAGCTTCGACATCGACGGGCTGGATCCCACGCTCTGTCCGCACACCGGTACACCGGTACCGGGGGGGCTCGCTTACGAGGAAGCGACCTATCTGCTATCGCGGCTCGCGGCGAGCGGCCGGAAGATCATCGGTTTCGATCTCGTGGAGGTGTCACCGGGACACAAGAACGAATGGGACGCGAACGTGGGCGCACGCCTGCTCTGGCACTTGTGCGGCGTACTTGCTTCGGCCGGGAACTGAGGGACCACAGAGCGGCCCTTCGCTCACGCCATGAAGTGGAAAGCGACGAGCACGATGGTGGCGAAGACCAGGGTAAGTGCGGCGATGAAAACGATGTCGGCCTTGTTCTCCAATCGTTCGCTGCGGGCTTCGTTCCGGCTGCGCATGCTCAGGAAGGAAAGCGCGCAACTCGCCATCAGCAGCACGGACGCTGCGCCAGTGAGTTCATCCAGAAAGGTGGTTTCCGCCTTGTCGGAAAGGCGCAGGGAGGTCATGACGATGAGGCAAAAACCGAGCAGGTTGCTGCTCGTGTTCAGGATGTGCGGTGTGGTATCCCTGCGCATGGGTGCCAAGTTAGCCGCGCGCATGTGGGACCAGGATCCACGGCTTGCGGGTCGATCGTAGCTCAGCGCTTCCGCTTCTTCTTTTTCCGGGCCAGGTCCTTCACGGCCTTCTCCACCGCTTTCGCCGCGCTCATCGCGTCCTTGCGGCCGCTCACATCGTAATAGTGGCCCCGGTAGGCGAAGGTGCCGCACCACTTCGGCTTCTTGTTGGGTTCGCGGAACAACCAAATGCCGATGAGGTAGCGCTTCACACGCTCGAGTTGGTCATCGAGGGAGATCTCTTTCTTCTTCGCCATGCGTGTGGGATCGGTGTGCTCCGGCAAGTTATGGATCCTTCCATCTCCCGTGCGGTTGATCCACGCTGACTGGCATGCGCCAGTTCCGACCGAAAGGGCATAGCGCCAGTTTCGCCCACATGTCCGTGAAGGAACCGACAATGATCACCTGCTATCACTGCGGGGATCCCTGCACGGAGGAACACCCCCTGCATGACGGCAAGGATCTCTGTTGCAATGGGTGCGAGGTAGTGTGCGATCTGTTGAATGAAAGTGGGCTGTGCAACTATCATGAGCTGGAGAAACAGCCCGGCGTGAGCAGCAACCAAGCGATCCCCGCCACGAGCAGGAGGAGCGACCATGCGAGGATCATCATGTGTATGCGATGCGTCCACGAGGGCGAAAGTGGTCAGATGCGTATTCCGCCGCCAGAAGCAACGTCAGCCAAAAAGGAGACATTCGTCAGGAACGGCCCGCACCACCGCGAACATCTTCCCTCGCTCCTTTCGGCCGCTCGCTGCCATGACCCTTGCGCTGTTGTTCGCCCTTCTCCTGATCGCCGAGATCCTCGGCACCATCGGTGGCTTCGGCTCGTCGATGCTGGTGATGCCGCTGATGAGCTGGTTCATGCCGTTCGATCAGGCGCTGGGTCTCACCGCCACGCTGCATGTGTTCAGCAACCTGGCCAAGATCTGGTTCTTCCGCACCGGCGTATCGCGGCGTTTGTTGTTGTGGCTGGGCATTCCGGCGATCATCGGCGTAGTGATCGGTGCGCGTGCGACGCTTTACATCAGCGGACCCGGCATCGTGATCGCGATGAGCATCGTGCTCGTGCTGCTCGGCATCGGCCTGCTGTCGTTCCCGCGGTTCAAGTTCCGTGCGTCCGATGGCAGCGCTGCGTTCGGCGGCGCGCTTTCGGGTCTTGTGGCGGGGCTCACCGGCACGGGTGGCGCCATTCGCGGCGTCACGTTGGCGGCGTTCGATCTGGAAAAACTCGCCTTTGTGAGCACCAGCGCGTGGATCGATCTTGGCGTGGATTCGAGCCGCGCGGTGATCTATGCCGAACAGGGCTACATGCGGGCGGACATCCTTTACTATCTGCCCGCACTTCTCGTCGTGAGCGTGTGCGGGTCATGGGTCGGCCGCTGGCTTCTAGTGCGGGTGCCGCAGCGAGCGTTCCGCATCCTCGTGCTCGGACTGGTGATCGCGATGGGCATGGCGACCCTGCTGCAGTTGTATTTCAAGTCCGGGGCAAGCGCCTGACGAACGTCAGTTCCCGTGGTGGGCGACGTGTCCAGCTTCGGCAGCCTCGCAAGTCACCAGCCTACCTTGGCCGGCCCCATTCCCATGCCCGCACAGATCGCCAAGATCCTCTCTACGGAATTCATCACGCCCGATGTGAAGCGCTTCGTGGTGGAGAAGCCCGCAGGCTACCACTTCGTTCCAGGCCAGGCCACGGATGTGTCGATCAACACACCGGAACTGGCGGACCAGTTGCGGCCCTTCACCTTCACCTCATTGCCCACCGGGAAGCGGCTGGAGTTCATCATCAAGATCTACGACGATCATGATGGCGTGACGAAAAAGCTCGGCCTCCTGCACGCGGGTGCGGAACTGCTGCTGCATGATGTGTTCGGCACCATCCAGTACACAGGCCCCGGCTTCTTCTTCGCCGGTGGTGCGGGCGTCACACCCTTCATCGCCATCCTGCGCGACCTGCACCACAAGGGGGATATGAAAGGCAACACCCTGGTCTGTTCGAACAAGACGGCCACGGACGTGATCCTGGATGAGGAGTTCACCAAGATGCTCGGCAAGAACTTCCTGAAGATCTTCACCCGTCAGAACGTGATCGGCTTCAAAGAGCGCCGGATCGATCGCGAGACGATGATCACGCTCGTGCAGGATTTCGACCAGCGGTTCTACGTCTGCGGGCCGACCGATTTCGTGAAGGACATCAACGGTATGCTGTTGTCGCTCGGCGCGAAGGCGGAGAGCTTGGTGTTCGAGAAGTGATCCACGTCGTCACTTCTTCAACGCGGCCTTCCGTTCCTCGGCTTCTTCGTGCCGCTTGAGCAGACCGAGCCATTGCCCGTATTGCTTCCCCGTCATGATCGTTCCGATCTCCTTTTGGCGCGCGTCCGACAACAACCGTAAGCGGATCGCCCGCTCCCCGGCCGTCAATGTGTCCTCCGCCAGGGCTCTATCGTATTCATCCTGGTAGCGGTTCTCCAGCCGCTGAAGCCGATCACGTTGATCAAGGGTGAGGACCAGCTCGCCCACGATGCTGTCGTTGATCATCACCCATGAGGGTTCCTTACCGCTCGATGGGAGTGATTGGGCGCTGGCGATGCCAAGCGTGATGATGGTCAGCGAAAGGAGAAGGACGATCGTTCTCATGTTCAGCTTGCCGAAGCCGGCGTGGGCGTGAGGTCGGGGGTTGATAAAGGGACCAAGGTGACCACCTGCGGATATTTCAAACAGGCGTCCATGCACTCCAGGCAGATCTCCGCGCAGCGCTGGCAATGTTCTTCCGGGTGCGTGCGACATATCGCTTCACAGGCTTTGCAGAACGCAGCACACTGTTGTAGCAATTGTTCCACATGTTGGGAACCCCGCGCAACGGACCGTGCGGTGGTCAAACAGAAGTCGGCGCAATCCAGATCCGCCTGGATGCACTCCGTCATGTGCTGCACATGCGGCTCATGCAGGCAGTCAGTGGCGCAGGACCAGCACTCGGAAGCGCATTTCAACAGTGAATTGAGGAGGTGACTTGTCTTCGGATCTTTCATGGTGGAGCAGGTTCAGGTATGGACCCGATCGCGCAATCCGTGTTCCACTAGTTGCTCAATGAACCGTCCCTGCGTTTGCGGAACTTCGTCAGGTTGATCAGCAGCACACCGCCGAGGATGACCACCAGCCCGGTGATCTCGCGGATGCCGATGCGTTCGCTTCCAAGGTACACACCGAGCAGCACGGCCACCACGGGATTCACATAGGCATACGTGCTCACCTGGATCGCGGGCCTCACTTTCAGCAGCCATACATAGGCACTGTATGCGAGAATGGATCCGATGAGCATCAGATAACCCAGCGCGAACCATGAATGCAGCGGCACCGCCGACCAATACATCGCCGACCATTCGCCGCGGCCTACGCTGGTGAGCAGGAAACACAGGCCACCGGCCATCATCTGCCAGCCGGTATTCACCGCGGCGGGCACGGTCGGTGGCCGCAGTTTCGCGAATATGGAACCGCCCGTCCATGCGATCTCGCAGACAATGAGCAACAGCAGGGCGGCTATTTCGGGAGATAGTCCCGAGGTGCTGAACTGCGCGATGATCTTCTCACTGAACAACAGGATCACACCACTGAACCCGGCGAGCACACCGAACATGGTGGATCGGTCGCGGAAGTTCACGCCCCAATTCGGCCGGTCGAGGATCACGAACCAGAGCGGTGCCGAAGCGATCATGATGGCCACCACGCTGCTGGGGATCGTCTGCTCGGTCCACACCACCACGCCGTTGCCGATGTACAACAGCAGCACGCCCACGATCGCGGCGTTCTTCAGGTCGGGGCCTGGACGGATGTTTTGTCCCGACGCGGTGCACCAGCCAAGCATCAGTACAGCGGCGGTGGCGAAGCGCAAACCGCCGAGCATGAAGGGCGGGAAGCCATCGAGCGCCTCGCGAATGAAGTAGTAGGTGGAGCCCCAGACCAAGTAGATCGTGGTGAAGGCGAGGTAGACCTTCAAGCGGGATGGCGGAGCGATGGACATCTGCGGCAAAGATGAACGTGCCACGATGTGCGTTCATCACAAACGGATCTGGACGAAGAGCGTTCCCCAACCGTGATCCGTTCCGCCAGCGAACTCGCGCGTGGTGAACGTCCTTGAATAGTCGAGCGACAACCGATGATATCCGAAACGCACACCGCCGCCGCCAACAAGGACCGCTCGTTCGATCGATCCCGCTGAAAGCACATACGGACTATCGCTGTTGAGAATGCCACCTTGCAGTGAGGCATCGTATCCAACCGCTTTCACTCTTCCGTTCAAGAAAGCGCTCGCGCGAAA
Organism: Flavobacteriales bacterium; assembly: GCA_031371785.1. Lineage (GTDB taxonomy): Bacteria > Bacteroidota > Bacteroidia > Flavobacteriales_F > PHOS-HE28 > PHOS-HE28. The sequence goes on along the minus strand of JANMKC010000448.1, from coordinate 2,435 downwards.
ACCTTTTCCTGGTGTACGTCCATCGAAGCCGGAGTCGAAGTGGCCCAGTTCCAAGTCGCCGTCCAGCACCACGTTGGTGCGGTATGTCCCAAGTTCGGTGCTGGCACCCACGCTTGCTTCCGCGAACGGAAGCCGGAACAATCGCTTCTGTACTTCCACATCGTAGTTCACGATCACATCGCCGGCCACCTGGAACTGCCAGCCCAGTGGTTCAATATTGTGCAATGCACGATGGATACCCCGCTGCTCCTCCGCGCAGATGGCGCACGGACCCATTGCTCCGAGTTCCAACGTGCTCGTCAATTTGATCCCACGAACAGGGTCCGCGCTCACCAAGCGTTGGCCCACGAAAAGCGCGGCAGCGAAGGGATGATCGCCGGTGAGGATGGTATCCCGACGGATGCTGCTCGGCGTGAAACAGTTCTGTTCCGCGAAAAACGAATGGCGCTCTTGCCCATCGCGGAGCCTCAGCAACAGCCGCGTCGCAGGTGAAGCCTTGATGAATGACGCACTGTATTCGAGCAGCACACCCTGCGTGTAGTACTTGTCCGTCGCGCTGAAGAAATCGTTCTCGTAGCGGAAGGTGAAAGAAGGAGGTGCTGGTGGTGCTGCTTGCGCGAACACATGCAGGTCCACTGTCAAGAAGAACAACCACATCAACAGTTGCGAACTACGCGAGGCCAGACACATGCGTTGTCACATACGGACCCGGACCGGCTGTGGATCTATGGATACTTGGCACGAACAACCCATGCCCGATGCGCCCCGCAGCCTACTTTCGCGACGTACGCGTTTTCCCATGCCCACCGACAACTCGGGGCGTTCCGCCCGCACCAAGACCGCCACCGCTCCCGCCCCGATAGGCATCGGAGCAGCCATCACGCTGGACGAACTGAAGGAGGAACTCCTGCGCGATTACGAGCTCTGCGTCACCAGTCGCGAGGCGAGTTTGATCGGGCGCAAGGAAGTGCTCGGCGGCAAAGCCAAGTTCGGGATCTTCGGCGATGGCAAGGAACTCGCGCAGGTATGCATGGCCAAGCAGTTCCGCAACGGCGATTGGCGCAGCGGCTACTACCGCGACATGACCTTCATGTTCGCCATCGGCGAGCTCACCGTGCAGCAATGGTTCGCGCAGCTCTATGCGCACGCCGACGTGAATGCCGATCCCAGCAGCGCCGGTCGCAGCATGAACGGGCACTTCGCCACGCGCTCGCTCGATGACAATGGCGAGTGGAAGGACCTGATGGCTCAGCCGAACTCATCGGCGGACATCTCCCCCACCGCAGGCCAGATGCCGCGACTGCTCGGCCTCGCGCAGGCGAGCAAGATGTTCCGCAACAACGAAGCCTTGCACGGCTACACGAAGTTCAGCGACAAGGGCAATGAGGTCGCCTTCGGGACCATCGGCGATGCGAGCACCAGCGAAGGACCTTTTTGGGAAACGATGAACGCCGCGTGCGTGCTGCAAGTGCCGCTGGCGATGAGCGTGTGGGACGATGGCTGGGGCATCAGCGTGAGCAAGGATTACCAGACCACGAAAGGCAGCATTAGCAAGGCGCTCGCTGGTTTTGAGAAAGAGGAAGGCACCAACGGCATGCGCATCCATCGAACGAAAGGCTGGGATTATGCGCACCTGAACAAGACTTATGAGCAGGCCATCGCGCAATGCCGCGAGGAGCATGTGCCCTGCCTGATCCATGTGGAGGAGATGACGCAGCCGCAGGGCCACAGCACCAGCGGCAGCCATGAGCGTTACAAGAACAGTGTCACCGATTGGATCCGCGACAAGGACGGCAATCCGAAAGAGGAAGTGCCACTGCTGGAGTGGTACAAGGTGTATGACTGCAACGTGAAGTTCCGCGAGTGGATCCTGAACTTCAAGCCGGGCGGAACGTCCATCGCTTCGGTGGAAGAGCTCGACGCGCTCGATGCGAAAGCGAAGACCGATGCACGCGCTGCGCAGAAAGCCGCGTGGGCCGCTTTTCAATCGGAGATCAAAGCGGAGCGTGATGAAGTACTCGGTTTGATCGAGGCCGTCGTCAGCCAAACAACCAGCCCCAGGCCTTCGCCGGGGCAACAACTATCAACGCTCGCGTCGGAACTCCGCTCCGAAATGGCGCCCGGCCGCAAGGAAGTAGTGAGCGCCGCGCGAAGAGCATTGATTGTCGCACAGGCGTCCTCGCCTGTGAATGCAGCCACCGGCGAGGACGCCTGTGCGACTCTACGCGCATGGATCGACAACGCCATGTCTCTCAATGCGGAGCGCTACGGCAGCCACCTCTACAGCCAGAGCGCCAAGAGCTGCCTGAAGGTGACCGAAGTGCCCGTTGAATACGCGACGGACGAACAGGTCGATGGCCGCATCATCATCCGCGACAACTTCGCCGCGCTTTTTTGAAAAGGAACCGCTGCTGCTGACCTTCGGTGAGGACACC
>JANMKC010000416.1:0-44991 GCA_031371785.1 Flavobacteriales bacterium | reverse complement strand
GACCTTCCTGCCATAGGGGAGTGACCTAACTCCCATATGGGAGTGACCTACCTCCCATAGGGGAGTGACCTACCTCCCATAGGGGAGTGAGGCGTTATTAGGCTGTCCGTGAATGATTTACTATGTGCGGGCATTGGTTCGTTTTTTGGGAAGATAAGCACATATCCAGCGTACATCCGAAACATAGTCCAGTATGAGCGTGTTTGTTGCTGTCTCCGAGCTGCTGGTCCAAGGCTATCCGGCACTCGTTTTAAACAGCATCCAAACGTTCTGTCACAAATACGATCCATATACCGTGTTCATGATCCTTTTCAACGACGCATCCCAGCCATGTTCAACATCTACGAACCCCTTGATACCACTAATGATGTATGAGGTATACCATGCCGTGCCATGATACCATTACGGATCGGTTGTAACCTTATCCAACAACCTGGCGTTACAGGGCCATCTTAAACATAACCGGTAGGGTACCGGACAAACGCCCAGAACACAAGATGGCCAATATCAATTTCAACAAGAAAAGGTACACCCCCGTTACCTTGCTGGCGTTGCTCTTCAACGTGATCGCAAAACTTATCGGGAACATCAACTTCGCTACACCGTTCTACACGATAGCGCAGTTACAAGCACAGGAGGCCAAGCTGAAGAACGCGATCGAGGACGCGATCAACGGCAGCCGTCAATCACGCCTTCACCGGAACGACGTAGTGAAGGAAACGCAGGACATGCTGGCGAAGCTGGCAGATTACGTACGCTCGGAGTGTGGTGGGGATGCCACGAAGCTGGAAAGCAGCGGCTACGAGCTCAGCAAACATCCGGAACCCATCGTCGTGCTCGAAGCGCCGAAGTACATCCGGGCGAGTATGGGCAACACGAAGGGCCAGGTGAACGTTCGCTGGGGCGGTGTTCGTGGGTCACGCATCTATGTGTTGAGCATCTGCACGGGCGATACCAGTGTAGAAGCCAACTGGCAGGTGCTCACGATGACCAGCCAGCACCAGTTCAAAGCAGTGAACCTGAAGAGTGGTTCAAGCAACTCCTTCCGCGTGAACGCCCTCGGGCCGCGCAACGAGGTAGGAGCCATGAGCCAGATCGCGGTAAGCCTCGCGGCCTGACCAACGCACACCTTCAACGCGAAAGCCCCTCGACACTTCGGGGGGCTTTTCGCGTTGATAAGGTGCCTTCACATTCACGACGCGAACTACCCCGACCTTCACCCCCTGATGAAAGCATGGGTACTGGTAAAGCACGGCGCTGCGCAGAGCGCGTTCGCATTACGTGAACTGCCGGATCCAGTTCCAAGCAAGGGGCAGGTGCTCATCCGCAGCGAGGGCTTCGGCTTGAACTTCGCCGACGTGATGGCGCGCAAGGGCCTGTATCGCGATGCGCCTCCGCCTCCCTGTGTGATCGGTTATGAAGTGGTCGGGCGTGTGGAGCGTTGCGGCCCAGGCGTTCCGGCGGAACTTCTCGGCCAGCGCGTAGTGGGCGTTACGCGCTTCGGTGGGTATGCGGAGCTGGCGGTCACCGACCATCGCGCGGTGGTGCAGGTGCCGGACGCGTTGGGCATCGGCGAAGCCCTGGCTTTGGCCACCCAAGGGTGTACGGCCTGGTACATGGCCATGATCGCCGCGCCATTGCGCGCGGGCCAGCGCGTGCTGGTACACAGCGCTGCGGGCGGCGTGGGGCAGTTGTTGGTGCAGCTCGCGGTACACCAGGGCTGCGAGGTGTTCGCCGTGGCGAGCGGGTCGGAAAAGATGAACTTCTTGAAGACCATCGGCGCGCAGCACGTGATCGATCGCGCGCAAGGCGACTATGCACGGCATGTGAACGGGATGCTGAAAGAGGAGCGCATCGATGTTTCCTTCAACGCGGTGGGCGGCACCAGTTTCAAGAAGGATAGCGAACTGCTCGGCAGTGGTGGCGCGCTGGTGCTTTATGGTGGTGCCGAACGGAGCGGCGGCGGCAGCGGCATTTTCAGCTCCCTGAAATTCGTGTGGGACATGGGCCTGGTGATCCCCATCGTCCTGATGATGCGCAGCAAGAGCCTTATCGGCGTTAACATGCTGCGCATCAGTGAGCAGAAACCGGAACTGCTGGCCGAATGCCTGCGCGGCACGGTGAAAGCGGCCACCGAGGGCTGGCTGAAGCCGCACGCTCATCCGCTCTTCCCCATAGCCGCGCTCGCCGATGCGCAGATGCTGCTCGAAAGCGGCTACTCCATCGGGAAGGTGGCCCTGAAGTGGTAGCGGCTTTGCACAACGCACGTCCATGCGATACACGCGCTTGATCTTCGTTCTTCTGGTGGCGGCGGGCTGCACATGCGCGTCCGCACAGCCGCAGCGCATCGCCGCCGAACAGGTGCCTGCGGCAGTGAAGAGCACTTTCACTGCGCATTTTCCCGACGTGAAGAAGGTGAGCTGGCGCATCGCCGGTGGCACCGAATACGCCGCTGATTTTCGCGATCACACGAAAAAGTGCTCCGGGCTTTTCGATGCGCTCGGCAACTGGATGCGCACCGCAACACGCGTGGAGCCGGACGCTTTGCCCGATGCGGTGAAACGCACCCTCGCCAAGTTCCACGCGGACGAACGCACAGGGGAGGCGGAGCTGGTGGAAGAAGCCGACCGCGATCCCTGCTACGAAGTGGAACTGCTGAAAGGGAAGGAACGAAGGGCGATCCAGTTCGACGCCGAAGGCCGCGAACTCCGCGTGAAGACCGAAGAAGAGAAGGACGAGGAGGATAACGACTAGGTCGGCTCCTCTCTCCTCGGGAGAGGGGCTGGGGGTGAGGTCGTAATTTCACCGCGTGGTACAACACAGCGCCTTGTCCGCCCTGCCCTTCGCCCAATGGCGGCTGGGTCTGGAACGGCCGCTATTGATCGCCGGGCCGTGCAGTGCCGAGAGCGAAGAGCAACTGTTGGACACCGCACGCGGGATCGTAGAACATGCACCGCAGGTGAAGGCGTTCCGCGCAGGGGTGTGGAAGCCACGCACACGGCCCGGCGGTTTCGAGGGCGCGGGTGATGAGGCGTTAGCCTGGATGAAGCGCGTGAAGGACGAGACCGGTCTGTTGACGATGATCGAAGTGGCCACTCCAGAGCATGTGGAAGCGGCCTTGAAAGCGGGCATCGACATGCTGTGGATCGGCGCGCGCACCACGCCCAACCCCTTCAGTGTGCAGGGCCTGGCCGATGCGTTGCGCGGGGTGGATGTGCCCGTTTTCGTGAAGAACCCGATAAACCCCGACCTGCAATTGTGGATCGGTGCCATCGAGCGGTTGGGCGCGGCGGGCGTTACGCGGCTCGCCGCCATCCATCGTGGCTTCAACTGGTTCGAGCGCACGCCTTACCGCAACAGCCCGATGTGGGAGTTCCCCATCCGCCTGAAGGCCGCCTTCCCGCATCTTGAACTGATCTGCGACCCCAGCCACATAGCAGGGCATCCGGACAAACTGGGCGAGATCGCGCAGCAGGCGCTCGATCTCAACTTCAGCGGGCTCATGATCGAGACGCACCGCGATCCGCGCCACGCCCGCAGCGATGCCCAACAGCAGATCGCCCCGCCCGCGTTGCGCATCCTCCTCGACAGCCTCATCGTACGCCACGCCACACCGGGGGGCCAAGCGGGGGATGAACTCCAACAATTGCGCGACCTGATCGATCAGCTCGACGAAGAGATCGCCCAGAAGCTCGGATCGCGTATGGACATCGCCGAACGCATCGGGGAGTTCAAGCAGGCGCACAACGTGGCCATCCTGCAACCCGAACGCTGGGAGCGGATCATGCACCGCCAGGTCGCGCTGTGCCAGCGGCTGGGCCTCGATCCCGCCTTCGTGGAAGCCTTCATGAACACGGTACACAGCGAGAGCATCCGCCGACAGACCGCTGTATGGGAGCAGCAGCCGCAAGGGTCAGGATCGCGAGGATCGACCCTTTAGTGCCGAAGGCCCATCGGGCCGAGCATGCGGAACCTCTACTTTCGGGCGCCTCAAAGGATCCTGGACGATCCTTTCAACCAACCGAAAACCCTTTCACGCAGATGCGTAGACTTTCCTCCCTGACCATAGCCGCGCTTTCCGGAGCCGCGCTCATGGCCCAACCTGTCTTTACGAACGCCAGCGCCATGCTGTCGCATAACGCCAGCAGCGGTGGTTGCATGGCCGTTACCGACATGGACGATGACGGTCTGGACGATATCGTGCAGTTGGACATGAGCACGCATGTCTATGTGCTCTACCAGAATCCTGACCACAGCTTCGTCTCCTTCGACTATGGCGAGATCGACAGCAGCAACCAGTGGGGCTGGGCTATCGGTGACGTGGACAACAATGGCCACAAGGACATCTTCAGCGGTGCGGGTTCCGCGAATTTCTACTTGCGCATCAGCAGCCGCGGGGTGTCCACGCTTTCCGCCTTGGACGGTCCGGGGATCTTCACCCAGTGCATGAGCCTCGGCGACATCAACAACGATGGCCGCGTGGATGTGTTCGCCTGCCACGATAATGGCCACCCGAACATCTGGTTCACCAACGCGAGCGGCGTGCCCATCAACACCAATAACTACATCAATTGGGCCACCGCCTGCACCGGATCTTCCGGTGATATGAGCGGCAATTACGGCAGCACCTTCACCGACTTCGACAACGATGGAGACCTCGACCTGCACATCAGCCACTGCCGCCAAGGCGTGGACGACCCGAACGATTGCCGTCGCTGGGACCGCCTCTTCGTGAACGACGGAACCAACCACTACACGGACCAGGCCGCCGCTTATGGATTGGAGAACCACGAGCAGGTGTGGACAACGGATTTCGGTGATTACGACAACGACGGTGACCTGGATGCGGTGAGCACCACCCACAGCAGCACGATCATGCTGTTCGAGAACGATGGCACCGGTCACATGACCAACGTGACCGCCGGTTGCGGGATGGAAGTTCCCGGCTTCTTCCTGCAGGGCCTCTTCCGTGATTTCGATAACGACGGCTTCCTCGATGTGCTCACGGCCAGTACGCACTTCTATTTCAAAGGGAACGGGAATGGCACTTTCACCCAGATGAACAATGTGTTCCCGGCCGGCAAGACGATGCACAGCTTCGCCATCGGCGACCTGAACGGCGACGGCTTCGAGGATGTTTACGCCAGCTACGGCGATGGCTATGTGGATGGCGACCCCTCCTTCCCCGATCGCCTGTGGCTGAACACGCCCAACGGCAACCATTGGCTCAATGTGAAACTGAAAGGTGTGCAGAGCAACCACGACGCCATCGGCGCCAAAGTGACCATCACCGGCCCTTGGGGCACACAGGAACGTGAGGTGCATGCGGGCGAGAGCTACGGCATCGTGAACAGCACCACCTGCCACTTCGGCCTCGGTGCGAACATGGTGGTGAACTCCGTAGTGATCCACTGGCCCAGCGGGCAAGTGGATACCTACAACGACCTGAACGCCGACCAGAACATAACCGTGGTGGAAGGCACCTGCATTTCGCCCAATGTGAACATCGCGCTCAGTGGTCCCGCGGTGATCTGCACAGGTGGTGCAGGAGTCACCTTGGATGCCACCATGGCGGGCAGCTTCACCTATATGTGGAACGACAACTCCACGTCGCCCACACTGAACGTCACCACAGGCGGAACCTACACGGTGACCTTGGATGATGGCACCGGCTGCACGGGCGAAGCCAGCGTGTTCATCGCCCAGGATCCTGACCAGACCCCGACCGTGACGGTGGATGGTGAGACCATCATTTGCCAAGGCTCTCAAGTAACCCTCACCTCCAGCGCGACAACAGGCAACCAGTGGAGCAGCGGTGCCGGCACCTCACAGAGCATCTCAGTGAACACCGCCGGAACCTATACTGTTACGATCATTGGGGCCTGCGCGACGTTCACCAGCGCTCCCGTAGTGGTCGATGTGCTGGCCGCGCCGGTTGCTCCAGTGAGCAGCGACGCGAACATCCCCTACAACACCACCGCCAACTTGACGGCGACCGGCACCAACGTTGTGTGGTACGATGCGGGTACCGGTGGCAACCTCGTTGGAAATGGGAACAACTGGACCACCCCTGCGCTTATCGCGAACACCAGCTACTGGTGCGCGGACCAGAACATCTACGGTGGCGTGATCACTTACGGCGCACAGACCGACAAAAGCACATCCGGCCAGTACAGCAACAGCGGCAACTACCTGATCTTCGATGCTACGGAGGACTTCGTCCTGAAGAGCGCGAAGGTGTATGCGAACGGTGCGGGCGACCGCTCCATCGCCGTGGTGGACCTGAGCACCAACAACACCATCGCCAGCGGCACCTTCACTGTTCCGACCGGTGAAAGCCGTGTGCAACTGAACTTCAACATACCCATCGGTGGGCCTTACGGCTTGGAGATCACCAGCAACAACCCACAACTCTGGCGCGATGGCCTGGGCAGCACTCTCGCCTACCCCTATGCGTTGAGCACCTTGGGCACCATCACCAGTTCCAGCGTCACGGGCGGCAATGCGCTCAACTACTACTACTTCTTCTACGATTGGGAAGTACAGAGCGCGATGACCGTTTGCGACGGCCCCCGGACACAAGTGGACGTGACCGTTGGTCCGCAGAGCATCAATGAGAACGACGCCACGGGCCTCAACGCCTTCCCCGTACCCACGCGCGATGCGCTTACCATCACCTTCGGCTCCATCACAGGCGCTGTGGAAGTGGATCTGGTCGACATCACCGGACGTATGGTGATCGGACAACATGCTTCCAACAGTGCGACGATGATCATGAACGTGGCCTCGCTGGCCGCTGGCCAGTATGAACTGCGCGTGCGCCATGCCAACGGCACGGTGCTGCGCCGAGTGGATATCCGCTGATCGCACGATCGCAACCATCCGACAGGAAGGGCCCATCGCTGGGCCCTTCTTCGTAGGGGGATAACCTACAGCGCGCGATTATCTTGGGACCGCATGGTCAACGTGGAGAACGTCCTTCGTTCCGCATCACGCATCGCCGTGGTCGGCGCAGGCGGCATCGGTTGCGCTGTGCTTCCGCGGATAGCCCGGATGCGGATAGCGCGCCTCACCATCATTGACGGCGATCGCGTGGAGGAGAAGAACTTGGAGAACCAGCCTCTGTATGATCTGATGGATGTCGGCTACTTCAAGGCGGGCACGGCGGCAGCCTGGATGCGCCACATACTCGCCGGTGGCGAAGTACTGGGGCAGGATGTTTTCCTGGATGCGGGCAACGCGGAAGAACTGCTCCGCGATCACGATGTGGTGGTGGAAGCAGTGGATGATCTCCATGCGAAGGACGTGATCGACCGCATCTGTGGCGATCTCGGCATTCCGCTCGTGAGCGGTGGCGTGCATGCGCAGCAAGGACAAGTGCTCGTGCTGCATGCGCCATGCGAGCAACGTGAATTGTCGCGGCACGATGTCTTTGGTGCGCGTATCGGGGCTGCACAGGACGGTTGCGACATGCGCAACGTGCCGCTCGCCGTGCTCGAAGAGGTCGGCCGCGAGATGGCTGCACGCGTACATGATCTGGTGCATGGTCGGCCGATCGTGAACGGCCGCATCGAGCTCTTCGCGGACAGGCGCTGGACGATGATCGATCCCGCTACAGCATGAACGAAGCGGTGTTCATCGCTCTCATCGCATTGGTCGCATTCGCATACGCCATGGTCGGGCACGGCGGCGCCAGCGGCTATCTCGCGTTGATGGGCGTGATGGGCTTCGCGCCGGATGTGATGAAACCGAGTGCGCTCATCCTGAACCTGTGCGTGAGCCTGATCTCTTTCGCTCAATTCGCACGCGCCGGTCACTTCAAATGGAACTTGTTCTGGCCCTTCGCGGTCGCGAGTGTGCCGTGCGCGTTCATCGGCGGCGGTATCCAACTGGGTCCGGTGCTCTACAAACGCATCCTCGGAGTGTGCATCATCGTCGCCGCGTTGCGATTGTTCGGTGTCTTCAAGAGCGGAAAACGCGAGTTGCGAGATGCACCGATCCCGCTCGCTTTGTTGATCGGTGGCGCGATCGGTCTGCTCTCGGGCATGCTGGGCATCGGCGGTGGCGTGTTGCTCAGCCCTTTGTTATTGCTCTGCGCGTGGGCCGATGCGAAGTCCGCCGCCGCCACCTCTGCCGCCTTCATCTTCGTGAACAGTGCGGCGGGATTGATCGGTATGAAGTGCGGCGTGAACATCGTGGCGAACGATCTTCTTCTCTGGACCAGCGTTGCGATCATGGGCGGCCTTCTCGGCAGTTGGATCGGCGCGCGCAAAGCACCGGAGCCACGTTTGCGACAAGTGCTCGGAGCGGTGCTGCTCCTTGCGAGCATCAAACTCATCTGGCCATGATCAGCGTGGAAGAGGCGAAGCGGATCATGATGGAACGCGTGTGGACAACGATGCCTTATGACGTTTCGCCCGATCAAGCGGCAGGCTTCATCCTCACACGGGATATGCGGGCACCGTTCGGTTTTCCGCTATTCGACATGAGCGCTGTGGATGGCTATGCCATTTGCGGCGCTGGACCTGAATGGCGGCTGGCGGGCAATGTCGCCGCCGGTGATGTGCTCGGTCGTTTCCTGCATCCGGGGGAATGCGTGCGGATATTCACCGGTGCGCATGTGCCCATGGGATCGAGCGCTGTGGCGATGCAGGAAAAATGTCGTGTCGAGGATGGTGTCCTTCGGATCGAAGGTGCTGTTCCGGGCGCGGGCAGCAACATCCGCAAACGCGCGGAAGGTTGGAAAGAAGGCGATGTTCTGTTGCATGGTGGAGCGATGGCAGATGCGCCATCGGTCGGTATGATCGCCGCTGCGGGGATCTCCGACGTGACGATACACGCTTCACCCTCGGTGAACATCGTGCGCACGGGGAATGAGTTCTTCGATGATGGAGAAGAGTTGATGCCCGGCAGGATATTCAGCAGCAACGAATGGATGCTCAGCGCCGCGCTGCGCAAGGAGAACATCTTCATCGACGATGGCGCATTCGTGGCCGGTGATACGGAGAAGGATCTGATCGACGCGCTGAACGACGCCAACAACACCAGCGATGTGATCATCACCACAGGCGGCGTTTCCGTTGGCGATCATGATCTGGTGGCCGATGTGCTGAAGAAGCTCGGTGCGACGATCCACTTCCATGGCGTGGCGCAAAAGCCAGGCAAACCCATGCTCTTCGCAGTGTGGGACAAGACGATCGTCTTCGGGCTTCCGGGCAATCCGCGCGCGGTGATGGTGCTCTTCTGGGAATACGTGCTGCCGTTCTTGCGCGCGATGCAAGGGGCGAAGGATCCGTGGTTGAAGACCGATCATGTACCGCTCTCGCATGCAGTGAACGTGAAAGGCGATCGCGCGGAATTCCGCGCTGCGCAAGTGAAAGGAGGAAAGGTCACCTTGCTCGCTGACGAAGGATCGCACATGCTGCGCTCGCTCGTGGACGCCGATGCGCTCGCGTACATCCCTGCCAACGTCCGCGCACTACGCGAAGGCGATCCCATCGAAGTCCACTTCCTCCCATGATGGTCATGGCATTCATCTGTCTTCGACCGCCGAAGCGTTTTCGCGAAGGCGGTGTTCATTCACGTCTATCCGTGTTGCATTCATGACCGACCGCCAATGGACCGGCGTGATCCTCACGGGCGGCAAAAGCAGCCGTATGGGCCGCGACAAGGCGCTGATCGAAGTAGATGGAATGAGAATGCTCGACCGAACAGTTGAACTCTTGCGTCCGCATGTCCGCGAGATCCTCATCATCGGCGATCCAGCGGAACACATCAACGAACATGCGACGACGATACCTGACGATGAGCCCGGCAAAGGCCCGGTTGGCGGGATCACTACCGCGTTCAAACATGCGCGCTACGTGCGTCTGTTGGTGCTCGCCTGCGATCTGCCAGCGATCAACGACCACCTGTTGGTGACGCTGAAGAAGGAACTCGATGCCGGGTTCGACGCCATCATTCCAATGCACGATGGGCTGATCGAGCCGCTGGCCGCTGCTTACCACAAACACTGCATCGAAGCCTTCGAGAAGAACTTGCGCAATAGCGTGCTGAAAATGAGCGATGCGATCGCGGCCGTGCGCACACTGAACATCGAGGTGAAGCCCGGCAACGACGGCTGGCCTGCGGATCTCTTCCGGAACTTGAACACACCGACCGACCTTTGATGCTGCGATGAAAGTCCTGTTGTTCGGCATGATCGCTGAGAAAGCCAACGCGAGCGAGATGATCATCTCCGCTCCCACCACGCATGCCTTGAAACGCGAACTCGAATCGCGCATCAGCGGACTTGATCGCCTGAGCTACGCGCTCGCCGTGGACCGCGTGATCACGCATGATGACCGACCGCTCACCGGTAGCGAAGAGATCGCATTGCTGCCACCATTCGCCGGAGGATGAACGAGGTGAAGACACATAAGCAGCGCGACATCTTCGTAGATGGTGCGATCGATCCCGCCTTCATCGCACAAAGCATCGCGAAGCACGCCACGCGGACGGACATTGGCGGCCACGAGATCTTTCTGGGTCAGGTGCGCTCCGACGTTGTAATGCCGAGCGCAGTCGAGGCACAACCAACAACCAGCAACCAACAACCAACAACCGTCGCCGCCATCGAATACACCGCTTACCGCGAAATGGCCAATGAGCAAATGACCATGATCCGCGAAGAGGCGTTCGCGCGGTGGCCGATCACTTGCCTGCACGTACATCACAGCTTGGGCCTCATCGCAACGGGGCAATTGTGCTTCTTCGTCTTCGCATCCGCAGCGCACCGCCAAGCTGCGCGGGAAGCCGTTGCGTACGTGACCGACGAAGTGAAGAAGCGACTGCCGATCTTCGGCAAGGAGATCATGACCGACGACTCCCATCTCTGGAAGCACAACGTGTAAGGACGATGCACGCATCGTCCACACGATGGGCGACAAGGACCCGCGAACATGATCGACATCACCCACAAGCCCACCTCGCTCCGCGAAGCCACCGCCGAGGCAACAATTGCCGTGAGCCTAGTCGAGACCATCACCGCTGTGAAGGAGAAGCGCGTGCCCAAGGGCGATGTGCTCGAAGCGGCGCGCATCGCCGGGCTTTTCGGCATCAAGCGCACAGCAGAGTTGATCCCCGACTGCCATCCGATACCGATCGAACATGCGGAAGTCACGTTCGATGTTCAGCCCATGTCCATCGTTGTCACAGCACGGGTGCGCACCATCTACCGCACCGGTGTGGAAGTGGAAGCCATGCACGGCGCGAGTGTGGCAGCGCTCACGATCTACGACATGTTGAAGCCCATCGATAAGGGGATCACGATCGAACGCATTCGCTTGGTGGAAAAGAAAGGCGGCAAGAGCGATTGGAAGGATGCCTTTGACAAGGCTCCGCGCGCCGCTGTTCTGGTGATCAGCGACAGTGTTGCCGCTGGCAAGAAGGAAGACAAAGCAGGAGCCGCGATCATCGAACGATTGAAGAAGCTCGGAGTGGAGGTCGTCGCGCAGAAAGTAGTGGCCGATGAACTGGACCTCATCGAAGTGCAGGTGAAGACCTGGGCCATGGAAAAATTCGACCTGATCCTCACCACCGGTGGTACGGGGCTTTCCCCACGTGATCGCACACCGGAAGCCATTGCTCCGATACTCGATCGTGAAGTGCCCGGGATCATGGAAGCTGCGCGCGCTTATGGCCAAGAGCGTGTTCCGTTGGCGATGATGAGCCGGGGTATCGCCGGCATGATCGATCGAACACTGGTGATCACCCTGCCAGGCTCAACGCGTGGTGCAGAAGAGACCATGGACGCTCTTTTTCCGTTCGTACTGCATGTCATCAAGGTGCAGGAGCAGGCGTTCAGGCATGGGATGTGATCCGCATCAGCAATGGAAATGACCATTGGCTTCCTGTTTGAGTTGGTGAAGATCACGTTGCTCGCGATGGGCTACTCTGCCTTGCTGTTTTTCTGCTTTTGGATGATCGCCAAAAGGAATCCTGATAGCTGGTTCGTTCGTGCGTGTTCGAGCGGCGGGCGATTCCTTGGGCTCAGTGCTGTTCTATTCTGGATGGGATTGTTCGTTTACATGTTCACCTATTGGGGCTTCCATGGATTGGGTGATGGCGCACAGATTCCGATTGGTCATGGATTGATCGTCGACAACATCAATTGGGACGGGTATGGTTTTGTGGATGACATTAAGACGAGCGATGACAAGGAGCTTTCAACGACCAAGTTCAAAGTGGTAGGTGACAAGCTTTGCGGCAATTTGGATGATTCGTTCGATTGGTTCCAGAATGCGTACTTCACGTTGGACACAAGGCTGAAGCGAATCACTGAATTCAGGACCGAAGCGGACTACAACGAGTTTGCCAAACAAGCCGGGCTTCCTGGCTCAATTGAGTTGGAGAGCTTCAATCGTAACTACGATGACTATTGGCTAGGCTGGCGGTTCTGGATGCTGCCGTAAGTCATCACCCCCCGATACTCACCATCGGCCTTTCGCTCAGGTCATGCAGCACTTCTTCCTGCTTCTCCGGCTTGAAGAGCGGCAGCCCGCCGAGCATCGCATGCTTTGCCAGCACATTCGCTTCGATCAACGCTGAGATATCTTCGCCTCTGCGTAGTGGCGTGAGCAGATCGGATTCCTCGCGAGCGAAAAGGCAGTTACGCATCTTCCCTTCAGCAGTTAGGCGCAAGCGATCACAATCTCCACAGAAGGGTTCCGTCACCGTGCTGATCACCGCGAAAGTTCCCGGCCATTCATTCACGCGGTAGGCTTTCGCAGTGCTGTGCGGGTCGTCGTTCAATTTCTCCACCGTGTGGACACTGTTGATCCGTCCGAGCATTTCAGCATATGTGTACACGCGCTCGCGGCCCCAGTGGTTCCCGGCGAACGGCATGAACTCGATGAAGCGCACATGCACGTCGTGATCGCGGGTGAACTCCACGAAGCGCAGGATCTCGTCCTCGTTGATGCCGCGCATCACCACCATGTTCAGCTTCACGCGCAGGCCGCGTGAGAGAGCAAGCGAGATGCTTGCTCGCACCTTGTCGAAACCATCCCGCCGCGCGATCTTCTTGAAGCGATCCGCATCGAAAGTGTCCAAGCTGATGTTGATGTTCTTAAGCCCTGCATCGATCAATCCATCGAGGTGCTTGTCGAGCGACATCGCGTTGGTGGTGAGGCCGAGCGAAACACCAAGCCGTGACATGTCGCGCACGATGTCGACACAATCAGGGCGCACCAAAGGCTCGCCGCCGGTGAGCCGGATCTTGGTGATACCGTACTTCTGCACGAACAACTTCGCGATGGTAGCGATCTCCTCACGCGTCATCAACTCCTCGCGCCGCAGGAAGTGCTGGTCCTCCGGCATGCAGTACGTGCAGCGCAGGTCGCACTTGTCCACGATGCTGATGCGCAGGCTGCGGTGCGTGCGACCGAACGTGTCGTTCAGTTCCTTTGTCTTCACGCCTGAAAGCTACCGCCTTGGGGCTTGGTCTATCTTCGCGTGCGATCTTACAAGAATGGAAACCAGCGTGCGATTGAAGGTGTCCGAACTGGACACGGATCTGCTGAAAGCGATCAAGCGGTTGTTCGGCAAGAACGTGGAGGTCACGTTGACCGTCCGATCGACGGATGAGCATGAAGCCCCTCGCGCGGAGTCGAAGAAATCATACTTGGCCCGGCTGGAGAAGGCCATCAAGAACCTGGAGAAAGGTGCCACGGTCAAATTCTCCGAAGCCGAGTTGGACAATTTCGTGCTCGACCGGCTGAAAGGATGAAGGGGGTCGAATTCGAGCAAGGTGCGTTCGAGGATTTCTGTGACTGGGCCCTGTATGACAGACATCGATTCCTCAAGATCCACGACCTGCTCAAGGCCGTTCTGCGCGAACCTTTCAAAGGCTTGGGCAAGCCGGAAGCGCTGAAAGGGCGACTAAAGGGTTACTGGTCCCGGCGCATCGACGAGAAGCACCGACTAGTCTATCGCATAGCCGCGGATGGCTCGGTGGAAGTGTTGAGTTGCAAAGGCCACTACGGCGACAAATAGCCGAAGACCACCACGACATCGCCATGCCATCATCTGAGCGCATCCGTTGTCCTTGGTCCATGAAGGACCACATCTACCAGAAGTACCACGACGAGGTGTGGGGCGTACCCAAACACGACGATCGCAAGCTCTTCGCGAAGCTCTGCCTCGATGGCGCGCAAGCCGGATTGAGCTGGTACACGATCCTCATCCGCACCGAGGGCTATCGTAAAGCCTTCGATGATTGGAATGCGGAAAAGATCGCGCGCTACACGCCGAAGAAGATCGAGAAACTGTTGCTGGACCCGGGCATTATCCGCAACCGGCAGAAGGTGGAGAGCGTGGTGAAGAACGCGAAGGCGTACCTGAAGATCATGGAAAGTGGCAAGGGATCCTTCGACGACTTTCTCTGGAAGCATGTCGGGCACGAGACCATCGTGAACCACTGGAAAGGAATGGAACGGTTGCCAGCGAAAACGCCGGTGAGCGATGCGATGAGCAAGGACCTGCAAAAGGCGGGGTTCTCCTTCGTCGGCAGCACGATCGTCTACGCGTTCATGCAGGCGTGTGGTATGGTGGATGACCACCTGGTGACGTGTTGGCGGCGCACATAGGGGCGACGATCTCGTCGCCCGGTTACGATGCCGTGTACATTGCACCATGCGCACCCCCGTAGCGCCCATCGCGATCACGCGCGTTGATGGCGGATCACGATCCGCCGCCGATGACATTCTCGTTACCGAAGAGCCGCTAGAGATCCGCCTCGGCCACGGACCGGAACACGATCGCAAAGAAGTGCGGCTCAGCGTCACCATGCGCACGCCGGGCAACGATGAGGAACTCGCGCTGGGATTTCTCTTCACGGAAGGCATCATCACGGATGCATCGCAAGTCCTCCGCGTCGCGTATTGCGAGAACGTGAAGGACGAAGAACGCGGCAATGTCGTTCGTGCCGAACTGCATCCATCGATCGATCTGGATCCGGCGAAGTGGCAGCGGAACTTCTACACCACCAGCAGTTGCGGCGTCTGCGGAAAGTCGAGCATCGATGCGGTGCGAACCCAATGCTCGCGGCCGATGGCTCCTGCCATCGCGATCGATCCGGAGGTGATCACGGCATTGCCCGATCGCATGCGTGAAGCACAAACGGTTTTCAAGCACACCGGCGGCATACACGCCGCAGCGCTCTTCGACGTGAGCGGAAAACTCTTGTTGCTCCGCGAAGACATCGGCCGACACAATGCGGTGGACAAGGTGATCGGCGCGATGCTGATAGATGAGCGCTTGTCACTTCGAGCGAAGTCGAGAAGCGACAACCAACAACCAACAACCCTTCTCGACTCCGCTCGAAGTGACAGTCTTTTTCTTCTCGTGAGCGGGCGCGCCGGTTTCGAGCTGGTACAGAAGTGCATCATGGCAGGCATTTCGGCGATGGCCGCCGTAGGGGCGCCTTCTTCATTGGCCGTTCAACTGGCGAAGGATGGTGGCCTCACGCTGATCGGTTTTCTTCGCGGCGAACGCTTCAATATCTACGCGGACTGTTCCGGCGGAACAACTTGAACCATGGACATCGCCGACCGCGAACGGCTGGACCAGCTCATCGCCGAGCCCATCGCGATCGTGCCGCACGATCCACGTTGGGCTGTGCGTTATGCTGAGGAAGAAGGTCTGCTGCGTTCGGTATTGCCCCATGATCTCGTGATCCGTATCGATCATATCGGCAGCACGGCCGTTCCGGAGCTCACCGGCAAACCGATCATTGACATACAGGTGCAAGTGCGGGATGTGGTGCGCGTGGAACGTGAGGTGATGCCGCACCTTGTTGCGCGCGGCTACGAGTTCATTTGGCGCCCCACCATCGGAGAGCGCGCCCCGTTCTATGCCTGGTTCATCAAGCGCGATGAACAGGGCTTTCGCACGCACCACATCCACATGGTGGAACCCGATGAGGCGACCGAGGATCGTCTTCTGTTCCGGGACTATTTGCGGCGATCCCCGGAAGAGGCTGCGCAGTATGAAGCATTGAAACGTGACCTGCACCAGCGATTCCCGAACAACCGGTCGGAATACACGTTGGGCAAAACGGAATACATCCTTTCGGTCGTCCACAAGGCCCGTGCGGAACGCGTGTGAGACCGGTCCCTCGCGCTATTCCTTCACGAAACGCGCACGCTTGCGTGAGGCGGCATCACCGATGACGAGGGTGTAACAGCCGCTTCGCAATGCACGGATGTCGATCTGTTGATCGTGTTGGCCAGTGCGTTGGTCCCGAAGAACAATGCGCCCGAGCCCATCAATGATGTCCACCTCGTGCTGGCCACCAGCGGGTGAGAGATCGCGCAGCGTAAGGGTCTCCTGCGCAGGGTCGGGGAATACGGCCAATGCGTTCTTCAATGCGGGTAGTTCGGGTACGCGCGTCACGATGTTCTGGCCTGTGATGATCCAGAGATCCGGGTCCACTATCGCGCTGTCCGCTTGGAACGGCAGATCGAAGGAGAAGGCCTGCCCGTTCATCGTGTTGTTGAGGACAATGACGCTGTCCATGTCATTGTTCTTGAAGCGGATCGGCACCGGTAGTTCGAAGAAGTCGACAGAAGAATGCGAAGGGCTCTGGTAGAGCGCAAGATCAACATGCCCTCCCGTGTCCTGGGTCCAGAGCAGGGTGTAGGTGGGATAGCCTTCGCCTGTGAACCAATCGGCCATGAAGCCATCGAGATCGAGCCCGCTGGAAGCTTCGAGGTGCGCTTGCAGGTCGCTCGTGCGCGCGCTTCCAAAGGCCAGCATCGGATCGTTCAGGTAGTCGCGCACGCCGTGGAACCACGCGCTGTCGCCACACAGCCAGCGGAGCGTGTTCAGCACCAAGGCACCTTTGTAATAGCTGAGACGGCCGCTGAAGATGCGCCCCACGCTGGTGGTATCCGTGCATAGCACACTGCCTCCGGGGTCGCTCGTCACCACATCCATCCTTGCGCGGAGCTGGCCATGCCAGTACTGCGGGGCCAGGTAGTTGTAGCAGAGCATCTGCGAATAGGTGGCGAAGCTTTCGTTCAACCAGATGTCCTGCCAGCTACCGCAGGTCACCTTGTCACCGAACCATTGGTGCGCCAGTTCATGAGCGGAGAGCTCATAGCTGTATCCCCCGACAAAGGTCATCGTCTGGTGTTCCATGCCACCGCCCCAACCGAACTGCGCATGCCCGTATTTTTCGTCGGCGAAAGCATATTTGCCATAGATCAGGCAATAGAGCGGCATCTGCTGTTGACAGACATCCGCGTGCGCGTTCAATCCAGCGATGTAGCTGTCTTCCGGATAGGCGTATGTGAGCATGGGTATCGTATCGTCCGGGAGGAACACGCTGTCCCGGATCACTTGGTAGTTCGTGACAGCTGTGGCGATGAGGTAGTGAGCGATCGGATGGCGATGGCGCCAGTGGTAGGTCGTGTTGCTGCCAACATCGGTCTCGCTCACCAACAGGCCATTGCCCGCTGCGCGGTAGGCGGAAGGAGTGGTAACGAACACGTCGATCGAATCCATCTTGTCGTTCAGGTCCTGCTTGCATGGCCACCAATCCTTCGCGCCGTACGGTTCGCTCAACGTCCAGAGAACCGGAATGGAATCAGGCCCATGTATGCCCGTGGCGAAGCTGCCGAAGCCGGATGCTCGTGGAACTCCGTGATAGACAATGGTGACGGAATCGGTGATCCCGGCTGCGAGTGCATTAGGCAACGTAACCGTGAGAAGATCGACCGGTTGCCATGTGGAAGCGATCGGCGAACCGTGGTAGAGCACTTGATCCAGGATCAACGTGTCGCTCAGGTCGAACAGGAGATAGTCCAGTGGGGCGGTCGTTGTAAAATAGGAGGTGACCGAACCGGAAATACCACGCACCGCCGGGTCGAGGCTCCACGCGCACCGCAGGTATTTCATATCGAACCCGCGCGTGGGAAGCTGGTCGCTTTTCAGCACGCCCTGCCACGCACGGCCTTCACGCCATGGCAGATCGTCGAAGACCGCATGGTCCAACCCGACCTGCGACTGCGCGCAACAGGCGAACATCATGCACACGCCGAAGGGGATCGTTCTCATGGCTCAGCAAGGTAACGTCGCGGTGCCCTGTTCGATCGGGCACGCGTGTCAAAAAACCTGCGAAACGATAGCACGTACCGCCTCGCTCTTGCCCATGGTGTAAAAGTGGAGGCAGGGAGCCCCGCCCGCCCTCAGTTCCTTGCTCTGGTGTATGGCCCAGGCGATGCCGGCCGCTTTTACGTCCGCGTCGCTCTTGCATTGCACCAGATCCGCCGCGAACGCTTCCGGGAGATCGATGTAGAACGTCTTCGGGATGAACGCGATGTGCTTGAGCGTGGTGAGGGGCTTCAATCCGGGGATGATGGGCACGTTGATCCCTTCAGCTCGGCAACGTGCAACGAAGGCGAAATACTTCGCGTTGTCGAAGAACATCTGCGTCACCAGGTACTCGGCACCGGCGTCCACCTTGCGTTTCAGGTAGGCGATGTCGGTGCTCAGGTTCAATGCCTCAGGATGCTTCTCAGGATAACAGGCCGCGCCGATGCACAGCGCCGTGGGTGCGGCTTCCTGTTCCTCATCGTGGAGGTATTTGCCTTTGTTCAACCCGGCGATCTGGTGGATCAGGTCCTCCGCATGCACATGCCCGTCGCGCTCGGGGATGAATTGTGGCTCGCTCTTGATCGCGTCACCGCGCAGGGCGAGCACGTTGTCGATGCCAAGGAAGTTCAGTTCGATCAACGCGTCCTCGGTATCCTCCCGGCTGAAGCCGCCGCAGATCAGGTGCGGCACGGTATCCACTTCGTACTTCGCCTTGATCATCGCGCAGATGCCCACGGTCCCTGGCCGTTTGCGCAAGCGGATCTTCTGCAACAGGCCGTGACCACGTTCCTTGTAGATCACTTCTTCGCGGTGGTAGGTCACGTTGATGAAGCTCGGCTTGAACTCCATCAACGGATCGATGCCGGCGTAGATGGAACGGATGTCGTTGCCTTTCAACGGCGGCAATATCTCGAAGGAGAGCAGGGTGCGCGCCGCGGCCTTGGGGCCGGGGTGCGCGTTGCGGAGGTGATCGATGACCTTCATGTGGGATCCGCCAGCGTGGGCCTTGGCGAAGGAAGGGCGCGAAGATATCGGAGCAGCGGTGCCATGAAAAGAGAACGCCCCGTTGATGCGGGGCGTTCTCTTGGGTCCTCGATGGAACAGCCTGCGCCAGTGATCAGCGCAAGAGGGTCACATGGCCGGTGTACTCCTTTCCGCTCGCCATCTTCAACACGAAGAAATAGGTGCCTTCCGCCACCCCGCCTGCCGTCCAGGTGTTCTTGTAGTTGTTGCTTTCGAAGATGACCTGGCCCCAACGGTTGAACACCTTGAGCGATGTGTTCGCGTAGAATTCGACGTTCTTGAAGGTGAGGGCATCATTGTGCGTGTCCCCGTTCGGGCTGAAGACGTTGGGCACGATGATCTCCGTGGGGACCACCGTCTGCACATAAGTGTACGAGTTCGTGCATCCATCCGCAGTGGTCACTGTAAGCGTAATGGTATAGCTGCCCGGTGTGTCGAACGTGTAGGTGATCGACGGACCGGATCCCGAAGCGATCGTGTCGATCGTCCAATTATAGCTGACGATGTTGCCGCCATTGGCACTGCTGGAATCCGTGTAGATGACGGTGGTGCCGGGGAAGATGTTCGGCGGAACGCTGCTGATGAAGAACGCCGTGGGGTTGTTGGGCGAGAACACGGTCACGTCCGCGGCTGTGCCGACACAACCATTGGCGTCGGTGACGGTAACCGAGTAGGAGCCGCTGCCAACGGTGACCGTGGGATCCGTGCTGCCATTGGACCATTGGTAGGTCGAATAGGATTGCCCGGTGGCCAGGGTGGAGGGATCCCCACCGCAACCGATGGTGGCACCAACGATCACAGGTGATGGGTTCGGTACGGCCGTTACCACGAACGGATCGGAAGTGAACGCGCATCCGCCTTCACCTCCCGTAACGGTGTAGACCCCCGGCCCTACCAGCACAGAGCTGCCGTCGAAGCCATTGCTCCATGTATAACCGAGGTAATTGCCACTGGCCGTGAGCACGGTGCCTCCATCCGGGCAGGCTACCGCGGTTCCTGTGACCACAGGAATTCCTCCGGGATTCGGCAGGACGTGTACGATGATGTTCAGCACCGAAGTGAGGGGCGGAGTCCCATCATCCGAACCTGTGAATTGGATCGTGTGGTCACCAATATCCGCAATGCCTGCGGTGAAGGAGGTGCTGATCGCTGCGCTTTGGCCCGATGTGTTCGAAACGATCGTGTAGCCGGTAATATCCGAGGTGCTGTTGGCGGTGGTGATCTGGTCCGGCTCGGGCGAGTAGAACGAAACCTGCAGGTCCACGGTCTGCCCGGTGCATATCGTGATCTCCGAACAAACGGATTGGCCGCTGATCACCGGAGGCACGTTACCCGTAGTGGTGTCCGTGGCGAAGGTGAAGAACTGGTTGTCCAACCAGCTCACTCCATCGTTCGCGCCGAACGGGCCATCGTAATCAATGCCTTCGTGATCGAACCGACCGAACTGGAGGTAATCGATCCCATTGCCTTGGTTGGCACCCACACTGGCTCCGGCCCCCCCGAAGCCGTCGGTACCGTCCACGTCGCCCTCGGTCCATTGCATGTCCTTGTAGCAGAACGAAACGTTGGCACCGTTCGGGATCACCGGATCGGAACCGTCCGTAAGGACCAATTGGAAGGTGTTCAGTTTGTCATCATGGTTGGCGAAATACCCCACCTTGGTCCAGTTCACATACATCGCCGTGCTGGTGACCTTGTATTGCACCTTGTTGCAATCCGTGCAGTTGGTCCCGGTCAGCATCACATCCGACCAGAACGGGGCCACCATGGTAAAGCCCGAAACGGGGAATCCGGTGGAGGTATAGGTGCCATAATAGGTGCCGAAGGAAACGTTGCCATTGATGTTGATGTAGGCTGTGTTCCAATACTGTCCGTAGAGGTAGAACTGGAAGGGCAGCGTGATCGGGCCGTAGCTGCCGTCGTCGGCGTTCTGGAAGCCACCAGCATTCCATTCGGTGTCGTTGTTCACGAGCGTGTAGCTGCCGTCGGGTTCATGCCAGCAATCGCAGATCCCGATGCCTCCCCCTCCCTTGGGCTGTCCGTGATGTACGTCAGGCTTACCATCACGAAGCACGTCGGTCTGGGAATTGGCGGGTGCGGACGAGGCGTGCGTCTGGCCATTTTTCCAGTTCTCGTAGCGCTGCATATCACGGAAGGAGCGCCCCAATTGTTCGACCTGCGGAAGTTGGTCGATGTGTTGGCCGGGCGCCAGCTCGTGGGTGTTCAGCACCACGTGGGACTGGGCGGAAGCAAGGCCATGCATCAGGCAACCGGCCAGAGCCAGGCTCACGATGCGCGCAGTAGGGAAAGCCATTGGGTTCATTGTGATAGCTCGTTGAGCAGGATCTTATTTCAGCAGTGTCACGGTTCCGAACCAATCTCTTTTGTCCGAGGTGCTTTTCAAGCGTTCGATCAGCCGCCACGCGTACACGCCCTGCGGAAGTACCTCACCCCCGTTGGCATGATGACCATCCCATCCCAGCGTGGGATCCGTGCTGTCGAATACCGATTGTCCCCAGCGGTCGAAGATCATCAATTCATGGTCACGATCGACCATGTCGCGCGAGATCGGTGCCCACGTGTCGTTGATCCCATCACCGTTCGGGGTGAAGGAGTTGGGCACATAAAGCGTGGGGACGATGACGGACACGGTATCGCAAAGCACGTCAGCGCAGCCATAGCGGTCAGCCACACTGAGGCATACCCGGTAATCGCCGCCCAGTTCATGCGGGAAGTCATGGTACACCTGCCGCTGATCACTGGAATCAATGCCCATCAGGTCCCAATGGAATTCCGTGGCATGGGGATCTTCCGCGCTGAAGAGGATGTTGCTGTTCTCCTCGGTTCCGGGATCGGGGGTCCAACTAAAGGCCGCTGTGGGAGCCTGTTCGACCAGCACTGCGCCCGGTATGATGAGGTGGTCTGTACACCCTTGCGGGGTAGTGACCGTCAAGTTCACATTGTACCAGCCCGCGTCCTGGTAGATATGCTCCAGTGTGCCGCATTCATTCACTCCAGTAGTACCATCGCCCAGATCCCACATACATGAATTGCCCACGTAGAGCGGATCCGTGGTATTGGTCAGGTGTACCGTGAGCGGGTTGCAACCGCTGTCCGGATCGGCAGTAAAGGAAATGATCGGTAGCGGGTTCACGGTCACCGTGATCCGCGCGCTATCGCTCAGATGTTGGCAGGTACCGGGGCCAATGGCGATGTAGGTGTAATCCCCGGAAACACCCAAGCTGGGATCCAGTACTCCGGAATGGGCCGCACCGAACGGATCCAGCCAATGCCCGCCAGCATCCGGGGATCCGCCGAGATGGGGAAAAAGCGATGTGTTGCCCGCATCGGCACAAAGGGCGAGACCGTTGTCGTTCCCGGCGTCGGGTCGTGGGTCCACGGCGATCGTTAGCGTGCTGCTCAAGGTGGGGCATGGCAGCGTCGCTGGAACACTGTAGGTATACACGCCGGGGGCATCCACGGCGGCGGTGAAATTGTTCCCGAAGGCGCCCCCGCCGGGCGCGGTCCAGTTGCCTGTTGCATCAGCGTTCCCGTTCAACGCGTTCAGCATGAACAAGGGATCCGCATCGGCACACAAGGCGATCCCCGCGTTGCTGCCCGGATCCACCGCTTGTTGGATGGTGACCGCGACGTGTGAGGTGTCGGTCGGGCACGGACTTATGCCTGTGATCACATAGTCGTAATTGCCGCTCACTGCGGCACCGGGCTGCAATGTCCCGTTGAAGTTCGCTCCACCCGGCGTGTACCAAAGGCCGCCATTCTGCGGCGTACCGCCAAGATGGGCGAAGAGCACATCCTGCGCATCCGAGGTGCAGTGCGAGAGCGCCACGTCCACGCCTGCATCAGCATGTCCTACCGTTGTCATCGTGACGACCCCCGTGTTGGGACAATTGCCTCCGTTCCCCACAGCATACACGTAACCACCATCCA
The DNA here is from genome assembly GCA_031371785.1 of Flavobacteriales bacterium. Lineage (GTDB taxonomy): Bacteria > Bacteroidota > Bacteroidia > Flavobacteriales_F > PHOS-HE28 > PHOS-HE28. Next base: position 21,879 of record JANMKC010000416.1, on the reverse strand, counting down.
CATCCTCTCCGGGCAGGAAGGTGGCGGTGTGCGCGATGCCGTTCGGGTCCGTCCATACGCCACCGGGAAGTGGGCTGCCGCCGAGCAAGGCATACATGTCCACCGCTGGGCCGTTGTCGCATACCGCGAGATCCCCGGGTTCCATGACCGCCGCGATCTGCACATCCACTACGATGTTGTAGGTGGACGTAAGGTTTGGTGCGCCATTGTCCGTGGCTTGGAAGGTGACCACATGAAAGCCCGTCTCGGTAGCGAGCGGGGTGAACTGGCCGGTGATCAAAGCGGTCTGGCCGGGGGTGTTGACCGTTTCCGTGTAGTTGCTGAAGTCGGGTGCGGAAGAAGTTGCGGTGGTGGTCTGGTCTGATTCCGGGCTCAGGAACTGCATGGATAGCACGACCTGCTCACCCGCGCACACATGCACCGTGTCGCACAGGTAATCACCGCTACCGATCGGGGGGATGTTGCTCGTGGATACGGCCGTAGTGAATACGAATTCCTGGTTGTCCAACCAGCTGATGCCGTCCGGGTTCCCGAAGGGGCCGTCATAGTCCGTACCCGCGTGATCGAATGTGCCGATCTGCAGGAAGTCGATGCCGTTCCCACGGTTCGCGCCTACGGTGCCGGGTGATCCGAAGCCATTGCTTCCCCAGATATCGCCGGTGCTCCATTGCATGTCCTGGTAGCAGAAGCGCGTGTTCTTGCCGATGCCGATCACTGGATCATTGCCGTCCGTAATGATCAAGGAGAACGTGTTCAGAAGATCGGTGTGCGAACTGAAATAGCCAACCCCGACCCAATCCACATAAAGTGCGGTGGGCGTCACCTTGTACCAAACCTGTCCAGCACCATAAGTATCAACATCTTCCCAGTACGGAGCGACCATGTTGAAAACCTGGGACTGGTCGGATGCGATGGGAAAGGTCTGTGCGGTGAACGACCCCAAGAGTCCGCCGAAGGAAATGTTCCCGTTGTTGTTGATATAACAACTGGTGTACTGGTCGCCGTAGAGGTTGAAGGCGAACGGCAGGAAGATCTGCGCGCTGCTCCCGTCATCGTTCGGTGCCATGGCCAAGGTCCACGAGCCATCGGGAGGGATCCAGCATTCGCAGACGTTGCCGCCACCACCTCTCAATGTGCCATGCGGTACGACCTTATTCCCACCCTCGGGAGGCGATGCGTTGTAGTGGAACCCGGCAGGAACATGCCCCGCGAGCTTGGCCGCTTTATAGGTGGCGGCATTGAAAGCACCGCCGACCAACTGTGCGTGCGCGGTAAGCGCTCCCGCTGCCAGCGTTAGCCATACGCCGAAGCGTGTCGCTGCGATCCTGTGTTTCACCGGAACAATCTCACCGTCTCGCCTTTCGAATAGGTGCGTCCATCCTCGCCCACCACTTCGATAGCGTAGAAGTAATAACCCTCTTCGCACGCCACATTGTTCAAGTCGCGACCGTTCCATGCCGCGTCAAGATTATCCGCACGGAACACAAGCGCGTTGCTGTGGGCGGAGAAGATGCGCACATCCACCTTTTGGTAATGGCTGCCGGCCACCTGTAGTTTGTCATTGATCCCATCCCCTTGCGGACTGAACACGTTCGGGATGAAGATGTTCGGTTCCGGCGACTGCACGGCAAGTGGCAATGTCTCGTCACCATCCTCGGTGTGTTCCGCTGGTGGGGTTGCGGGGTGTACTTCCGGAACGGGCATTTCCTTCTGGGTCGGGGGCGGTACTTCCTCCTTCACCTTGGAAATGGGTCCGGCCTCGTTGGCATTGACGAGTTGTTGAAGTACCGCGTTCCGCACGCGCTCACCTTCGGTCTCTGGCGGTGTGTTGGCGGTTGTTCCGGGGTCAACCTGCGGGTCCGCATGCCCGGAGACCAGCGATGCATCGGCGACAAGGTGTTGTTTCGGCGCAGCACCCGATGCGGGGTGCGACACGGCAATGGTCGGTTCCGTATGCGCGATTTGGCTGGTCGATCCGGGTTGCGGAACAGCTATTGCCGCGACCTTATCGGGAACCACAAGCGTTTGCGCGGTCGGTTCCAATTCTTGCACTGGAGCGGAGGCCCCCGTGCCGTTCAATGTCCAGAAGAGAAGACCGCCAACTAGAACGGTAGCGGCGATGCCTGCTGCCCACCAGCCCGTGCTGGCCACTGTGCCTGCGGCGGCACCATGGCCCAACTGCGAGCTGATGTTCGCCCATACGTGCGGATCGACAGCGGCCTCATGCCCTGCGAATTTTTTCTGCAACGTATTGCTCAGCGCCGCGCCGCTGGCCACCGCCAGCTGCCCGCTGATCGCGTTCCATGCACCCGGATCCACGGGTACTTCGTGGCTGGCGAAACGTTCCTGCAGGTTATCGAGCATCTTATCCTTCATTGCGGTTCCCATAGATATCGGCCGCCTCTTTGGGCAGCAACTTGCGCAGGTAGCCCCGCGCCTTCATGAATTGCGATTTGCTGGTGTTCTCACTGATGCCGAGCATCTCCCCGATGTCCTTGTGCGGATAGCCTTCAATGGCAAAGAGATTGAACACCGTGCGATAGCCCGGAGGGAGGGTTTGGATGATCGCCATCAGCTCGTCCGTGCTCATGTTGCTCATAACATGCTCGTCCTCCGCGTGCAAGTGCTCGGCCTCGGTGAGGTCCAGGCTGTGGTCATAAGGTTTGTTGCGCCGGATGTGGTCCAAGGCGGTATTTACCATGGTGCGCGCGATCCAGCCACCGAGCGGGCCATCCCCGCGGAAGTGGTCCATTTTCTGGAACACTTTCACGAAGCCGTCCTGCAGGATGTCCTGCGCTTGGTCGCGTCCGCTGGCGTATCGCATACAAATGCTCATCATCTTTCGTGCATAGGACCTGTACAGTTCCTTCTGCGCCACTGGTTCACCCTTCAGGCAGCCTGCCACAAGTTGCTCGTCCGTCATGGGTGTTCCGCGTGTAATGATGCGATCCAAGGGGCGGAAGTTGCCCGCTTGTCCGGGTTCTGAGGCCCTGAATTTACGGTGAAGCCACGCCCATGTGGGGCCGCGCTTCATGCTGGGCAGGGTTCCTACGGTCCGGTCGGGTTAGTGCGGGTCGACCTTGAGCAGCCGGGCCATGGTTATTCCGAGGTCTCCAATGGCCCGCACCAGATACGCCCCGGCTGGCAGGTCGGACAAGGAAATCGTGGCCTGTTGGCCCGCACTGGGGTGCATGGTGCGCACGATACGGTCATCCATGGAAAGCAATTGGACCAAGTCCGGTCGGCCTGTGCCTGACCAGTTGACCAGCACATGGTCGCTGGCCGGGTTCGGGAACAACAGGAAAGTCAACGCGACCTCTTCCTTCAGTGGCAGCGCGATATCCTGCCAGATAGTATCACAGCCGAAGGAAACCATGGTGAAGCCCGGAACCGACGCGGTGTCGGCCACATTGAAATAGACATGCGTGCTGTCCAGATGGTCCACACCATCCATTGCTCCATTGGGACCATCGTAGTCGATACCGGCGTGGTCAAAGCGTCCGACCTGCAAGTACCCGACCTGATCGCCCTTGTTGATGCCGACCGTGGCACCCACACCACCGAATCCGTTCTGCCCATCCAGCACGTCCCCGGTGGTCCATCGCATCTCACCATAACAGAAACTCATGTTCGCGCCACTGGGAACCAAGGGATCGCTGCCGTCGGTGATGATCAATTGGAAGCTGTTCAACTTGTCTGTATGCAGGTTGTAGTAGCCAACACGCCGCCAGTTCACCACCAGGGCCGAAGCGGTCAATTTGTAGAAGACCTCGTTACAGGAAGAACAGGTCCCCGCGAGATCGACATCGGCCCAGAATGGCGCGATGATCGCGAGGGTGGTGTCGCTGAGGAAAGACACGGGAGCGGTTATGGGAAAGTCCGTGGGCATGAAGTTCGGGAAAGGGTGGTGGAGGGTCAGGCTCCCGTTAGAGTTGATGAACACGGTGTCCTGCGGCTGACCGAAGAAGAGGAATTGGAAGGGAAGGATGAGCGGCCCTAAGCTGCCATCATCAACAAAGCTGGGCAACGAATCCGGATTGATATAGGTGTAGGACGTATCCGGTTCGATCCAGCAGGAGCACGGCGACTGGGCCGTCGCCGAAGTCACCAAGAACCACAGGATCCACGTGTTCAGAATATGGGGCATGGTGCCGAAGGTAAATAGGCGGAGGCTGGCAGCGCTCTTCACTTCTGGCGATGGGCCTACCTTCGCGCCCCGTTTTCCGGAAGGCCGTCATTCTCCATGAAGAACATCCGCAACTTCTGCATCATCGCGCACATCGACCACGGCAAGAGCACGCTGGCCGATCGCCTGTTGCAGATGACCGGCACCATCGCCGACCGCGACATGCAGGCGCAGGCGCTGGACGACATGGACCTGGAGCGCGAGCGCGGCATCACCATCAAGAGCAAGGCGATCCAGATGGACTACGCGGTGAACGGCGAGCAGTACATCCTCAATCTCATCGACACGCCGGGCCATGTGGACTTCAGTTATGAGGTGAGCCGCTCGATCGCCGCGTGCGAAGGCGCACTCCTTATAGTGGACGCAGCACAAGGGATCCAAGCGCAGACCATCAGCAATCTCTACCTCGCGCTGGAGCATGACCTCACGATCATCCCCATCCTGAACAAGATCGATCTGCCTTCGGCGAATCCCGAAGAGGTGAAGGACCAGATCGTGGACCTGCTCGGTTGCAAACGCGAGGAGATCCTTTCCGCCAGCGGCAAGACCGGCTTGGGAATGGACGAGGTTCTCGCTGCGATCGTGGAGCGCGTGCCCGCGCCGAAGGGCGACCCCAATGCGCCTTTGCAAGCGCTCATTTTCGACAGCGTCTTCAATCCGTTCCGTGGCATCATCGCCTACTTCCGCGTAATGAACGGCACCATCCGCAAAGGGGACCGCGTGATGTTCTTCAACACCGGCAGCGACTACAACGCCGACGAAGTGGGCTGCCTGAAGATGGAGATCCAGCCGCGGCCCGATGTGAAGGCCGGTGACGTGGGCTACATCATCAGCGGGATCAAGACCGCGAGCGAGGTGAAGGTGGGCGACACGATCACGCACAAGGACCGCCCGTGCGCGGAGGCGATCCACGGCTTCGAGGACGTGAAGCCGATGGTGTGGGCGGGCATCTTCCCGGTGGACACCGACGACTATGAGGACCTGCGCGACGCGATGGAGAAGTTGCAGTTGAACGACGCGAGCCTGACGTGGACACCCGAAAGCAGCGCCGCGCTCGGCTTCGGTTTCCGTTGCGGTTTCCTCGGATTGCTGCACATGGAGATCATCCAGGAACGCTTGCAACGCGAGTTCAACATGAGCGTGATCACCACGGTGCCGAACGTGGGCTATGTGGTGACGAAGACGAATGGCGAGGTGATCGATGTACACAACCCCGCCGACCTGCCCGATGTGATGCACATCGAGAATATCCAGGAGCCGTACATCAAGGCGCAGGTGATCACGAAAGCGGAATACACCGGTGCGATCATGACGCTCTGCATCGGCAAGCGCGGCATGCTGATCGGACAACACTACCTCACCACCGATCGCGTGGAACTCACCTTCGAACTTCCGCTCGGCGAAGTGGTCTTTGATTTCTACGACAAGCTGAAGTCGATCTCGCGCGGCTATGCGAGCTTCGACTATCACCCGATCGGGCGCAAAGAGAGCGACCTGATCAAGTTGGACATCCTGCTGAACGGCGAAAAGGTGGACGCATTGAGCGCGTTGATCCACCGCGACCACGCGTACGAGTTGGGCAAGAAGATGTGCAGCAAGCTGAAAGAACTATTGCCGCGCCAGCAGTTCGACATCCCCATCCAAGCAGCCATCGGCGCGAAGATCGTGTCGCGCGAGACGGTGAAGGCGCTGCGCAAGGACGTGACGGCGAAGTGCTATGGCGGGGACATCTCACGGAAGAGGAAGCTTCTTGAAAAGCAGAAAGAAGGCAAGAAGAAAATGAAGCAGATCGGGACGGTGGAGGTGCCGCAGCAGGCTTTTCTGGCGGTGCTGAAGTTGGACTGATTCTCAGTCGATCACCAACCGTTTCGCCGCGACCGTCCGTTGCCCGTCTACTATGCGCAACAGGTACAAGCCGCTGGACAGGTCGCCCCGCTCGATGGACACCGTGCGTTTCCCGTCGCTGTTGATCGTGCGAAGTACCCGTCCGCTCGGATCCATGAGGTCGATGCGCGCATTTATAGTCAAAGTCTCGCCCAGGATCAATCGCGCGCCATTGCTCATCGGGTTGGGGACGATAGAGAGTGGAGCGACGATCATTTCCTCGGGCGCAAGAGCGTCCATCGAACAGTTGATCTGATCAAGAATATAAACCGCGGAATCAATTTCATCCAGTTGACCGGGATAGGTCTCGATGGTGATGTTCTCCAAAGCGACCGTTGCGATTGGGGTCAACAAGAGCGGTGTAACATCGGCGCTCACTGCCGGGAACGAGCAGTTTGCCAGTTCCCCGTTCTGATCCACAGAAACGACGCAGAGCGTATTGTTCGCCGCGCGTCCGACCAAAAGAGCGGATCCATTGCTCAGTAATTCCAACCTGCTCAGGACGATCGCATCCCCATCATTGCCATATCTCCACATCCATTGCGGTTCACCGCTGCTGTCCAGTTGAAGCAGCCAGGAATACGCGTTGCCGTTGGTTCCGAGCGCGAGGATGTTTCCATCCGGCCGCACCGCGACATCCTTGAGTGATCCGCCGATCACATCGATTCTCCGCGCCCACGCTAACGTGCCGGAAGGATCGATGGCCACGATCACAGTATCGCTTGCGGCAATGGTGCGGCCGCTCGCCTCCCCGAACAAGGCAATGGGTGAGAAGTCCATCCATGCTCGTTGCCAGATCGGATCGAAGCTCGGAGAGAGCTTGATGAGTTGATACCCAAAATACCCAGTGCTCAACAGGAAATTCCCATCCACGGCATAGTCGAGGGCTTGGGGAACCGTGGTGAGCGCCCCGAAAAGTTGGACACCGCCCAGGCAATGCGTCGTATCAACGCTGAACCGGTACATCGCACCTCGCTCATAGGCCAGGTCGGGGTTGGTTCCTGCAACGATCACTGTATTGTCACTTCCGCATGCGGCGAACTCAAGTGACTCGCTATGCGTTGCTGATCCCGAGGTTTGCCCCCAAAGCAATGTTCCAAGGCTGTCGAAACAAGTGATGGACCGGTCGGACCCGACCCCCATTCCATTGGTAGCACCTGCCACGATGATGCGGCCATTCGGTGCGACGGATACTGCATTGAATCGATTGTCATCGAACGGGTAGAGGGCACCACCCCAACCCGCATTGCCGAGAGCGCCATATAGCTTCATCCACATCGTATGGCCGTTGCGGTCCAAACGCAGGAGATAGCTCTCGGCGAAGGAAATGTTGCCGCATATCACGAGACCATCGTTCGGAGTTACGGCCACGCCCATGACACCTGCGGCGGGTGGAAGTGCGTACGTGCGAATGAAAGTCGGCTGCGCGTGTACGGCGCAGATGCAGAACAATAAACCGGTCGTTGCCAGCAGCTCTTTGCATGAACGAATGGAATTGGGCCGGGCCATGAATGCTTGCGTAGTGTTCTGGATGCCGAAGCTAAGACGGGTCGATCATGAACCGAATGGGCACGGCAGGCATCAGCCCGATGAGCGATCCGGCGAAAGGGGTATCGCTTTAGTGGGTCGGCACCAAAGCACCCTTCGCAACAGAACGCCTCTCCCGCCGGAGGGGCGTTCTTCGTGTTGGTCAAACCGTGGTAGACGCTGAATGCACGATGAACACTGGCGCCAACAGGTATCAGATATGTCCTACAGGCGAGGCCCCGGATGAAACTCCGGGGATCGCCTGGAATACGAGCGCACGGGCGAGGCAGGCCTTCGCCGAGGCTACGGCTACTGAAAGACGCCCGCACGAGGATCGAGGATCATGATGGCCGTCTTGTCGCGCGCATCATCATGATATTTGAGCGCCAACGGCGCGGCCTCATAAGGTGCGTGGGGCATCGTCCCACGCAAAATGCACCCGCTTTGCGCACGAGGGCTGAAGGCCCCGAACCATAACTACCGCAATATGCCACAGTCCCTGTCCCGTTTCGTCCTCCACATCGTCTTCAGTACAAAGCATCGCGAGGCATTGATCAACGCGGAGGTGCGACCTCGGTTGCATGCGTACCTCGCGACGGTAGTGCGCAATGCCGGATGCGAATGCTATCGCGCAGGTGGTGTAGAAGACCACGTGCATCTCGCGGTGCTCCTGACCCGCACGATCACCATCGCTGATCTGGTGGAAGAGGTGAAGACATCCTCTTCGAAATGGATGAAGACCCAAGGCGAGGACCTTCGTGAATTCACCTGGCAGCGTGGTTATGCGGCGTTCTCAGCGTTCTATCAGGAGATCGAAAAGCTATTGGCGTACATCGATGGACAAGAGGAACATCATCGCGTACGTGGCTTCCAAGAGGAATACCGCGGACTGCTGGACGAGAACAGCATCGAATATGACCAGCGATACATGTGGGATTGATGCCACTTATGGCGCGCGCCTTCAGCGCTTCGTGAACGCGGGTGCGCTTCGTTGGGGCCGATGGCCCCAATATCCTATGGTGCGCCCCTTTGGCGCTGTGATCAGCGTTCCCGTTTCTTCTTGGCGGCCACTTTGAGGTCCGCATAGGTCTGGGTCTTGCGCGGTTCAGCCCCGACCGAGCAGATCATCGATCGGACCCGCCTTGTTCCATTATCACAACCAGTAACATCGTGTACATCACTTGAGCGTCCACACTTCCGCGTACGCATTGCGGTAGGTTGAGGTGTAGTATTTCGTCAGCGCAACATCCAGACTGTCCACAGCGGCCCCTTGCGGATCAACGGGGTGGCCGAGCACCAGCACGTGGTGCAGTTCCGGAGGCGTGCCTTTCGCGCAATGCGGCGCGATCCATTCCCAATTGTTCTCCAACGAGAAAATGTAGCTGTAGACATGGATAGTGGGCTGCCGCTTCCATTCGAACCGCACATGATCGCGACCGGTGAAGACGATGCCATCGCTGGCGTCGGCCACGTAGCCTGTGATGTGTCCTGCCAGCCAGTCATTGTCCAACAGCACGGGTACGGTGAAGCGATGCGAATCCAAGTGCGCGGCCGCATCAAGGGTGAGCCGATCGCGCGCTTCCATGCCGTGCATGCGCCGTTCGATATACACCATGCGGGCACTATGCAACAGGAGGATCGCGAGAGCCGCAACGAGGGAGACCCGTCGCGGTATCGCCTGCACGCTGATCCAGCAAGCCGCCAGCAGCAAGGCCAACCACTGCGCGCGATCGATGATGTACAGCACCTCGGCCTTGGGGGTGCGTGCGATAACCGAAGCGATGAGCAAAAGCGCGGACGAAAGGAGCAGCGCATCGCTCGGGTGCTCACGTTCATCGTTGCGCCAGCGTTCCCGTAATGCGATGGTGAACAACGCGGCGAAGAGCACGCCCAGGCCGATACGCAACGGAAGTTCGGCCTTGCTGTCCACAAGCAGCAGTGCGCGCAAGGTGAAGAGTTCGCGCAATGGACGGTGCGCTTCCGGCGACCATGCCGTTTCCACAACGATCACCCGGTAAACGACCCAGCTGATGGCAATAGCCAAGAGGACCAAGAATGTGGCCAACAATTTTTTCGACACGGCTGCCCAGCGTGCTTTCCATGCGGAGCGTTCGGTTCCGAAGAGGAACACTTCATGCGTACCCACGAATAGCAACAACAGGCAGCCGCCGCTTTTGTGGGCGAACGTGCAAAGGGCGAAAGCGCCAGCGAGGCCGATCAACGTTGACGGACGAACGTGTTCGCGCTTCATCCACCAGGCCGTACATGCGAACGCGATCCCCGTCGCGATGAGGAACGAGAACATACCAAGGACCAGCAGAAAACAGAACGAAAAGGGAAGAACAAGCAGCCATGCGGCGTTCAGCGGGCGACCATAAGCCCGCGCGATCGACCATGAACCCACACAGAGGACCAGCACGGCCATCGCCATGATCAACTTGTGCAACACGAACACGGGTATGATCCCGGACAGCGGCACGAGGAACAGATCGCCCATGTTCAATTCCCATGCGCGTGCGGCGGTCCACATGCCTTCGGCCGTGCGCATGCCACCGGTCCATGCGTCCTTTACCAGCGCCGCGTGCAGCAGGTGCATCGGGCCGTCCAACGATACCACATGACGGAAACAGATCACGCCGATCGCGTTCGTCAGGATCAATGCCGGAATGATCCATCGGTTGAAGGATGTCGCCGACGAAGTGGAGGCCATCGCCGCGAGTTACGCGTTCGATCGATCGGCCTGTAACTTTCAGAGTCAGGCCTCTGGCCTGAGTACATGTCCTTGGCTTGTATGGAAGACGCTCAACGTCGACGGGTTGGAAGCCCAAACGAAAATGGGACTATCGCTTGATCACCAATGTGTGCAGATGTCTGTCCGGGAGTTCTATAGAATAGACTCCTGCAGGAAGTCCGCTCAGATCGATGTTCGCGCGATAGTTGTCATCACGCACGAGCATGCCGGTCATGTCACGTATCTGCAAACGATCGCTCGATCGAACATTTTTCACGCCGGTGAACTGTATCAACCCGTCCGTCGGATTCGGAGCGGCGAGCAGTTGCACATCGGTGACGTGTTCTGGCTTACCCGTTTCAATGTCGCCACCCATAAGCCTAGCCAATCGATTTCTTCCAATACCGTCATAACATTCGAAACTGCCCCCGATCAAAATGCGACCGTCGGGTTGAAGTGTCAATGCTTCGATATCAGGGTAAGCACAACCAACGCCCGATGTGAAGGACTGGTCAACCACGCCATCACTTTCCAGCCGCACGATGTCCTCAGAGGCGAAGCCATTGAACGAATCGAAGTCATGGGCAACGATGATCCGGCCATCCGGTTGCAGTCGCATGAATACCCCATAACCGCCTTGTGCACCGGAACCCGCATTGAACGTCGTATCCAAGGCTCCATTGCTGAAAAGCCGGACCACAGAATGGCACGGTTGTCCATTGTAGTAGCTGAAGTATCCTGACACAAGGATCTTCCCGTCCGGCTGAACGATGATCTGCCATGTGCTGTATTCGATTACGCTGTCAGGCAGGAACGTTGGATCCGCGAAACCAGTGCCCGTATGGAACGCGGTGTCGATGGAACCATTGGGCAGAAGTCTCACCAGCCCGAAGGCTGTCGTGTCGTTCATCATCCGGAACGAGCCGCCAACAATGATCTTTCCATCCGGCTGCACGACCGTGCTCGATACGAAATAATCCGTCAGGCTGTCCGGATAATGACCGAGGTCAAGCGTACCTGTTCCAATGCGGAAAGTTGTGTCTTCGGACCCGTCGGTATCCAGTCTTGTCAGGCCCCAATGGGCCGAACCGACCCATGGTGATACCTGGTTGCCGACGATCACTTTACCGTCGGGTTGAAGGGTCATGGCAAACAGGCTCGCCCCATGTGTCAGTGGGCTTATGAACGTCGTATCCAATGCACCTACGTCATCGATGCGGATCGGCTGATGGACCTCGCGACCGTTATACGCATGGAATATGCCACCTAACAGGATCTTCCCGTTCGGTTGAACGGTGATCGCCTCACAGACACCATTGATTCCTTCGCCAACTTCGAATGAGCTATCGCGGGTGCCATCATTGTTCACACGAGCTATGCCCGGCGACCAATGCCCATCGAAGTATTTGAAATAGCCGGAGATCAGAAGCTTTCCATCCTGCTGCTGTGCCATGGCCATGACCGACTGCGTAGCACCGGATCCATGCGCGAAACCGTGGTCCAAGGATCCATCCGGCATCAGACGTACGATGCCCCCTGCCATACCATAGGGTATCTGCCAACTGTAACCGCATGCGATGATCCTTCCATCTCCTTGCAGGGCTACCGACGCTGTTGGTGAAACGTACGGGTCAAAGGACAGGTCCAACGATCCGTTCGGGTTCAACCGGGAAAGATGCTTGACCGGAATGCCGTTGTACGAATATGCTTCATGAGCAACGATCATTTTCCCATCGGGTTGCATCGCCATCGTTTGTGGCGCGTTCTGCTGGAATCCGGTTCCAGTAGTGAAAGACCCATCGAGCGATCCATCCGAATGAAGGATCGCCGCCCTCCATCGTGTTATTCCTTGGTATTTGTCGAACTCTCCAACGAGAGCAATGCGTCCATCTGGCAAAAGCGCCATCTTCCTTACCCCTCGGTTGCCACTGTAGTTGCCGCCATACCGTGTGAAACCCGAACCGATCACAAATGAGGCATCCCTCGACCCATCCATATTCAACCTCACGATGAAGTTCGTTGTATCGCCGTTGAAGATGAAGAACTCGCCACCTACCAGGATCTTTCCGTCCGGCTGGATCTGAATGTCCCGGATGCTCTGGGATTGGTAGCCATCAAATCCGCTTCCGATCGAGAAGGTAGTATCCAAACTTCCGTCGGAATTCAACCTTGCCAAGCTCTTGCGCGGGATGCTATCGATCATCGTGAACTGACCGCCGACGAGGATCTTGCCATCCGTCTGTAAAGCAACGACCTGTGCACCGCCGTAATTCCATTGCGCATCATGCACGCCATCACCGGCATTGAAGGTTGTGTCAAGACTACCATCGATGTTCAAACGCGCGATGTTATGTTCTTCAACACCGCTTACCACCGAGAAGGAACCGACAATGATGAACTTCCCATCGGATTGGCGTGCCACGGCGGATATGTAACTATCGACACCACCGACTGTCTCGAAGCTTGGATCAAGACGACCATCGGGCATCAATATCGCGATCTTCTCGCGCTCTGTTCGATCATAGGTAAAGAAGCCGCCGATGACCAGAATGCGGCCATCGCTCAGGATGGTAGCTTGAAAAACATCAGGTCCCACGAATCCGTTGCCAAAGCCGAATCCCTCATCCTGTTGCGCGTAGGTGGGATCCAATGATCCAGGTGTTTGCGCGTTCGACTGCGGCGTGAGCATAGCGCTCCATGATAGGACCACAAGAACAAGTTTCAACTTCGATCGGGTCAGATGTCGCATTGTCGTAGGTGTTTGATCCCAGCGAAAGCTACGCTGAGGGTTCACTGCGATCCATTGACGAGAGGTGATGTGAAGGGCTGCCTCACTTGTATACAGATGAACACCTGTGCGTGCATCACATACCCACATTCGCTCACTGGAAACTGCTCCGCCTTCTATTCGTGGCACTGTTCCGCAGTTCTTCACCAGGATGGGGTCTCAGCGGTTGTTCACGTCAACGTGCTTCACGGTTCCACCCTGTGGGTGGTCCTGGGCAAACGCGTAGGACGCGGCCTGTAACTTTCCCCTGTACCTCCCTGTCCTACGATCAAGGTTCCCACCGTGACGCTTGACGACTTCAACTCCTGCGTGGATATGCACAGCGATGGCGTGTACCGTTTCGCCCTGAAACACCTGCGCGATACAGACACCGCGAAGGATGTGGTGCAGGAGAGCTTCGCACGGCTTTGGCAGAAGGTGGAAGAGGTGGATGGGACGAAAGCCAAGAGCTACCTCTTCACCACGGCGCACCACATCATGGTGGATACCGTGCGGCGTGGACAGCGCAGCACGCGCATGGAGGAACATCACGAGGAACTGCAATACACGCCGGAAGGAGCGCAACCCGACCTTAAGGAGATCATCGAGGCGGGCCTGGCCACGCTGCCGGACATCCAGCGGTCGGTGATCCTGTTGCGCGACCTTGAAGGCTACACGTACGAAGACATCGCCGAACTCACTGGCCTGAACCTGACGCAGGTGAAAGTGTACATCTACCGAGGCCGCACCGCACTGAAGGAATACATCGGCAAACTGGAGATAGTCCTGTGAAACCGGATCGCGCCACATACGAAGCCTGGCTGCTCGACCGCATCGAGGGTAAGCTCAGTTCGGCACAGGAACGGCAGCTCGACGCTTTCCTTGCCGCGAACCCGGATCTGGATGCTGCGCGCGGCGAGCTTCCGACGATCGGTGATGAGGCGCTTTCCTTCGACATGAAGGCGGAACTGAAAAAGAGTTTTCCGCCAACCGGCGAACCTGATGCCGTGCGGTTGAACGACTTCCTCGCCGCGCGGCTCGAAGGCGATCTCAACAGCGCACAGGAGAAAGCACTCGATCGTTTCCTGTACGAACATCCAGACGCGCAACGTGATGCGGAATTGATGTCCGTGAGCAAGGCGGACAATGCACCTGTCGCGTTCACCTCCAAATCGAGCATCGAACGCAGCTTCCCGCCACAAGGCCTTCCGGACGAACACCGCCTCACGGATTTTCTCATCGCGGCCGAAGAAGGAGACCTGGGCGACGAACAGCGAGCGGCGCTCTTTGCTTGGTTGCAAGCGCACCCGGAAGCGCAACACGAACAGCGCTTGATCGCCGCTGCGCATGTTGTCCGCGAGCGCGTCGTGTTCTTCAATAAGGAACGATTGAAGAAGCGCGAGGTGCGCGTGATCGCGCTTTGGCAACGTTATGCCGCCGCCGCGAGCATTGCCTTGTTGATCGGCCTCTCTTGGTGGTTCCTTCGCAATGGGAACGGCGATGAAGAACACATCGCGCGCAACGGACAATCGCCAACGCATTCTCCGGAACAGCACGTTCCCCTTGTTGCTCGTGGGATGAACGACAGCGCATCCGCTGTGCAACAGCTTGGTGATGTTCGATCCCGCCAGGACCACGAACCCGTAACACCGTCGCGCATTGGAGCACCGGGGAATTCGATCGCTCCCAAGACAATACCCCTCGATCGCGATCCGTCCGTTCAGGAACCGCGATTGGCCCAAGAAGAAGTGGTGCCGCAAAGTCCCCTGCGCGAAGCCGTGCGTGAGGGTGTGGGTCCCGACACAACGGCCATGCACCGGGAAGAAGTTCCCATGCAGCAGCCTGATCCCGCCCCGCTGATGGCCCAAGAAGAAGTGGTGCCGCGAGGCTCCGGGGCAGTGACCGCACCCGAAGAAAATAATGCCGTGACCCTTGCCGCTTTCGCCGCGAACACCGTGCGCAAAGAAGTACTGGATGCGCCCCAGCGCGGAACCGGTCTCGACGGCAATGATGCGCTGGCCATGGTCGACAAGGGGGTGCGCGCCATCACCGGCGGTGAAGGTGGAGTGCAAGTGCAACGCAGCGGCCCGCGCCAACATATCGGGTTGCGCCTTGGCCGTGGCTTCGCCATCAGTGCCAGCCGCGGTCGCTGAGCGGCTTCCACTTTCCCCCTTCTGTTCCCCGCTGAGCAAATGCCTGAAGGCACTTGTGCTCTTTCACTCCCTACACTTTTTCCTCTTCTTCACTTTTCCACTCCTCCGTTCTCCACTCATCCTCACGTGATCGCCGTTCATCATTCACGCAGGAAGAACATGTAACACCGTGCGGCAGGACGGCGTCCTATGACCGCGAACCAATAACGCCACACCGTCATGAAAACCATCATCACCCGTACCGCACTGCTGCTCACCATGGTGTTCACCCTTGGGTACACCAACGCCGCAGAACCTGCCACCCCGCTTCCTTCGGTCGCACCGGCGATGATGGAGCGCGAGCTGGACCACCAGATCAACAAGTATGTGACCTACCCGCTGCTCTCGCACAATAACATGGACGGCGAAGTGGTCGTGAGCTTCGTGATCAATACCGAGGGAAAGATCGAAGTGATCAACGCGCACAGCGCCAACACCGACCTCTGCGAGTACGTGCTGCGCAAATTGTCCAAAGTGGATATCGGCAGCAATCCCGGCGGCCTATGGAAGACCACGCACATGCGCTTCGTCTTCCACCCGGAAGCATAGACCGTAACTGGATCATCCAACATGCGAGCCGCTTCGGATCGAAGCGGCTCGCGCGTTTTTTCTATGCCCTTCCCGGAAGCGCACGGGATGGGGCTTGTGCATGGGGCGCTGTCCGGGATCCCGGTTGACCTCGATCGGCAACCCATGCTCCGCGTGTCGGCGCCGAAGCGCTCTTGGCGGAGGTGCCTGAGTCCCGGACAAACCTCCCCCGCACCGGCCCCTGCTTCCCCGGCTCGGGGGCCGGGGCTGGTTTTCCGGGACGGACCTATTGATCGGTCGGCTTGTAACAAACGCACCCCACTGCCTGTCCTACGAGCAAGAACACCTTGTTCGCCATGAAGACCAGGACCACCGCCGCGCTCATGTTGCTGTTACCCGCGATGACCTTCGCGCAGACGGACACCGCGCAAGCCCCGACCTATCCGCACTCGTTGGAATTGAACCATACCAATACGGGCATTCACGTAGAAGTAAAGGACCCGAAGGACCCGGAGAACAAGGACGACAGGGACACGATCCGCATCGAGCTCAAGCACAAGATCATCCGCATCATCAGCAGTCCCAAGCTCTCCACCGTGCTTTCCGCGGACAGCACGACGGAGGATCTGGAGGACGCGCGTCGCGAACGCCGCAACACCTTCACCTACTGGAGCGGCATCGACTTCGGCATCAACACCTTCATTGCTCCTGATGGGCGAATCGGCGATGGTCCGAAGGCGGGCCCCTTCCTGCTGGACAACCTGCGCAGCCGCTGGGTGAGCATCAACTTCCTGGAAGAGAAGTACGAGTTCGGTAGCCACCACGCGGGATTCTTCTGGGGCCTCGGACTGGAATTCACCGGTTACCACCTGAGCGAGAACGTTCGCCTGGCCTATGACGGTGACAGCACCTTCGCCATTCCGATCACCGATCACGAGATCACCAAGAACAAGATCCGCCAGATCGGCCTGCGCCTGCCGCTCATGTTCGAGTTCAACACCAAGCGCGCACCCTTGCCGGGATCGCACCAGGAGTGGGCCGATCTCCACAAGCACAAGGGCTACGACCGCAAAGGCAATTTCCATTTCGCCATCGGCGCGGTAGGTAGTTGGTACTTCGACAACATGTACAAGCAGAAATACGAAGAGGGCGGCGGAACGAAGAAAGTGCGCGACAACGGCGACTACAACCTCCTGCCTTATCGCGTGGCCGCGCGTACGCAGATCGGCATCGGTGGCCTCAACCTGTTCGCGGAGTACGGCCTCACCCCACTGTTCAAGGAGGGTACAGCCGCGAAGCTGGTGCCGCTCACCGTGGGCATCACCCTCATCGGCTTCAACTAGGGAACTGCGGCGCAGGTGATCCGCCTTCGCCCTGCCGGCTATGGCGGACAAGACAAGGGGACCTTCACATGCCGCATCCGCGAAGCCTCGACCCGTCGGGGCTTCGTGCTACTTTCGTGGCCCTTCACCAGAACCGATCACCATGGGCCGTGTATTCGAGAAACGCAAGCACAGGATCTTCGCGCGCAACGCCAAGTTGAGCAAGCTCTTCACCCGCATCGGCAAGGAGATCGCGATGTCGGTAAAAGCCGGTGGCCCGAACCCGGAGAGCAACACACGCCTGCGGATGGCCATCCAGAATGCGCGCGGCATGAACATGCCGAAAGAGAATGTGGATCGCGCGGTAAAGAAGGCCGCAGGTGGCGAGGGCGTGGATTTCGCGGAGATCACCTACGAGGGTTATGCCCCGGGCGGTGTGGCCATTTTCGTGGATGCCGCCACCAACAACACCACGCGTACGGTGGCCAATGTGCGCAGTTTCTTCACCAAGTGCGAAGGCAGCCTCGGTACCAGTGGGTCCCTCTCGCATATCTTCGAACGCAAGGCCGAATTCGTGATCGAGAACGCGGCACTGAAAGGAAAGGACGGCGATGAGTTCGAGATGGAAGCCATAGATGCCGGTGCTGATGACGTGATCCGCGATGAGGAAGGATTCATCATCCTGGCACCCTACACGGGCTTCGGTGCCATGGTGCAGAAGCTGGACCAGCTCGGCGTTGAATCCAAGAGCGCGGAACTGAAACGCTTTCCCGTATCGTTCATCCCAGCTGACCTGAACACCGCGCGCAACGTGATGAAGCTGGTGGATATGCTCGAAGAGGACGAGGACGTGAACGCCGTGTACCACAACATGGAACTCAGCGAAGAAGTGGAGGCGGAACTGGCGAAGGGGTAAGGAAGCCTGTAACCTGTTGGCAGTAAACAGTTGGCAGTGGCAGCGGGCAGTCGCAAGCCGCAGGTGCCTCAGTTCGTCTTGAACCGGATGTGGTAGCGCGTACCCTTGCCATCGCTCTCCACGGTGAGGTAGCCGCTGAGCTGCTCAACAAGGCTGTCGATGAGGCTCATGCCGAGCGTGGCACCGTCGTGGGTCAACTTCTCCTGCGGTATGCCCACGCCATCATCCGAGTAGATCAGGTCGAATTCCTTTTCGCTCACCCGGCGGATGTGCAGGTTGATCTCCCCATGGTCCCGGCCCTCGAAGGCATGCTTGAAGGAGTTGGTGATCAATTCGTTCAACACCAGCCCCAGCGGCACCATGGTATCGAGGTCCAATGAAAGACCGTCGTCGATCACCGCGTTGTAGCGGATGGTGTCGCGCACGTCGTTCAATTGCACGAGTTCCGCGAACAGTTCCTTCAGGTATTGTGCGATGTCGAGCTGCACGAGATCGTCACCCTTGTAGAGTTTTTCATGGATCAAGGCCATGGAGGCCACGCGGCTCTGGCTTTGCCCGAAGACCTGTTGCAGTTTTTTGTCCTCGATGGTCTCGCTCTGCAAACGGAGCAAGCTGGCGACCACCTGGAGGTTGTTCTTCACCCGGTGGTGGATCTCCTTGATCAGCACGTGGATCCGCTCATTGGCGAGCTGGAGCTTTTCCTTTTCGCGCTGCAGGGCGAGGTTCTGTTCCAGGTCATGTTCACGCGCGGCCTGCAGGTTGTCACGCATACGGGCGAGCGCCGTGCCCAGCACGTCCTGGTCGCCGCGCACGGGCACGGTCGTTTCGTAATTGCCCTTGCCGATGGCGTCCGCGCTGGCGGCGAGCGATCGTATGTTGTCGATCATACCATTGAAGGTGCGTGCCATCTGGCCGATCTCATCGTTGGAGCTTACGGGTACATGTGCCCGCACATCGCCCTGCGCCAGTGCCGAAGTGGCACTGGTCACCTCGTCCACGGTGCTGCGGATGCCGCGCATGATCACGAAGGCCATCACGGCCACCGCCCCCACCACCCCGAGCAAGGCGGAGAGGACGATGATCAGCCGGCGCTGTGCATCGATGGAGTTGCGCTCCGTGGCGGCGATCACATCGGCGATGGAACGCTCCTCCACCGTGTGGAGCAGTTCGAACGCTTTGCTGCTCAACCCCCACCATTCCACGGCGCTCGTGCGTAGGCCATCGAGCGTGCGTTTCTCATGGATCGTGCCGATGATGGTGCGCATGTAGTTCACCTCCTCGCCACGGAACGCGCTGCGGTAGAAGTCCTCCACTTCCATCGGTGCATCGCGCTCGAAGAGCAGCGTGTTGGTCTCGTACTGGGCGATGCGCGCATTGAGCTCGCCGAGCTGTGCGGGTGAAATGGCGTGTTCCGCCAGTGCCCGTGTGAGCCGGGTGCGCAGATCGTTCAGCGCTTCCTTGGCATTGAGCAGGCTGAGGTGCGCGAACAATTTCCCGTTCGTCTCCGGATCCATCGCCTGCCGGAACACCATGCCGAGGTTCTCCAATTGCCCAACGCTCATGCGCCGGTATTCCAGTTCGGCTTCCGAGGCACCGATGTGTTTGTCATGGACCCGTTCCCGCAAAACGTCCAGCCCGGTGAGCGTATTGGAGGGGCGCACCTGGGGATCCAATTGCAGATCGGGATCGTTCAGCCGCGCGATACACTGGTCGGTGGTGGCTCGGCGCACGGTCATCCGTGTGGTGTTCGTCTCCACGCCTTCCAGCCAGGAGACCCCCTGAGCGCCTTCTTCCTGCAGCGCGTCGGCCATGTCGCCGATGAAGCGGATGTTGCGCGATTGCGTGCTCACATAGCCCAGCACATCGCGGCGCTTCAAACTGCTGTTCACCTGCTTGCCGATCAACAGCACCAGCCCCACGACCGGAATGCCGAGCGTGATCAGGAATTTGGTGCGTACGGGAAGGTCAGCGAAGCGCCAAGCCATGTGTCCGGCGAATGTAGGGGCGGCGTTCACGTCGCCCCGCAAGACAGGCCATGCGAACGGGCGAAGTGAACGTCGCCCCGGCCATCCCGCATACATTCGACGCGGAAGCATACCTATCCCGCATGAACAACACCGAAGCCTTCACCGCGCTTGACGAGAAGACCGAACAGGCCCTGCAGGGCGGTGGCGCCGAGCGCGTTGCCGCGCAGCACAAGAAAGGAAAGCTCACCGCGCGCGAGCGTGTCCACCTGCTGCTCGATGAAGGCAGCTTCCAGGAGATCGGCCAGCTGGTCACGCACCGAAGCACCAACTTCGGGCTCGATAAACAGCAGTTCCTCGGTGATGGCGTGATCACTGGATACGGCACGATCGATGGTCGCATCGTGTATGTGTTCTCACAGGACTTCACCGTGCTGGGCGGCTCGCTCGCTGAAGCACATGCGGTGAAGATCTGCCGCATCATGGACCTCGCCATGCGGAACGGCGCACCGGTGATCGGCCTCAACGACAGCGGCGGCGCGCGCATCCAGGAAGGCGTGGTGAGCCTCGCCGGATATGCTGATATCTTCTACCGCAACGTGCGCAGCAGCGGCGTGATACCGCAGATCAGCGCGATCCTCGGCCCCTGCGCCGGGGGTGCCGTGTATTCGCCCGCGCTCACCGACTTCGTGATGATGGTGGAGGGTACCAGCTACATGTTCGTCACCGGCCCCAATGTGGTGAAGACGGTGACCCACGAAGAGGTGACGGCGGAAGAACTCGGCGGTGCCTCAACACATGCGAGCAAGAGCGGTGTCGCACATTTCACCCTGCCGAACGAACTTGATGCGATCAAGGAACTGCGGCGATTGGTCGGCTACATGCCCAGCAATTGCGAAGAGGAAGCTCCTGTGCATCCCTACGAGCTGGGCGATGAAACGCGCGAGGAACTCGACTCGATCATTCCCGAGAACCCGAACACGCCGTACGACATCCGCCAAGTGATGAACGCGGTGATCGATCCGGACAGCAGCATGGAAGTACACGCGGAATATGCGCGCAACATCGTGGTGGGTTTCGCGCGTGTGGAAGGAAGGACAGTGGGCTGCGTGGCCAACCAACCGGCTGTGATGGCCGGTGTGCTGGACATCGACGCTAGCGTGAAAGCCGCGCGCTTCGTACGGTTCTGCGATGCCTTCAACATCCCGTTGCTCGTCTTCGTGGACGTGCCAGGCTTCCTTCCCGGCACCGACCAGGAGTGGCGCGGCATCATCGATCACGGCGCGAAACTGCTTTATGCGTTCAGCGAAGCCACCGTACCGCGCATCACCGTGATCACCCGCAAAGCATACGGCGGGGCCTATGATGTGATGAACAGCAAACACATCGGCTGCGACATGAACTACGCTTGGCCCACGGCGGAGATCGCCGTGATGGGCGCGAAGGGAGCGGCGGAGATCATCTTCAAGAACGAGATCGCCAAAGCGAAAGATCCGAAAGCGAAGCTGCAGGAGAAGGAAGCGGAGTACAAGGAACAGTTCGCCAACCCCTACGAAGCGGCCGCGCGCGGTTTCGTGGACGAGGTGATACGCCCCAGCGAAACGCGCCTGAAGATCATCCACGCCCTGCGCATGTTGCGCAACAAAGTGGACAAGCTGCCGAAGAAGAAGCACGGGAATATTCCGCTGTGAAAACAGGAGCAGGGGCAGGAGCGGGAGCAGCGCATCCGGTCCTGCCCCTGCCCCTGCCCCAGCCCCTGCTCCAGCCCCAGCTCCGGCCCCAGCTCCAGCCCCAGCCCCAGCTCCAGCCCCCGCCCCCGCCCCCCCCCCAACCCCCCCGACAGCGCCCCCCCCGGGCAGAAC
>JANMKC010000381.1:0-12964 GCA_031371785.1 Flavobacteriales bacterium | reverse complement strand
GTGAGCCTCACCGGTATCGGGAACGAGTTCGCGCGCTTTGCATTCAACGGGCTCACCTATCGACCGCAGCATGGGATCCGCTACCAGGACGACAACCTTCGCATAGTGGGCGCTGCATGGACCGAATTCGGCCTCACCTATTCACACCTGTTGGCCGCGCACGACTTCTCGTTGTTCAGTGCGGGCATCACGGCGAAGTACCTCATCGCGCATGCTGGTGCTGGCATCGGGTTCGATGCGCTCGACTATACGGTGATCGATACGGCGCGCGCCGTGGTGCATGATGCTTCCGGGCTCTACGGCTTGGCAACTCCCGGAATGAACGTGGGCAATGGGTTCGGCTGTGACCTCGGCGTGGTGTATGAACGCACCTTGGACGAGGCGGACGGTTACATCCCTCACCGGAGCAACGGTGGCTGCGACATGATGCCCTATCGCTACCGTATCGGCGTGTCGCTGATCGATCTGGGTGGCATGCGCTTCGCTCAAGCGATGGCCGGAACGTTCGATGCGAGCACGGCGTCCTTCCCGAACTACACGGCGATACACACCAATGGCGAGACCGGTATCGATAGCTTGATCTCCGCATCGTTGAGCAGCTTCACGCGTACTGATGATCTCCGCATCGGGTTGCCGACGGCCATCGCGTTCCAGTACGATCAGCGCATCATCGATCGTGTGTACGTCGCAGCGGATGTCGTACAGAACCTTGCACCGTTCACTTCCCTGAGGTTGCGCCGCACCAATAGTGTTGCCGTGGTGCCGCGTTTCGAAATGGAACGGATCGAAGTGGCCCTGCCTGTCGTGGTGCATGAATACGATCTGCGCAAGCCGAGCTTCGGGCTGATGCTTCGCTTGAACAATCTCGTGCTCGGAAGCGACAACCTGTTCTCCTTGATCACCCGCAGCCCGCTGTATGGCGCGGATCTCTACTTCCGTCTGAAGTGGACCATTTTCCGAAGCCCGGTCTGTCGCGGGAAGAAGAAAGCGAAGCACCGCGCCGGTGATGGCAACGCACTGCCGTGCAGCGTACCCGAATAGATCTCGCCCAGCCCTCACCACAAAGGCAGGGCGCCGCGGACCCTCAGCCGATGATGAATACGCATGGGCGTTTGCCCAGCATGGGTCTTGTCCTGCGCCACGACTCGATGGTACGGGTGATCACACTGCCGCCTGGTTGTTCCAGATCGATCGCGATGCAGAGCCGCGTGTGATCATCGCAAGCCGCGAGCGCATCCGCAAGCAAGGCATCATTGCGGTAGGGTGTTTCGATGAAGATCTGTGTACTGCCTGTGCGTTGTGTGTCCTGTTCGAGCTTCTTCAATGCCTGTTTGCGTGGGCCGCTCTCCCGGGGCAGGTAACCGTGGAAGATGAACTGTTGGCCGTTCATGCCGGATGCTGCCAATGCCAACAGCAAGGAGGATGGCCCGGTGAGCGGGACAACGCGTATGCCCGCGTCATGCGCACAAGCCACCAGTCGCGCACCGGGATCCGCGATGCACGGCATGCCTGCTTCGCTGATGATCGCGCCATCGCGTTCGCGCAACAGTCGCGCGTAGCGGCTGATGTCCTCTTCTTCGGTGTCCTTGTCGAGTCGATGGAGCTCGATCGCGTTCAGGTCGATGCCGGGCGACATGCGCCGCAACATGTGCCGCGCGGTCTTCTCATGCTCGCAGAAGAAGAGGGACAAGCGCGTCGCGATAGCGATGTTCGTTGGCGGCATGAGTTCGATCCCACCGGCATCACCCAGCCATACGGGCAGCAAGTAGAGCATGCCTTCAACCATGGTCCAACTTGTGCAACAGGCGCTCGCACGCGATGCTCACCATGCCGAACACCTCTTCGAAATCCGTTGGGCCACCATAGTAAGGGTCGGGTACTTCGCGGAATGAATGTTCCGGAGCATAGTCCATCAGCAGCTTCGCTTTTTGCGCCAGCGTGGGATCCGGCGCGATGCTCAACAGTCCGTCCAGGTTGTCCTCGTCCATGGCGAGCAACAGGTCGAAGTCAGTGAGATCGGAAGTACGTATCTGCCGTGCGCGCAGATCGCTGATGTCCAAGCCGTGATCGCGCATGCACGCTTGCGCTCGCTTGTCAGGCGCTTCGCCCGCATGACTGTCAATGGTGCCCGCGCTGTCCGTACGGATGTCCAGACCTTGCTTGCGCACCATGTCGCGCAGGATGCCTTCGGCCATCGGGCTGCGGCAAATGTTGCCCATGCACACCATCAGGATCTTCTTCGCTGGCATCGGTGGCGAAGGTGTACAAAACAAAGAACCCCGACGTATCGGGGTCCTTCGCTCTGTCCAAGTATCGCTATCATCAATGCACGCTCAACTTCTTTTCGAGGTCTTCGAGGTAACCGCGGAACTGTTTGTCGGTCTCTTGCAGGTTGTTCACGGTGCGGCAGGCATGCAGTACCGTTGCGTGGTCCTTGCCACCGCAGTGCGCACCGATGCTGGCCAACGAGCTCTTCGTCATCTTCTTGGCGAAGTACATCGCGATCTGGCGCGCCTGCACCACTTCGCGCTTGCGGGTCTTGCTCTTCAGCAGTTCGATCGGCAGGTCGAAGTAATCGCACACCACTTTCTGGATGTAGTCGATCGACACTTCGCGCGCGGTGTTCTTCACGAACTTGTCGATCATCTGCTTCGCCAGATCGAGCGTCACCGCTTTGCGGTTCAGCGAGCTCTGCGCGATCAAGCTGATCATCGCGCCTTCGAGTTCGCGGATGTTCGTGGTGATGCTGTACGCGAGGTACTCCACTACTTCTTTCGGCAGGTCGATGCCTTCGGCGTACATCTTCTTCTGCAGGATCGCGATGCGGGTCTCGAGGCCCGGCTGCTGAAGGTCGGCGCTGAGGCCCCACTTGAACCGGCTCAGCAATCGCTGCTCAACGCCTTGCATCTCCACGGGCGCTTTGTCGCTCGTGAGCACGATCTGCTTATTCGCCTGGTGCAGGTGGTTGAAGATGTGGAAGAACACGTCCTGCGTTTTTTCCTTGCCGGCGAGGAACTGCACATCGTCGATGATGAGCACGTCCATCATCTGGTAGAACTGCATGAAGTCGCCGCTCGTATTGTTGCGTACGCTCTCGATGAACTGCTGCGTGAATTTTTCAGCAGGCACATAGAGGATCGTCTTCTCCGGGAAGTTCTTCTTGATCTCGATGCCGATGGCGTGCGCGAGGTGCGTCTTGCCGAGACCGACACCGCCATAGATCAACAGCGGGTTGAACGCGGTGCCGCCCGGTTTCTGCGCGACGGCGTAACCGGCGCTGCGTGCGAGCCGGTTGCAATCGCCCTCGATGAAGTTCTCGAACGAGTAGTTGGGGTTGAGGTGCGACTCGATCTTGATCTTCTTCAATCCCGGAATGATGAACGGGTTCTTGATCGGGCTGTTGGCCACATCGATCGGAAGACTGACCGCCGGGTTCTTCACCTCGCGCGCATTGCTCGTCGGGACTCTCACGGTGTACGGGTGGGCGCTCTTGGCTCCGTTCTCCATGATGATGGAGTACTCCAAGCGCCCGTCACTGCCCAATTCCTTTTTGATCGTCTTCTTCAGCAGTCCGATGTAGTGTTCCTCCAGCCACTCATAGAAGAACTGTGAGGGTACCTGGATCGTGAGGACGGCGTCAGCCAGCTTCAATGCCCTGATCGGGTCGAACCAGGTCTTGAAACTTTGCTGGCTCACGTTGTCCTTGATCACATCCAGACACCGGTCCCAGGTCTTCTCGTGGTCTTTCTTCATGGGCGGGTCAGTGTTCGGTTGAGGTGGATGTGGATGGTGCGGTGACCTTCGATACGGGTGTCGCGATCACGAACGCGCGGCGAAGGGGTCGCAAATATGGACCGGGCGAAGTGAAAAAAAAAGTCGGACCGCACTTGACGGTAAGGAAAATTTTGTGTTGCGTGCGTCCACGCTGCGTTTCTTGCGGAAACCGCGCCCACCAAGGCTTTGCGGGAACCGCCCAAGAGCGCCCGCCAAGGACGTTCCCGCGTCCCCGTTCGGCCTTGCCATGAAATACGCAGCGGAGGATGGTCGGATGGACATGCAGGAGGAACCTTGGAGCGACCCCGTGAATGTACGCCCCTGCGAGCATGCCGTGCAAGAATTCCGTCCTGCGCCTTCGGCTATCTTCCCGGCATGTTCACTCACCAATGCACCGTGCGCGTGCGTTATGCGGAGACCGACCGCATGGGTTTTGTCTACTACGGTGTCTACGCGCAGTACTTCGAGGTGGCCCGCGTGGAAGCCTTGCGCAGCCTCGGTCTTTCGTACAAGCGCATGGAGGATGACGGTGTGATGCTGCCCGTTCACGACCTGAACGTGAAGTACCACAAACCTGCGCTCTACGATGATCTCCTGACGATCACCACGCGTATCACCACCCTGCCATCCGTACGCATCGCGTTCACGTACGAGGTGCGCAACGAGGCGGGTGATCTTCTCACCGAGGCGAGCACCACGCTCGTGTTCATCGACAAGAGTACCGGCCGTCCGTGCCGCGCACCGCAAGCGTTGCTCGATCTGTTCGCGCGCTACTTCTGATCGATCACGATCCGTGCGCCAGCGATCGTCCACCGTTGGATGAAGTGTTCGATCAGCGAGCGACGGATGTGCGCTCGCAACACGCAGCGCTCATCATAATTCCGCAGCATGTAGTTCGCCCTCGCACTTCAACACATCGATCTTGATCGGATCAATGAGCGCATGGTTCCAGGTGACCGCAGTGTCGCTCCTTCGCTTTCGAGTTCGAGCGTGCGATAGTGATCGGTGATCATGCGTGCGGTGCCATGATGAGCGCGAGCGCTGCTACGCATACCGCGATGCCCGTCCATTGCCGTGGCTGCAATCGATCGCGGAACAACAGCACGGACGCGGCTGTGCCGAAGAGGATCGCGCCGATGTTCATCAGCGGGAACACGCTACTGGCGGGCATGCCGCTGTGCGCGAGCGCGCCGATGAGGAATTGCAACGATGCGTAGTTCACGAGGCCGAGCAGTGTGCCAGCGATGAGCACATGTGTTGATCGCCATGCGCCATTTTCTTTCCTGATGATCACCCAGCATGAGCTGATCAGTGAGGCCGCGCCGAAGCAAAGTGTCGGGAATACGGCTTCGGTCAGTGACGTGGTGCGTGTACGTTGCACGGCGTTCACCGCGATGTCACACACGCCACTGCCGAAGAAGATGAGCATCGGAAGTTTCCACGAAGCGCGTTCCTCGCGCGGCCCACCGTTCCATGTGGCCAGCACAAGTCCGATGAGCGCGAGCGCGATCCCGATCCAACCCAGTGCGCCCGGCTGCTCATGGAAGATGCGCACCGCACCGAGCACGGTGATCACCAGGCTCATGCGCCCGGCCACCGTTGTGCGCGCCACACCCGCACGTTGTGCGGACACACCCGTAAGGAAGAACATGCACACGAAGAGCGAGCCGAGACCGATCGATGGGAACCACAACAATGACAGATCACCAGCCGACCACGGTCTGCTGATGAGCAACCCACAAGCAAAGGCTACGAAGTAGTTGACGGCGATCGCGGGCAACAGCGGAATACCAAGGCGCCCGATCACCTTGAACAGCGAAACGAAGGCCGCGACGCAGAGCGCCGCCAGGATCACCAGGACCATTCAGCTCCGGGTGCTTCTCCGTTGACGAACAGATCGATGCGGTCCGGGCCGCTCAGGACGGAACGTGTGCGAGCATGCGGGAGCACAGGTGCGCTTGTTCCTCCGCCGAAGAAGCTTGATCCAGTGATCACGCGTGCCTCGTTCCAGAGACCGCGACGGATGAAATGACCGAGCAGCTGCGCGCCGCCTTCCACCAGAACGGAACGCACGTGCCGACTGTGCAACTCGCGCAGCATGGCGTCGATCGGATCATCGATCAGCGCTAGCACATGCTGTTCCGCGCGAACATCACCACGCGGTGCTTGGGTGATGAGCAGGGTAGGAGCGGAGCCATCGAACATCTTCGCTATCGAGGGTGCGTGGTTCTTCCGATCGATCACCACGCGCAACGGGTTCCTTCCCTCCACAAGCCGGACAGTGAGCCGCGGATCATCACTGATCACCGTTCGACTTCCCACAACGATCGCTTGTTCCTCCGAGCGCCAGCGATGCACGAGCACATCGGTGACAGGCGAACTGATGCGCGCCGTGCGTCCGTGATCATCGAGAAAACCATCGGCGGAGCGCACCCACTTCAAGATGATGTACGGTCGCTCTTGTTCCATGCTGTGAATGAAACGGCGATCCAACCAGCGGCTTTCATCGCGAAGGACATCCGTTATCACTTCAATGCCTGCCTCGCATGCGCGCGCGATACCTTGTCCTTTCACCAAGGGGTTCGGGTCGTCGCATCCGACCACGACCTTCTTCACACCCCGTGCGATCAACAGATCGACGCAAGGCGGTGTCTTCCCGTGATGGACACAGGGTTCCAGGTTCACGTACATCACCGCATCATGCGGGATCGGTCCGTTGCCGAACGCGCGGAGGCATTCCACTTCCGCGTGCGGGCCACCATATGATCGGTGCCAGCCTTCAGCGAGAACATGATCACCCTGAACGAGCACCGTACCGACCATCGGGTTCGGGGCGACATGCCCAGCCCCGTTGCGCGCCAACTGAAGACAGCGGCGCATGTGGTGTTCGTGCATGTTCATGCGGGGCGCAAAGATGCAAGTCCATCGTTGCGTCGCTGGTGGAGCGTTCCACGCACACACCACTACATTTCAACCGCGATGACGACCCGCCACATCGACCTTGCCTACTTGGAGCGCCTGTACAAAGGGGACCGGTCGCGCATCGCGCAATGGATCCGCTTGTACTTGGAAGAGGCCCCCGGAACGTTCAAGCAATTGTCTGACCGCATGGCGATGGGCGACAGCGAAGGGCTTGCGGCCGCCGCGCATGATCTGCGACCGTACGCGCATTACCTGGGATCGCCCCGTATGCTGGAACTGCTGATCGCCATCGGCCAACGCACGCGCTCCGAAGGTGCGGCTTCCGCAGATGAACTGGTGAAGGAACTTCTGGCGCTAAGCGCAAGAGCGGATGACGAACTGCGGACGGCCATAGCACCGAATGGACCCGCTGCGAAACCGGTGTAAATACGAGGTGCCGAAAGGACGGGGGGGCGCGATCTTTCGCCTCTCCACCCTACCGGGGCAAAATCGATGATCCGACTGGCGCTCGCCGATGATCAGGCACTCTTTCGTAAGGGCATGGCTTTGTTGCTGCGCGACATGGCCGGTGCGCAAGTGGTGCTCGAGTGCGCCAACGGCGAGGAACTGCTGGCGTGTTTGAAGAGCGATCCGGCGGACATCGTCCTCCTCGATCTGGAGATGCCCGTTATGGACGGCATGGAAACGATGCGCCGCCTACGGCTGGAATTCCCGGCGGTGAAAGTGATCGTACTGAGCTCCCACGATGAGGAGAAGTTCATCACGCACTTGATGGAGCTCGGTGCCAACGGCTACATGCTCAAGACCGCCGAGCCGGACGAGATCGATACCGCCATCCGCTCCGTGGCCGAGAACGGTTACTACTTCAGCGATGTCGTGAACAAAGTGGTGTTGCATGGCCTTGTACACAAGCAAAAAGTGAAGCCCACGTTCAACGACATCGATCCCCTCAGCGAACGTGAACTGGAAGTGCTGCGCGGGATCTGCCAGGAACGCACCACCACGGAGATCGCTGAGAGGATCTTCGTGAGCCCACGCACGGTGGATTTCCACCGGAACAACCTGTTGCTGAAGACCGGTGCGCGTAATGCTGCGGGCCTTGTGGTGTATGCGATGACGAAGGGCATCTACGCACCTTGATCCCCGTGAACGGGATGAAACACATGCGCGCCCTGCTGACGATCCTGCTGCTCGCAGCGAAATGCGCCACGGCGCAGTGGGACACGCTCTCCCTTCCTTTCCACGCGCTCACCATCGAGGACGGCCTTTCGCAGGGCATGGTGAACACCATCATCCAGGACAAGTACGGCTTCATGTGGTTCGCCACCAAGGATGGATTGAACCGCTATGATGGATACACGTTCACCGTCTTCCGCCATGATCCTGAAGACAGCACCACGGTGCGGAACAACTACATCTACTCCTTGCTGGAGGACGAGCAGGGCCGATTGTGGGTCGGCACGGGTGCCGGACTGGATCTCTTCGATCGCGTGAACGAGACCTTCAGGCACGTGTATGCCGGATCGGCCTTCATCAAGGACATCGTACAGACCATTGCGCAGGATGCGAACAACGACCTCTGGGTCTCACATTCCAGTGGTGTGGTCAAACTGACGTTCAGTGGCAGCGACGGGAGCAATGCGATCCCTGCCTGCACGGCCAAGAACATCCTGGACCGTACCTGTTTCGTCAGTGACGATCGATCAGGCACCATCTGGGTGGGCCAGCTGGACAAGAACGGATTCCGCATCCGACCGGACCACGCCGGGAATGATGTCGTGGACACGCTGCGTCTCGATCGGCCGGCAGGCAACACACGCACGGGAAGATCGCTCACGGACCTTACGGGACTTACGGTCGTGGAGGACACCGCCAACCATCGCATCTATGGGCTGCACATGTTCGGCATCGTGGAACTGGATGCGCGGTCGAGACAGGTAAGGACGCTCATCGAGCTGGGTTCACAGCTCGGGCAGATGCGCGGTGCCAACGCCACAGTGGACGCGAAGGGGCGCATCTGGATCGCTGTGTTCTCGGGCATATATGTGTTCGACCCCGCGACCCGAGCATTGGCCCGCGTGCTTCCACATGATCCGAACCTATTGCAACAGACGCGCTCGGCCAAATGCGCTTACCGCGATCGCAACGGACTGATCTGGTTCGGGACCACGGGATATGGAGTGCTTACCTACGACCCGCGCGGCGGACGCTTCCATACGGTGAGCAGCGCCAGTTGCGGACCGATGCAGGCCTTGCGCAACGGTCGGGTGCTGGTGTCCTATTATGATGGTTTCCTCAACGAGTTCGATCCGCGCACGCACAGTTGGCCGGTATGGATCCCATTGTCCAAGAAGAGCAGTGAACCCGAACTGGGCGTGCTGAACCGCTCGAACCGGGTGCTTGTCCAGGACGAACGCGGGATCTACTGGTTCAATCATGCGGGCATCCTCACCTACGACCGGAACCGCGATCTGATCACCCGCTACCCGCGTGATGCGGCCGTGTCCGCCGCGTTCCCCAATGAAACATACAACGAGACCTTGTTCCTGGAAGGGGATTCGAACATCTGGTCCGGCACGGCCCGCGCGCTGTGCCGCTTCGATCGCAGGACCGGTCGCTACCAATACATTCCGTATCCAAGATCACGGCTGGGCGACACCGAACAATTCCTGCATGTGATCCACATCGCGGATGATGGCGTATTGTGGCTCGGCACCGCTTCGGGGCTCTTGCGTTATGACCGCCGCGCCAACAACGGGGCCGGTGAATGGAAGGTGTATGTCAACGATCCGGCCGATCCCGCTTCGCTGTCCACGGACATCATCTACTCGATCCAGGGCGATCCGCAGGACCCTGACGTGTTGTGGATCGGCACCAACGGCGGTGGGTTGAACAAGTTGGACACACGCACGGGCAAGGTTGTGCGCTACACCGCGAAGAACGGCCTACCCAACGAGGTGATCTACGGCATCCTCGCCGACGACGCGGGCCGGTTGTGGATGAGCACGAACAAGGGCATCTCCCGCTTCGATCCGCACAACGGCACCCCCGACAATTCGGGACGAGGACGCTTCCGCAATTACGACGCGAGCGATGGCCTGCAAAGCGATGAGTTCAACCGATATGCATTCTGCAAGCAGACAGACGGCACGCTCTTTTTCGGTGGGGTGAAGGGCTTCAACTACTTCCACCCGAAGGACCTGAACGACGACAGCACGGCCAGCGCGATGCGCATCACCGGGATCAAGTTGATCAACCGGGTAGTGGACTATCATCAGCATGGCGCACCGCTCACCGCACCGGCCTATCTCAGCGAAGGCATGTCCATTCCGCACAGTGCGAACATGGTCACCTTCGAGTTCGCCAGCATGGAGTTCTCCGCCCCGGAGGAGCACAAGTACCAATACAAACTCGACGGTTTCGATGCCGACTGGATCATGGCGGGCACCGATCGCTCCGCAGTGTACACCAACTTGGACCCGGGCGCCTACACGTTCCGCGTGCGCGGCGACAACCGCGATGGTATCTGGGACACGAAGGGCACCTCGTTCCGCTTGGTCGTGCTGCCGCCATGGTGGCGCACATGGTGGTTCTACGCGCTGTGCGTGCTCGCTGTCGGTGGCGGTATCATGCTGTACATCCGTTTGCTCACGCAGCAGAAGAAGAACTTGGAAAGCACCGTCGCCGCGCGCACTGCGGAACTGAGCAAAGCGAAAGAGCGCGCCGAGCACAGCGAACGCGTGAAGCAGCAGTTCCTGGCGAACATGAGCCACGAGATCCGCACGCCGATGAACGCCATCGTAGGCATGAGCACCGTGCTGCGCCGCAACGCGCACCTGCCCGCGCAGCAGGAGCACCTCGATGCCATCGCCACCAGCAGCGAAAGCCTGCTCGGCATCGTGAACGAGATCCTGGACCTGAGCAAGATCGAGGCTGGAAAACTCGAACTGGAGAAAGTGCGCATGGAGCCGCGCAGCGTGATCGACAGCGTGATGGAAGTGATGCGCTACCGGGCAGAAGAGAAAGGGTTGAAGTTGGATGCGATGATCGCGAACGACGTTCCTATCGCGGTGATGGGGGATCCAACACGCTTGCAACAGGTGCTCATGAACCTCGTGGGCAATGCCGTCAAGTTCACCGAACGCGGATCCGTCCACATCGCGCTGGACGTGCAGGACCGATTGACCGATGCGGTAATGCTACGCTGCACCGTTACGGACACCGGTATAGGCATCGCAGCGGATCGGTTGGCGCGCGTCTTCGATGAGTTCACGCAAGCGGAGAGCGATCACACACGCCGCTTCGGTGGAACGGGTCTGGGTCTCACCATCTGCAAACGGCTGGTCGAAATGCAGGGCGGCACCATCAGCGCCACGAGCATAGCGGGGGAGGGGAGCAGCTTCACCTTCACTATTCCTTATGCGCTCGCGCATTCGAATGTCGATCCGAGCGCGGTCGACGAGCAACCAACAACGAACCCCCGGCCTTCGCCGGGGCAGGAACCAACAACCGCGCTTCGCGATCTGCACATCCTACTCGTTGAAGACAACAAGCTCAACGTGCTGGTGGCGCAAGAGGAACTCACCAACGCCATCCCCGGCGTGCGCGTGGAAGTCGCCGTGAACGGACAAGTCGCGCTCGATATGCTGCAAACGAACGAATATGATCTGATCCTCATGGACGTGCAGATGCCCGTGATGGACGGCTACGAGGCCACGCGCGCGATCCGTGCATTGAACAAGGACCCCGACCAGGTCGGGATGAGACACAAGTCACGAATACCGATCCTCGCCATGACCGCCAACGTGATGCAGGCCGAATTGCAGCAATGCATCGACGCTGGCATGGACGGCTTCGTGCCCAAACCCTTCAAGCAAGAGGAGTTGGTGGAGGCGATCAGGAAGGTGATGGTTCCGGATCAGATGGTCGGCCGATGAGCAATTACAGATCGCTTCGCCGTAAGACAGGCTCGCGATGACGTTTGGGGAGTTTAGAGCTTGAACGGCGCGCATGGCCGTGTCGTTCAAGCTCTCCATGCGCTCCGTCACTGCGAAGAAGTTCTGCGACGAAGCGGTTTGTAATTCCCTCCCCGCTCCAAAACCGGTATTTCTACGAGGTGTGGGGTGAACGTAACTCGGGACTTTTGGTACATTCAACTTCACCACGGGGTCGCCGAAAACCGAACAGAGTAGGCAACGTCAAATCACCACGAGAATGAACTACCTGAAACTCGGAGCATCGCTGATCGCTTTCTCCGTGCTACCCTTGCTCGCCTCAGCACAAGCCAACCCGGACCAGAAGATCGCCGACGCCATCATCGCCTTGGTGAAAGCGGATTGGGCCGCTCGCATCGCCGATCCCACGAACATCGCTGAGCAGGAAAAGAACCTGGCCGATGACTACACGGAGTTCAACGCCGACTTCGCGACACGGATAGAAGGAAAGGCGATGGCATCGCGGCTCGCGGACGCTTCGAGCAAGGGACCAGGACGTGTGGTCGCCTCGGAAATGCTGAACCCCAAGGTGCAGGTCTATGGCAACGTGGCCATCCTCACCTACAACTTCGCCGGCTTGCGCAAGAACAAGGATGGGGAGATCAAACCGTTCCGTGCGAAATCCACACGCGTGTATGCCAAGCAAGGCGAGGCGTGGAAAATGGTGCATGGGAACTTCGCTCCTGATCCCGTTCCGAACGACTAGGAACGCCCGATGGCACCTGCGATGCGATCGCTCTTCAAGCGCTGAGGATATTCCTCGCACTGGATGCAGCCCCGGCCCCCGGATGAGACTCCGGGTGGTCGGGGCTGCGTGCGTTCCACCCCTGCCAGCGTTCTTCATTTCACCCGTAAGAGGCGATAGCCTTGGTGCGAAATGGTCTATCTTGGCCTATGCACCCAACCCTCCGATCCTTTTTCGGGTTAGCAGGTTGTAAGGGCGTTATGAAGCACGGGCCGGACCATGGTAACCGACCGAACAGCGGTGCCGGAAAGGCGACGGGCCTCGTGTAACGACAACGACGGAAGATGACGAGGTAACATGCTGATGACCGATAGCTCGTTGTTGGAACGGTGCATCCGACAGGATAGCGCGGCCCAGTTCGAACTGTACAAGGTTCTGCGTGATACCCTGCTCTCCGTCGCCCATCGTTACGAGCGCGATGCCCTTCAACGCAAAGCCATGGTGAACACTGCATTCCTGAAGATACTCGACCACTTGCCCCAAAAGAATCCGGATGCACCCTTCGAGGCGTGGTGCCGAAGGATCATGA
>JANMKC010000419.1:0-3089 GCA_031371785.1 Flavobacteriales bacterium | reverse complement strand
GCCAGCGATGTAACCCAAACAAAGAACAGCGTCAGGCGTACGTTCCAATTGTCTGGAACGCTGATGGATTGCAGAACTATTGGAAAGAGCACGCCAAAGAGCATCATTACGAACAGGCTCTGCAGGGAGGAAGAAAGGCTTTTCGGTAGGCCGATGTGCTCTCTGATCAGCACATACATGCGAGGGAAGTATAGACCGTGGAAGTCAGCAGCAAGGCTGCCGAGTATCTCTCGGTGGAAATCTTGGCTCTTGTGTCGCTCGTCTATGCGGGAGATGCAATCGCGTGCTTGGCTCTCATAGCCTTTCCACAAGCCCTTGTCATTGAAGTTACCATGGCGATGCTTGTCGAACCAGTACCAGATTTGGTTGCTTGGCTCGTAGTATTGGTTGATGTGATCAATGCTGTAGTTGACAAAGGCGTTTGGATCTTGGCCTACGAGAGCCTCCATAGCCATGTATAGATCGATCGTGTCAGAGTCCAAGTCGGTGCCCTCGTCCCAGTATTTCTGTCTTAGCGGGTCGCGCTCGTCCGTGTGTAAGCGCTCAAAGTTCAGTAGCGAGAAGTCCCTCTTGAACTTCTTAATGTCGTCGTACTTGACCCAAAAGTCAGGGCTCTTCATAACGTAGTTGAGTAGCTTTCGAAAAAGCGTCAGCTTATCCGAGAGTGCATCAAACTCTGCCTTGATGATGGAGCGTTCACGACGGAC
The DNA here is from genome assembly GCA_031371785.1 of Flavobacteriales bacterium. Taxonomy (GTDB): domain Bacteria; phylum Bacteroidota; class Bacteroidia; order Flavobacteriales_F; family PHOS-HE28; genus PHOS-HE28. Next base: position 2,382 of record JANMKC010000419.1, on the reverse strand, counting down.
ATCGAACATTTTCGTTGAGAGATGGGCTATCACGAACGCCGAAATGATCCCACCAACCGTGATCAGGTAGTTCTGAATGTTGAGGATTCTACACGCCGGTGCTGGCCAGACAATAAACAGGAAGCCCAAAACAACAGCGAAAATTACCACTAGCGCCCGGCTCTGATACTTTCGGAGACTAGCGAAGCTCATGATGAAGGTCTGTACCATCGATCGCATTGATCGTTTTGCTCTTGCAGGTACGTCCACCTCAGAGACGCTGCGTCTCTCACCCCGCCGCCCTCAACGTATTCAGCAACAAACTCGTGATCGTCATCGGCCCCACGCCGCCGGGCACGGGTGTTATCCACGAGCACTTCGGCGCCACCTCATCGAACTTCACGTCGCCCACGAGGCGGAAGCCGCTCTTCCTGCTCGCATCCGGAATGCGGTGGATGCCGACATCCACCACCACTGCACCGTCCTTCACCATGTCGGCCGTGATCATCTCCGCCTTTCCAACAGCGGCGACGAGGATATCCGCTTGACGAGTGATCGCCGCGAGATCCTTCGTGCGGCTGTGCGCGAGCGTAACGGTGCAGTTGCCGGGGTAGGCATTGCGGCTCAACAGGATGCTCATCGGCGTGCCCACGATGTGGCTGCGACCGATCACCACCGCGTGTTTGCCTGCTGTTTCGATGTGGAAGTAGCGCAGCAGTTCCACGATGCCGCTGGGTGTCGCCGGCAGGAAGCAATCAAGTCCCAACACCATACGGCCGATGTTCTCCGGGTGGAAGCCGTCCACGTCCTTCGTCGGTGAAATGGCGAGGGTGATATGCTCCGGGTCGATTTGGGAAGGGAGCGGCAACTGCACGATGAAGCCGTCGAGGTCCTTGTCCTTGTTCAGCTGCTTCACCCGCGCGAGCAGTTCATCTTCCGTGGTGCTTTCCGGCATGCGGATCAGCGTGCTGCGAAAGCCCACGCTCTCGCAAGCCTTCACCTTGCTTTCCACATAGGTCTTGCTCGCGCCATCATCGCCAACCAGCACGGCGGCCAGGTGCGGGGCGCGGCCATGCTCGGCTTTCACCTTCGCGGCACCTTCGGCGATCCGCGCGCGCAGGGCATCGCCGCAGCGCTTGCCATCGAGCAATTGGTAAGTGGTGGCCACGGGCATTTCCATTGTCACGGGTTCCGGGTTGAAGATACCCGAACCGGTGACACGCACCTTAGCTCGGTTGGCACTCCGTTTCGAATTCCAACGCAGAGGCGCAGAGACGCCAAGAGCGCAGAGGGCATGACGCGACAAAAAATGGAGGGGCGCAGAGGATCCCGCTTCGCGGGATCGCGCAATGCTGTGTTCCGGCACTCAAACTCTGCGATCTCAGCGTCTCCGCGCCTCTGCGTTGATCAGCGTTCCCGGACACCCCTCACTTCTTCTTCCAGAACGGCGGCAGCTTCTCTTCGATCTCGATGTGCCCGAACTCCTTGCTCTCGCGAGCGCCCGTGCGCTTGGCCCATTCCGCCATGCGTTTCAACCCTTCTTCCAAGGATGTGCCGGGCTGCGATCCGAAAACGCGATGCGCCTTGCTGTGGTCGCTCCACGCGTGTACGGCTTCGTTGCGCGCCTCCACGTGCTTCAGTTCGCCGGAAACGCCCATCGCTTTCATCACGGCGGTGGCGAGCTGCTTCACGGTATAGGGCTGGTCCGCGCCAATGTTGAACACTTGCCCGTAGGCTTCCTTCACGTCCACACAGCGCGCCATGATGGGTGCGATATCGCCGATGTAGCTGAACGCGCGCTGCTGTTCGCCATCACCGAACACGCTGAGGGGAATGCCCTGCATCAACTGGTTCATGAAGATGCCCACCACGTTGCGGTAGCGGTCGCCGATGTTCTGGAATTCGCCATACACGTTGTGCGGGCGGAACACCACGTAGTTCAATCCGAACATGTGGCGCGCTGCGTGCAGGTCCATTTCCACCGCCAGTTTCGCAACGCCGTACGGATCCTCGGGCACGGGCTGCATGTCCTCGCGCATGGGCGGCTTCAACGAGCCGTACACGGCGATGCTGCTGGTGAACACAAAGCACTTCACCTTGTGCCGTATGCTCGCGTTGATCAGGTTGATGCTGCCGATGAGGTTGTTCTGGTAGTTGAACTGGCGGATGAAATGGCTGAGCCCCTCGGCCGCATATGCCGCGAGGTGGTAGACGTGATCGAATTTGTGCTTTTCGAACAGCGCTTCGATGAGCGCGTAGTCATTGATCGAACCTTGGATGAAGACCGCGCGCGGATCCACCTGATCGCGGAAGCCGCCGCTCAGATCATCCAGCGCTACGACGGTGTGGCCCATGGCCAGCAGTTCCTTCACGAGATGGGCACCCATGAAGCCGGCGCCGCCG
>JANMKC010000326.1:0-11114 GCA_031371785.1 Flavobacteriales bacterium | reverse complement strand
GGAGATCGAGAAGAAAAAACTCTGCCAGCAGGGTCTCGTGAAACAATACCACAGCGAGACCACTGACGTTCTTCGCGGATACATCGAGGAACGTTTCGGGGTGCCCGCGATGGAAAGCACGACCGATGATCTGCTCGGTGCTTTGCGCATGAGCAGCATGGGCGCATCACAACGCGAGCAGCTTGCCAACCTGTTGCGCATGGCAGATATGGTGAAGTTCGCCAAATGGACACCGCTGCCCACGGAGAACGAGCAGCTGATGGCCGGTGCGATCAAGCTCGTGCAACAAACCTCAGAACCGTTGAGCAATGCGCAGCGGACGTGAACTCATAGCGCTGCTTCTCCTGCTGCTGCTCGCGCACGCGGCGGTGGTGGGCGCGGGCTTCTGGATGTGGAAACACTACGAGCTGGCCGCGCCTTACCTGTTGTGGTCCCTCGTCGCCATCCCGTTGTTGAGCGCATGGTACGTGTGGCGCCGCAACAAGCGGCAACCCCGCGCGACGTTGAGCACGCTCGGCACGCTGGGCAATGGTCCGCTCGACGTGAAGGCCCAACTGCGTCATGTGCCGTTCATCGCAAGCCTGCTCGGTCTCGCGCTCTTGCTGCTCGCCATGGTGCGCCCGCAGAGCAAGGACAACTGGCAGGATGTGACCCAGGACGGCATCGACATCATGATCGCCATGGACTTCAGTGCGAGCATGTTGGCGAAGGACTTTCGGCCGGACCGACTGGAAGCCGCGAAGAGCATCGCCATGCGCTTCATCGATGACAGGCCCAACGATCGGATCGGCCTTGTTGTCTATGAGGGCGAAGCCTTCACGCAATGCCCGCTGACCACCGACCACAACGTGCTGAACGACCTGTTCCGCCAAGCACGCAGCGGCTTGATCGATGGCGGTACCGCAGTGGGCATGGGCCTCGCAACAGCGATCAACCGGTTGCGCGATAGCGAGAGCAAAAGCAAGGTGATCATTCTCATGACCGATGGCGTGAACAACGCCGGCACCATACAACCGCTCGACGCCGCACAGATCGCGCAGCAGTTCGGTATCCGCGTTTACACCATCGGCGTGGGCACGCGTGGCAAAGCACTTTCGCCCGTGGCGATCTATCCGAACGGCCAGTTCAAATATGATTATGTGGACGTGCAGATCGATGACGACATGCTGCGCCAAGTGGCGGACCTGACCGGTGGCAAGTACTTCCGCGCCACGGACGAGAAGAAATTGCAGAACATCTACCAGGAGATCGACAAGCTGGAGAAAACGCGTGTGAAAGTGACAGAACACAGTCGCCGTAACGAGGAATACTTCCCGATGCTGCTCGCCGGTTGCGTGCTCTTCGCCTTCAGCCTGTTGTTGGAACGCACCTTCTTCCGCACCACCCCATGAGCGCGCGCGGTACATATCGCGCTGGCACCATCGCGGCGATCATCCTCGTGATCGAGGCGTTCGTATGGGCTGCGGGCATCCTGTTGTGGATCGCGGCGGACACCTACTTGCCGCAGTTCCGTTTGGAACGACCCAAGATGCTCTGGGGCTTGCTGCTCGGCATCGTGCTCACGCTCTTCTACCTGATCGGGCTTGTGCGCAAGAACCGCGCGCTGGCGCGTTTCAGCTCCCCCACGTTGCTTCCGTGGATGATCCCCGGCGTGAGCAGCTGGCGCTCCGCTTTGAAATTCCTACTCCTCCGGCACGGCTTCAGCTTCGCTGTCATCGCGCTTGCCGGGCCGCAAATGGGAACGCGCTTGGAAGAGATCAAAGCAAAAGGCGTTGATGTGGTCGTGGCGATTGACGTAAGCAACAGCATGCTTGCCGAGGACCTTCGCCCCAACCGCATGGAAGTGGCCCGCCGCGCGCTCACGCAACTGATCGAACGCATGCAGGGTGATCGCCTCGGCATCGTCGTCTTCGCTGGTACAGCCTATACGCAGTTGCCCATCACTGCCGACAAGAGCGCAGCGAAGCTCTTCCTCAACAACATCGGGCCCGGCATGGTAAGTACGCAGGGCACCGCGATCGGCGAGGCCATCGAAACAGCGCGCAAGAGCTTCCAGCCCGGAGGTGCGAAAGGCCGCGCGATCATCGTGATCAGCGATGGCGAAAGTTTTGAGGACGATGGCGAAGGCGCAGCGAAGAATGCCGCTGCTGAAGGGATCATAGTGGATTGCATCGGGCTCGGTTCGCCAGAAGGAGCGCCCATTCCCGAGCGTCGCGGCGAAACGATGCTCGGATTCAAGAAGGACAAGGACGGGCAGACCGTGATGACGAAATTGAACGAGGACATGCTCCGCCGGATCGCCGCCGGTGGCAATGGCGACTACGCATTGGCCACCAATAGCGGCACAGGCATCGATGCCATGGTGGAACACCTGCGCCACATGGACCAGACCGAGACCGGCACCTTCAAATTCGCCGGCCATGAGGACCGTTATCAATACTTCCTCGCCATCGCTTGCATGCTCATCTTCGCAGGGCTCTTCATGGGCGAACGTGGCAGCGATCGGCGGCTCTGGACAACCTTCCAAGTATGAAACGCGCGACCCTCCTACCCTTGCTGCTCTGCACCACTTCGCTCTTCGCGCAGCAGGCTGATCGTGCCATCCGAAAGGGTAACGCTGCCTACAAGAAAGGCGATCAAGCAACGGCCATCAAGTCATACAGCCAGGCGGCGAATGACCAACGCGCGGAATTCAACCTCGGCAACGCCTACTACCGGCAGGACAGCGTGCGCGATGCGCAGCGCACCTTCGAAGCCGCCAGCTCGCTCGCCAAGGACCCGAACGCCCAGGCACGCGCCTTCCACAATTTGGGCAACAGCTGGATGAAACAGCAGAAGTGGCAAGAGGCCGTGAACGCCTACAAGCAAGCCCTGAAGCGCCAGCCCAACGACGACGATACGCGGTACAACCTGGCCTACGCGCAGAAGAAGTTGCAGGAGGAGCAGAAGAAGAAGGACCAGAACAAGAAGGACGACAAGAAGCAGGACCAACAGCAACAGCAGCAGCAGGACCAGCAGAAGAAGGACGATCAGGACAAGAAGGACCAACAGAAACAGGATCAGGGGCAGGACCAGCAGCAGCAGGCGAAGAAGCCCGGACAGATCGACAAGCAGGACGCACAGCGCATGCTCGACGCGATGCAGCAACAAGAGAAGAACACGCAGGACAAGGCCCGGGAGAAGATGAAAGTGCGGGTGAAAAAGCCCATCGACAAAGACTGGTGATGAAAATGAACTACGCACAGCGCTTGGCTTACCGCGTATCGCGTACTGTATCGTGGTATGCGATACGCTGTGCGCTGTATGCTCTGGCCGCACTGTGCGCTTCAACCGGATATGGACAGGAGATAACCTTCGACGCCACGGTGGATCGCAGTTCCGCGGCCACGGGTGATCCGATAAAGCTGACGCTCTCATTGAGCAATGCGCCAATGAACAGCAGCATCGCTCCTCCTGACTTCGGCGGGCTGGTGGTGGTGCAAGGGCCGTTCGACCAGAACAGCTTCAGCATGATGAACGGGCGCACGAGCAGTTCCGTTTCACGCACGTACTACCTGCAAGCCGTGCAACCCGGCGACTTCACCATCGGCCCAGCCACGGCGCGTGTTGGCGGTGGTTCCATTCAAACACAGCCGATCAGGATCCATGTGGTGAAAGGCGAGACCGCAGGTCCCAACAACGGCCAGTTGAGCCAAGCGCAAAAGAGCGACCCGAACCTGTTCTGCACGATCAGCTTGAGCAAGAGCAAAGTCTACGTCGGCGAGCAGATCATCGCTACGTACACGCTCTACTCCCGTTACAATTCCCTGCAACCAGGCAACTACGACCTGCCCAAGATCGACGGCTTCTGGGCAGAGGAGATCGACATGGGCGAAACGAGTTGGGAAAAGGTGCCGCAGACCGTGAACGGCCTTCGTTACAATGTGGCCACGTTGAAGAAGCAGGTGCTCTTTCCGCAGCACGGTGGCAAGCTCCATATCGAGCCGATGGTGCTGAACTATCGCGTGAACGCGGGCTTCTTCAACAACGGCACACCGGTGCGCATACAAAGCAATTCCGCCGAAGTGCAGGTGATGGAACTGCCGCCAAAACCTCCCGATTTCATTGGTGCCGTGGGCGAACTGAAGATGGAGGTGAACGTGGCGAACATGACCGTCAAAGCGAACGAGGCCATCGACATGAGCGTGAAGTTCAATGGCCACGCGAACCTCAAGCTCATCGACGCGCCCAAGCTCAACTTCCCCACGGACTTCGAATCGTACGATCCGAAAGTGTCCGATCATCTTACCGTGAACGGTGCTGGCATGAACGGAAGCCGCGAGTTCCAGTACCTCGTGATCCCGCGCCATGAAGGCGACTACAATGTGGGACCGATCACGTACAGCTACTTCGATCCGGGCAGCGGGCAGTACAAGCGGATGAGCAGCGCGTTGCTGACCTTCCATGTGGAGAAAGGCGACGGCAACGCTGCCGCCATCACGCGGCCCAGCCGCACGGATGTGAAACAACTGGACCGTGACATCCGCTATATCCGCACCGGCGACCTGGGGTTGGAGCCCATCGGTCATCACCTCTTCGGTTCATTGCCCTACATCGCGGGTATGGCAGCTCCCGCATTGGCCTTCATCGCATTCCTCGGCTGGTATCGACGTCGGGAGGAACGGATGGGCGATGCACAGGGATCGCGACGCCGTGGCGCGGACCGCATCGCTCGGAAACGTTTGAAGGACGCCGAGGAAGCCTTGAACAAGAACGATCGCGAAGGCTTCTACACAGCGATGGGCAAGGCGCTTGAAGGCTATTTCGCCGACAAGTTCAACCTCGGTGTGGCGGAGGTGAACGCCTCCACCGTGAAGGAAAAGCTCGGCCATCTCGAGAACGGCGCACTGGCCAAAGAATATGGGGACCTGATGGCCGATCTGGAAATGGCCCGCTTCGCTCCCTTCGAAACCAGGTCGCGCAAGAACATTTATGATGATGCCGCCTCCTTGATCCGTCGCATCGAAGACCAACTATGATCATGCGCCGCTCGATCCTACCACTCGCGTTCATCGCTGTTGCGTTCGTTGCCCGCAGTGCGGACCATGCCACCCTCGCGCAAAGCGCGCACGATGCCTATGCCAAGGGCGACTATGCCCAAGCGCTGACCCTCTATGATTCCCTGAACACCACGATGAGTTCGGCATCGCTGCTCTTCGACATCGGCAACTGCCATATGAAGCTCAGCGACGTGCCGCACGCTATTCTCTATTACGAGCGCGCCGCGCGCCTTCAGCCCGGCACGGAAGACATACAGGCCAACTTGGACTATGCCCGCTCGCAGGTGGTGGATCGCGTGAACGAACTGCCGGGCTTCTCCCTCGGATCGATCTGGGACCGCTTGCGCGGCGGCAAGGACGTGGACCAGTGGGCACGTCGCTCGCTCTGGGCCTGCCTGTTGCTTTTCATTCTCGCCACCGCCTTTGTTATTGTCCGACGGCGCACCGCGCGCAGGCTGTTGCTCACAGCTGCCCTGCTCGCGCTGCTCGTCACGGGGCTTTCCATCGGTCTCGCCGCCTATCGCACGGCCGAGGTCACCGATCGCTCGCAAGCGGTCATCATGCTCCCCAAGGTGGATGTACGTGGCGAACCGCGCGACGGTGCCACCACCCTCTTCGTGCTGCACGAAGGAACGAAGGTGAACGTGCTGCAAGAGCAGAACGGTTGGTTCGAGGTGAAGCTCAGCAGTGGAACCGTGGGCTGGGCACCGCCGAACGCATTGGTCATCATCTGATCCCCGCAAGCCACAGGGGCGCGGGCCGAATGACCCGCGCCCCTGCCACTGCGCCCGCTTCCGGCCCGACTTACGGCACCTGCAACGTGCGGATGTTCGTGGGGATCGTTCCGCCCACCACGGTAAGTATCGGATCACGATCGTTGTTCGTGCCGGTGTACTTCACAACGCCGTCCATGGTCACGTCCTCCCTATAGTACCCTGCAAGAGTTGAGGTTGGGATCGTTCCGCCAATGAGGGAAAGGATCGGGTCACGGTCATTCACCGTGCCGGTATACTTGATGTAGATGTCCGAATTGGCATTGCCCGGCCAAAGGGCCTTGCGCGTGCCATCGGTCTGCTGTCCGTTGGTGCCGTAGTTGGCGATGGCAGGACTCGTGAAGTCAACGGTCTGGCCGTTGGCGGCGATGGGTGTGGCCATCATGGAACCCAGATGGTTGCGATGGTGGATCACCAGGTATTTGCCCACCGTGGTCGTGCTCGTGAAGGTGATCACGGGGCTGCCATCAGTTCCCACCACGCTGCCATCCTTCCGCACGATCGCCGCGCGGCGCGCAGCGAGCGAATAGGATTGGTCATTGTTCTTCAACTCCAACAGCACCCAATCCACCATGGCACTGTTGCCCGTGCCTGCGAGCACGCTCGCACTGGTGGTCGCTCCGGAATTCTCCAACGTGTATCCCATGGCCGTGTAGGGCTCCGCGCTGGGGATCACACCGGCCACACGCAGGTCATCGCGCATCAGTCCGGTGGTCCAGTTCAACGCACCACCGAGCAACACTTTCGCGCTCAAGGTGTTCCCGCCCGTCTGCGTGCTGCACTGGTTGTCGGCCACCTTGTAGAAGACCTTTGCGGAATACGGCGGTACCGCAACACTGCCATTCGTAACCGTTCCACTGATATCGCTCCAGCAACCGGCGGGTAGCGACAGGTTCTGCGCCGTCGCTTGGTCGTTCACCAGCAATGTGTGCAAGGTGAGCGGGTCGATGGCCGCGATGGACACCTTCTTGATCTCCACGTTGTCCAAATAGTACAGCGGTTCAGTGTACTGGTTCACGAGCATCAGTTGGGCCTGGTCCGTGAGGGTGCTCTGGAAATAGATCTCCAGCTCGCGACGCTCGGGGCCGAAAGGGATCTGCTGCTCGGCTACCGTGTACGGGTTGTTGGCCTGCGACAGTGCTTTCAGGCCGGCCACCAGATCACCTTCGGCGTTGCTCTGCAAGGACAACTTCAACCGGTACCACTGTCCGTTGGTGATCGAGTACCATTCGGGATTGCGGTTCGACAAGCTGCCATACACCGTGTTGTCCGGCAAGTACGCTTTCAGGCACCCATTGTCCAAGTGGTCGGTTACACGAGTGACCTGCGCATTGGTGGGCCAGCCGCCCCAGCCCGTGACGTTGCTGGTGAACGCTCCGCTGGGCACCAGGTTGCTCGAAAGCTCGGCGGTGGTGGTCCATGACGCCTGGCGCAGCGGGCTGCGTGTACTTCCGACCTCATCGTTCTGTACGGTCTTCCACCGTTCCAAGGTGAAGTACCGCTGCGTTGTGGCCAGATCGTATACGAAAATGCTCATCTCGTTGTACGGGTTGAAGTAGCGGTTGTTGGTGAAGGTGCCGAAATCCACGTATGGCACGCCATGGCACATGTAGAAGCGCAGGCAGAGCTGGTCCTTGTTGAGCGCGTACACCACGTTGCCGCTGTACACATCGTTGAAGTTGGCGACGTAGTAAGGTGCGACCGCACCGACACCGTTGGGGTTCGAATAATCCGAGATGGTGATGCCCACCTTGTTGTTGAAGAGCACATTGTCCTTCACTTGTATGCCGACCGTGGTCATGTTGTGGTCCACATGGATGCCGGTGGTGAGGCAGCCCGAAACCGTGTTGCGCTGCACGATCGTGTTCTTGATCGATGTGTTGCCGAAGTAGATGCCCACGCCAAGGTGCTGGTAGTTCTGCACGGCAGTGGACGATCCTTCGAGCCCACCGATGGGATCGAGGATCAGGTTGTCCTGGATGATCATGCCATCGGAATGGTCCAGTGCGATGCCGCCCCCATCGTTGAGGCTGGCGTTCGCGTGCCGGATCACGTTCTTCTCCACCAGTGCGTTGTTGTTCGCCTCGATGCCCGTGTACCCGATGCTGTCCAATCGGTTGCCGCTGCAAATGTTGTCCGTGCCGAGGATGCGCACGCCCGCATAACCCCAGAACGTCTCTCCCTCGCCCAGGACCGTGGCGATGGACGTAAGCGTGTTGCCGGTGAACGTCGAATGGCTGTCGATCATCATCACCCCGCTGCCGAAAATGTTGCGGATCGTGTTGTTCGTGTAGGTGTTGTAGCTGCCTCCAGCATAGATCGCGTGGAAGCTGTTCTCGAACGTGCAGCCGGTCACCGTCACGTGGTCTGCACCTTCGTTGTCGATCCCACTGAGCGTCTGGTGGCGGAAGCTGATGTTCTCGACGGATTGGTAGTGCAGATTCCATCCATTGTACACACCGGCGCTGTATACCGCCGCCGCCACGCTGATCGTGTTGGGGTCGGCATTGTTCGGTGCCCAGAAGTAGAGCTGCTGCGTGCTCTTGTCATAGTACCATTCCCCCGCCACGTCCAACTGGTTCAACTTGTTGCACATGTAGAAGCCCCAATCCTCAGTACCCAAGCTATGGTTGGACGGCAGGGCGGTGAAGGTGAGCGTGCTGTTCGCGTAGCTGCTTACGAAGAGCGTGTCCACACTGCTGGACGTGCTGCGCAGTACGCAACGCCCGCCGTTCCAATATCCGTTCGCCTGTGTGAGACTCGTGCTCATCAGCGTGTAATTGCTCCCTTGTGTGTTGTGCAGCCAGCCGGTATTGGGATAGCGCGCAAGGGTCTGGCGCACGTCGTTCACGTACACCTGGTCCACTTTCTGTGTCACCGTGGTTTTCCAGATGTTGCCCGAATACACCGTCCAGCCTGTCACCAACTTGCTGCCGTACACGATAGGCAACGCACCCGTTCCATAGGAACCCATCTTGATGGGCGAGGTGGCATTGCCCGAAACCGCCATGATGATCTGCCCGCGATACGTGCCGCCCCGCTGAAAAAGGATCTGATCGCCGGGCACGTATGTGAAGCCGGCCTGGTTCACCTTGTCGATCGTCTTCCAGGGCGTGCTCTGGGAGGTGCCGTTGTTCGCGTCATTGCCAGTGGCTGATGACACGTAGTAGATGGTGGCGTGCGCCACGCACGCCACCAGGCATGCAATGGCGATGGACAGGGAGCGGATGTGGGAGTACATGACCATCTGTTTTTTATTTCGAAAGCGCCGCGAAACTCGGACCTTCTGATGAGGTGGAACGCGTCAAGGCCCGCATGTGGATCAACAATTCGACGGTCCACCCCATTGGACCGACCAGCGCTGGATGCACCCGACAAGTGCGCCCGTCCAGCATCCGGACACCCTGCAACAGGCCTCAACGGATCGTTGATAACCCTTTGCACCGAACGGCCCGATGCGCCCTTCCGGAACCAACGCGCCACACGCCAGACAAGGCTTCCATCGTTCCCATCACAACTTCTTTGTCACAACCGCGCCGCGCTTACCGGTTAGTCCCTTTCTTTGCGCCTCGATTTTCGGGGCGTAGCGCAGTCCGGTTAGCGTACCTGCTTTGGGAGCAGGGGGTCGTGTGTTCGAATCACACCGCCCCGACAGAACAATCGAAGGGTCGGCCATTGGGTCGGCCCTTTTCATTTCACATTTGTGGCCTCAGGCCCCGTAGCTCAGTGGATAGAGCAGCTGCCTTCTAAGCAGCCGGTCGTTGGTTCGATTCCAACCGGGGTCACCCTTCCGAACACCCGTCTATATTTGCGGCCGCTTTCCAAGAAAGCACGTTCTTTTCCGGAGAGGTGGGTGAGTGGCTTAAACCAGTAGTTTGCTAAACTGCCGTACGGGTTAAACTGTACCGGGGGTTCGAATCCCCCCCTCTCCGCCGGAACGAAGGCCGCCTCAACAGGTGGCCTTCGTGCGTTAAAGGCCCTGCTACTTTCGCACCCTCCAAACCAACACCTCATGCCACGCGAAGTCGTCATCGTTTCAGCCGTTCGCACACCCATCGGAAGTTTCGGCGGTGCCCTCGCCGAAGTAAGCGCCACCCAGCTCGGTGCCGCTGTCGTGAAAAGCGCCGTTGAGCGCAGTGGCATCGATCCCGCCCTGATCACCGAAGCCTACATGGGCAGTGTGCTGCAAGCGAACCTCGGGCAGGCACCTGCACGGCAGGCCATCAAGTTCGCCGGGCTTCGCGATGAAGTGCAGTGTACCACCGTGAACAAGGTGTGCGCTTCCGGTATGAAGGCCACCATGCTCGCCGCACAGAGCATCCTGCTCGGCGATAATGACGTGATGATCGCTGGCGGTATGGAGAGCATGAGCAACACCCCCTTCTATCTGGAGAAGGCCCGCTACGGCTATCGCTTCGGCAACGGCGCGCTCATCGATGGTATCGGCAAGGACGGCCTCACCGATGTGTACCACCAGACCGCCATGGGTGTGAGTGCGGAACTATGCGCGGCGAAATACGGCATCACGCGTGAGCAACAAGACGCCTTCGCGATCGAGAGCTACAAACGCAGCGCCGCCGCATGGGCCGCCGGAAAGTTCAACGATGAGATCGTGCCCATCGCCGTGAAATCGCGCAAGGGCGAAGTGATCGTGAAGGAGGATGAGGAGTTCAAGAACGTGAGCTTCGAGAAGATCCCCGGCTTGAAACCCGTGTTCCAAAAGGACGGGACGGTGACCGCAGCGAACGCGAGCACGATCAATGATGGCGCAGCCGCGCTACTGCTGATGAGCCGTGAAATGGCTACTGGTCTCGGCCTGAAGCCGCTGGCCGCGATCCGCAGCTATGCGGACGCCGAGCAGGCACCTGAATGGTTCACCACCACGCCCGCCAAAGCGATCCCGCGCGCGGTGGAGAAGGCCGGATTGAACATGAACGATATCTCCTTCTTCGAGATCAACGAGGCCTTCAGCGTGGTAAGCCTCGCGAACATGCAACTGATGGATCTCGATCCAACAAAGGTGAACGTGCATGGCGGCGCCGTTTCGCTCGGCCACCCGCTCGGCTGCAGCGGTGCGCGCATACTTGTGACGCTCATCAACGTACTGAAGCAGAACGGCGCTCGCTTCGGCGCAGCGGGCATCTGCAACGGAGGCGGTGGAGCGAGCGCGATGGTGTTGGAAGCCCTTTCATGAGCAGACGATCAGCATTTGGGATGCCCCCCGCCGATGATCATTTGATCATCCCTTCGGCCGATCATCCGATCGCCGCGAATTCCATCGACGAGGCTCGGACCCGTTATT
>JANMKC010000312.1:0-2587 GCA_031371785.1 Flavobacteriales bacterium | reverse complement strand
GGTTACACGATCAGCAATCCCGGCAGCTACATCCGCCGCTACGACATCAACAAGAAAGTGTATCCGGGTGATATCACCGGAGAGGTACACGCGGATGGGGAGATCATCGCAGGTGCGTGGTGGGACACCTACCTGCAACTGGGCAATGACATGACGCATACCATGGCCCTGTTCGCTGAAGCCTATCCGGGCGTGCAGGCCGTAGCACCGAGCGGACAGGAGGGGCAAGCCTTCCGCGATGTGCTGCTGGATGTGCTCCAAGCCGATGATGACGATGCGAACCTGATCAACGGAACACCCAACGGTACCGCTATCGCGGAAGCCTTCCGCCTGCATGGCATCACGTTGCTCGCCGGGTTCAGTGTGCAGCACGTGCCGGTGGAAACCGCACCGGTGCAGCAAGGCATCACGATCACCGCTACCGCCACCGTTGACTTTCCCTACACGGATTACCTCCAAGGCGTACAGCTCAACTATCGCACGGACCAAGGCTCCTGGCAACAGATCATGATGACCAACACCGGGGGCGATAACTATGAAGCGCAGATATCAGGGCAACCAGTGGGCACAGTGATCGCCTATTACATCGGGCTGTTGGATATCGGGAATATCCTCAGTTCCGTCACCCCGAGCAGCGCTGAGCTGCCTGATCCGAACCTGCCGAACTTCATCCTGATCGGCTACGAACTGAAGCTCACCGAGAACGCGGACAACCTGAACGAACTGGGCGATTGGACCATGGGGATGACCGGTGACAACAACTCCACCGGCACATGGGAATTCTGGGATCCCAACCCGACCTACAGCACGGTCGATCAGAGCATCATCCAGACCGGCGACCAGCACACAGTGGGAGGTGAATACTGTTTCTTCACCGGCAATGCGGCCGAGACCGATTCGCTCACACCGGGAACGGCCGATGTGGATGCAGGGCGCACCACCCTTCAAGGGGATCCGATCGATCTGAGCGGTTATACGAACCCCACGTTCACGCTCTATCGCTGGTACACGAACAGCCCACCGGGCGGAGCGAACCCCGGACAGGACTGGTGGTACGTGCAGATCAGCAACAACGGGAACACATGGGTGGATGTGGAGAACACTCGCACGGACGACCGCAGTTGGCGTCGCCTCGCTTTCCGCGTGCAGGACTATTTCCCACCTACGGGCACAGTGACATTGCGCTTCATCGCCAGCGACAGCACCCATCTTGGGCAGAACCTTGACGGTGGCAGCTTGATCGAAGCCGCTGTGGACGACATCCAACTGTGGGACAACCTGACAACGGGCATCGCGGAAAGCAGACAGGGCCATATCTATGCGCTCTATCCGGATCCCGCCAGCGATGTGGTGAACCTCGTTATCGAAGTCCCCACGAGCGGTCGCGTGACAGCGGATGTGATCGACCCGGCGGGGCGAGTGGTGATCAGTGAAGTGATCGGCACGGCGAACGGAACACTGCGAGCGAAGATGAATGTCGCAACACTGAGCGCTGGCGGCTACGTGATGCGTGTGCGGTGGAAGGACGGAAGTGCGCAAACACGCTTCGCGATAGTTCGGTGATCGGGCACCGCTGAAGCACGGAGGGTCCGCATGTCGGGCCCTCCGTGCGTTCAGGGCAGCAGCACCGGGCGCGTGAGCGCGCCATCACGGCCCTGGAGGCAGACCAGGTAGAGCCCTGCGGACATCGGGGCCAAAGCCGTTGCGGCACCACTGTCGGTGATGTTCTGCGATAAGACGAGCCGACCGCTCATGTCCATCACCCGCAACTCGGACCAGGATCCGCGCGGTAATTCCAACTGCCGGTCCGGGCCAACGGTGATCGTGTTCTCCATGATCCCGGTGAACACATCCGTGATCACCAGAGCGACCACTTCTGATGGGGTGAGCGAATGATCATAGATGCGCACGTCGTCCAGCGAACCATAGAACGGCAAGGAGTTGTTGAACAGGTTGCCGAGCGTTGCGGCAGCTTCCGGATGGAAGCCGATGTTCCCCGATGCCGGTCCAGCATCCGTGGTGGATCCGTTCAGATACAGTCGCATGCTATTGCCATCGTATGTCGCGGCGATGTGGTACCAGGCGTTGCTATAGATGCTGCTCGGCGGGATCTCCAGCGTGTTCACCGTGCCTGCGGTATTCACCCGGAACCGCGCGCCGGTATTGTTCACCAAGCTCAGGCTCCAGAGCCAGTCGTTCGGCCCATTGCCAACGGTCTTGGCCATGAGGATGCGCTCGGTGCCGCTCACGATCTCCGGCTTGAACCAGCACGCGAGCGTAAGTTGATCACCAGGACCGGTGGTGATATCGCACGGGCCCACGTCCGCGCGCGCATCGTTGCCATAGAAGCGCAGGGCACCGAAATGATAGCCCGCATCGGGTTGCCATGTGCAGTTGCCCTGCACCAGGCCATCGCTCTGTCCCATATAGTCGTGGACGATGGCACCGCTGCTCTCATCGAGTTTCCAGTAAAAGTTGGGATCGGATTGGGATAGCAACACAGAAGAGGCGAGAAGAGCCGGGATGAGGAGAAGTGCGCGCATGGTAGCAGGGTTGGTGCGCTGCTCAACGCCGTTCACCATGGATC
>JANMKC010000180.1:0-6624 GCA_031371785.1 Flavobacteriales bacterium | reverse complement strand
CCTTTTTCCGTAACGATCGGAACGCCTTTGCTCGCGAGACTCTTGAAGGCGACGAACTCGTTCACGCTGAGTTTCTGGCCGAGCAGTGTGGCCACCCCGGTAACATCCTCGGAAGGCACGCCCATGGCCCAGGCCATCGGGGTGAAGATCTTGCCGAAGATCCAGTTCAGGCTCAGGTCGAGGTTCGGGTTGAAGATGTGCCCGATGTGTACGAGCATCCAATCGACCATGGCGATCAAGGCGATGAAGCCGATGAGCATGGCGATCACGTTCATCGCGATCTTGAAACCATCACCGGCACCGTGGCCGATGGCGTCCACGATGTTGATGTAGGGGCTCTTCACTTCGAGCTTCACGTTGCCCATCGTCTGGCTTTCCTCGGTCTCCGGCCACACGATCTTGCTGATCACCAGTGCGCCGGGAGCGGCCATCAAACTGGCGGCGATCAGTTTGGGTGCGAGATCGAGACCCGCTTGCGCACCCATGTTCACGTACACCACGAGGATACCACCGGCGATGCAGGCGAGCGATCCGCTCATGCTGGCGAGCAGCTCGCTCTTGGTCATACCGGCGAGGTAGGGACGGATCATCACCTGCGCTTCGACCTGGCCCACGAAGGCACTGGCCACGTTGCTCAGGGCTTCGGCACCGCTCACCCGCATGATGAAGTTCATCGCCTTGGCGATCACGCTCACGACGCGCTGCATAAGGCCGATGTGGTACAGCACGGCCACCAGCACGCACACCAGGATGATCGTGGCGGTGACGTTGATGGCGAACACGAAGCCACCGGCCGCGTAGTTGGCCACGGTACCATCGAACTGCATGGCGGCCAGACCACCGTAGGCGAACGAAGCACCTTGCCGCGCGAACTGCTCGATCTTCTCCATGCCATGACCCATGCCTTGGAAGAAGCGCGTGACCGGTGGGATCTTCAGCACAAGCACAGCGATCAATAGCTGCAGCAACATGCCACTGATGACGAGCCGCTTGTTGATGGCCTTGCGGTTGTTGCTCGCCAGCAAGGCGATGCCCAGGATGAGGATGATGCCGAGAATTCCGGTGAACCGTTCCATGCGCGTGGTGTGGTTGAAGTGTGAGCAGCGACCGCAGGCAATGTAGCGGCCCGCGCGATCACTTCCGCAAACCCAGCGGATCGATCACGTTCCGGCGCACCCAGCGCGGGAGCAGGATCGCACCGATGAGTATGTACGGGTAGTAGCTCATCAACCGCCAGAGAAAGGCGAGTTTCGGTGCGAGGCCGAACGGTACGTACATCCCCAGGAAATCCTTGAAGATGAACTCCGCCACACCGCTGCCGCCAGGCGTTGGCGAGAGCAGCACGATGATGCCCATGATCACCTGCTTGCCATAGATCGTGAGGTCGTCCGCGAAACCTGCGTGATGATGGAAGGCGTGTACGATGCAATTGACGATGGAGAAACGCGCCGTCCAACTGAGGAAGGTGGTGAGCAGGCCGGGCCACCAGTAGTTCCAGCCCCGGGTCTTCAAGCCAGCGGCGGCGGTGATCAATTGATCGCCCGTGGTCACCATGTTCCGGCGCCATCGACGCAGCCACTTCATCGAAAAAATGCCGACGAGGGCGCGCTTCACGAAAAGCGGATTGATGAAGAGCGCGTACGCCACGAAGATCTTATAGACGACGATGATCGCATAGACCGTCCAGAAGATCCAGAAGGTGAACGCGAAGCTCATCCCGAAGAGCTTCACTTGGTTGTCCATGCCGGCGAACAAGGCCTCGCGCCCCACGGAGAAATACACGAGGGGCGCCATGATCGCGATGAAAATGCCATCGAGGAAGGAAGTGAAGGTGATCACCGTGATGCTCTTGCCGCCATCCACTCCTTCGCGTGAAAGGATCCAGATGGCGAAGAAGAAACCACCGCCGATGATGCCCGGCGCGAGCGCGCTGACGAATTCCCAGAGCATGATCACCACGATGGTGCGCCACCAGGTGAGTTTCTTGTCCGTAAGGTGACGGATGCGGAGGATGTACATCCAGTCGCGAACAAAAAGACTCAGCAGCGCCAGGAGCATCCACGCTGTACTGTTCGCGTTCCAGTCCACCGGTTGTGCCACGCCTTCCGTGCCGGTATCCCGCCAGATCAGCAGCGCGGTAACGCCCAAGCCGATCACCACCGGCAACAGGATCTTGCCGAGGCTGAAATTCTTCAGAACGCTGCCCTCGTCCTCCGCCATGCGCTAAACATAACAGACAGGAGCAGGGTCAGGAACAGGTGCGGCGAATTCATGCTCGCGACAAGAGCAGTTCCCTGCCCTGCTCCTGGTCCTGCCTCTTGTTCCTAGTTGGTCCCCTCCCTCCTCTTCACCTCGTCACGCAATCTGCTGGCTCGCTCGTAGTCCTCATCGGACAGCGCTTGTTCCAGCATGTGCTTCAGGTCCTCTATGGTCGCCTGCTTGATGCTCTTCTTCTCGGACTTTTCGGGCTTCTCGACCTTCTCGGTGGCCTCCTTCTCTTCTTCTCCTTCCTCTACCTTCAGTCCTGCGGCGCTCATGATGAACTCGAATGTGAAGATCGGGCAGGCGAAGCGCAGAGCGAGCGCGATGGCATCACTGCTGCGCGCGTCCACTTCCACTTCGGTACCGTTCTGTTCGAGCACGAGCTTGGCGTGGAAGATCCCTTCAACGAGGTCGTTGATCACCACTTCCTTCAAGCCGATGCCGAGCTGGTCCGCGAGGTTCTTGAAAAGATCGTGCGTGAGCGGGCGCGCGGGCTTGATGTTCTCGACCTGTATCGCGATGGCCTGCGCCTCCACCCCGCCGATGATGATGGGCAGTCGTCGATCGCCTTTCTTCTCCGCGAGGATGAGCGCGTAAGCCCCCGCGTGCGTGTGGCTGTACGTGATCCGTAAGAACTTCAGCTCTACCTTCTCCATCCGTGTCCGGCGCGGGGCGGTGAAGATAACCGGGCAAAAGGTTGGTCAGGGAACCGAGCGCGGGAAATACGAACCGACGGGCGTGAACGCCATTTCTGGAACCACAGATGCCCCGGCCTGCGCCGGGGACCGATGGACACAGATAGCCATGGATCACAAGTTGGCTTGCGAATCCTCCTATCCGCGTTCATCAACTTTGATCCGCCTCATCCGCGTTCCGAATTCCCGATCACCTCTCCGCGTTCAGCTTCTTCGCGGCCTCGATCAGCTTGGGCAGGATCTCGAAGGCATCGCCCACAATGCCATAGTCGGCCGCCTTGAAGAACGGGGCTTCGGGATCCTTGTTGATCACGGCGATCACCTTGCTCTGGTTCACACCGGCGAGGTGCTGGATCGCGCCGCTGATGCCGATAGCGATGTAGCAGTTCGGTCGGATCGCGATGCCGGTCTGGCCGACATGCTCATTGTGAGGGCGCCAGTGCATGTCGGCCACCGGACGGCTGCATGCGGTGGCTGCGTGCAGTTCCTTGGCGAGCTCCTCCACCATGCCCCAGTTCTCCGGTCCTTTCATGCCCCGGCCGGCACTTACCACGATCTCCGCTTCAGGAAGAGGGATACCGCTCCCAGCCTTGCGCATTTCCTTCACGGTGATGCGCGCAGCGCCAAGATCGCCACTGAATTCTTCAACCGCCGCGCCACCTGGACCCGCTTCCACCGCGATGCTGTTCGGCATGATGCTGATCACTTTCACAGGAGTGGTGATCTCCACCCACGCCTGCGCTTTTCCGCTGAAGACATTGCGCTTCACCCGGAAGCCGCTCGTCGTATCGGGAAGAGTGATCGCACCCGCCACCTGCCCGGCTTTCAGGCGCGCGGCCAGGCGCGGGGCCACGGCTTTGCCCAGGTTGTCCTGGTTGAAGATGATGACCTGTGCACTCTCGCTTTGTGCCACCGCCGCGACGAGCTTCGTCAACTGTTGGCCGTCCACTGTTTTCGCGGCACGCGCCACGATCACCTTGTTCGCGTCGAGCGCGCCCAGCTTCTCGGCCGGGGCATCGCCGAAAGTCACCGCCGTGACTGTGCTGCCGGAAGACGCCGCCACTTTGCGACCGTATGCAAGGGCTTCAAGGGCGGCTTTGGCCACCTTCTCTCCGCGGGTATCGATGAAAACGAGGACGCTCATCAGGTTGGTTGGTGGTTGTTGGTTGTTGGTGGTTGTTGGTTGTTGGTTGCTGGTTGCTGGTAGTTGGTTGTTTGGCTATGTCATAGGAACGGTCCTGTACTCACTAACAACCAACAACCATCAACCATCAACGTTTTCGGACCTCAGATGACTTTCGCTTCGGTGTGCAGCAGTTCGATGAGTTTTCCAGCCTCCTCCGCTGGGATCATTTTGCACGCCTGTTTGGTGGGTGGCAGCTCGAAGGCGACCGTGCGCGCGGTGCTCATCACGGTGGCGGCCGGGATCACGCTCAAGGGTTTGGTGCGCGCCGCCATAATGCCGCGCATGTTCGGGATCCGCTGCTCGGCCATGCCCTTCGCGCAACCGATCACCACCGGTAGTGCGACCTCGGCCACTTCCACCCCGCCGCGCACATCGCATTCCGCCGTGGCCGTGCTTCCTGAAACATCCAGTTTGCTCACCACCGGTAGATAGGGCATGTCCAACAGTTCGGCGAGCATGGCACCTACTTGGCCACCGTTGTGATCGATCGTTTCCTTGCCGCACAGGATCAGCTCGAAGCCCTTGTCCTTCGCGTACGCGGCGATCTGCTCGGCCACTTCGAAGGCATCGTTCGGTCGGGTGTCGATCCGCACGGCTTCATCGGCACCGATAGCCAACGCCTTGCGGATCGTGGCTTCGACATCGGCACCGCCCACGGTAACAGTGGTCACCGTTCCGCCTTGCGCTTCCTTCAGTTCAAGCGCGCGCACCAGTGCATACCATTCATCGTAGGGGTTCACGATCCAGGTGACACCATTGCCATCGTAGGCGGTGTTGTTGTCTTTGAAGGCGATGCGCGCCGTGGTGTCGGGCACTTGGGAAATGGGGACGAGGATCTTCATTCGGGCACGTAAAGGCGCGCAAACTTAACAGCCTGCGGTATCGGAGGATCCACGCACCGCGGACAGTGTTACCGTTTCATCAAGCATTCCTTTCTCCTGCCCTCCGGTCCTTCTACCTTTGTGCTCCCGTGGGCATCCGCCATGGTGAGCATGAGCAACAACGAGCAGCACCGCGTACCGCTGAGCCCCGGCCAGAAAGCGCGGCAGATCAACTTGGACAACGACCTCTACGGCACCTTCGCCGAGATCGGCGTTGGGCAGGAGACCGTGCGCCATTTCTTCCGCGCCGGTGGTGCGAGCCAGACCATCGCCAAGGCGATGAGCGCTTACGACAAGGACTTCAGCAATGCCATCTACGGGCCTGAGCCGGGCAATCGCTTCGTGTGCGAAAGCAGGTTGAAGAACATGCTGCGGCACGAGTACGGCCTGATGCTCGAACGCCTCAGCCGACAGGACCACCCGACGAAGAAATTCTTCACGTTCGCCAACACCATCGCCAGCAGCACCTACGAGCGTCCGCACAGCGGGCATGGTTGGTTGGGCGTGCGTTTCCAGACCGCGCCCGATCGCCCCACGAGCGATGTGATCATCCACGTGCGCCTGCACGATCCCGACATCAGCCTGCAGCAGGAGAGCGTCGGCATCATGGGCGTGAACCTGATCCATGCGTGCTTCTTCCACCACAAGGACCCGCAAGAGATCATGACGGCCATCTACGACAACGTGAGCCGACACGTGGTGGAGATCGACATGATCCAGATGAACGGGCCGGACTTCAGCCAGGTGGACAACCGCCTGCTGAGCCTGCAGCTCGTGAAACGCGGCTATACCGACGCCGTGATCTTCGGCCCCGATGGACAGAACCTGCAAGCCAGCGAAGCGCTGTACAAGAAGAACATCCTCGCCATCCGCGGCAGCTTCCGGCCGGTGACGAAGGTGAACATCGACATGATCATGAACGGCTACAACATGTTCATCAAGGAACAGCGTGTGGACCGTGCCAACCTGCAGGTGCTCTTCGAGATCACCCTCAACAACCTGCAGAGCGATACGGGCGATGTGGACGAGAAGGACTTCATCGATCGCGCTGACATCCTTTGCTCGCTCGGGCAAACGGTGCTCATCAGCAACTACCAGGAGTACTACAAGCTCGTTGAGTATTTCAGCCGCTACACCAAGGCGCGCATGGGCCTGATCATGGGCGTGAACAACCTGATCGAGGTTTTTGAAGAGAAGTACTACCGCCACCTGAACGGCGGTATGCTCGAGGCTTTCGGCATCCTCTTCACGCGCGATCTCAAGGTGTACGTGTACCCCAGCAAGCCCAGCAAGGAAGCGCAGATCATGACGCTGGACAGCATGCCGGTACACCCGCGCCTCAAGCCGCTGTACGACTACCTGATCAGCAACAAGCGCATGGTGGACATCGAGAGCTTCGATCCCACCGTGCTGCACATCTTCAGCAAAGCGGTGCTCTACATGATCCGCGATGCGAAACCCGGTTGGGAGGACATGGTGCCACCTTACGTGGACAACATGATCAAGGACAACCGCCTCTTCGGCTACGTGCCGCCGAAGGTGGAAGCGCCCGCGAAGAAAGAAGGCGCGAAGGCGTAGCGATCCGCAAGGTGTTCATCGG
>JANMKC010000237.1:0-5852 GCA_031371785.1 Flavobacteriales bacterium | reverse complement strand
TACACCGGCACCACCGCGCTGGAGCAACTCACGTATTTCCAGAACACGCGCAACAGTTTCAACGGCGATCTCGCGCACCTGCTCGGTCTTGTCGGAGGCGGTGGGCGCGCGGCGAGTTTGGCCGGTTTGTGCAATGGCGACAACGACAATTCCATGGCCTACAGCGGCATCACCACCAGCTTCTCCAACGTGCCCACGTATTCGTGGAGCGTGCTGGTGGTCACCCATGAAGAAGGCCACCTGCTCGGTTCCAACCACACGCACGCCTGCGTGTGGAACGGCAACGGTACGCAGATCGATGGCTGTGGACCTGTGGCCGGCTATACCGAAGGGAATACCTGCGCGACGGGTCCGATACCACCCGGCGGGGGTACGATCATGAGCTACTGCCACCTGAACGCTGTGGGCATCAACTTCAACCTCGGCTTCGGACCGCAACCGCTGGCGGTGATCACCAATTCGGTATCCGCCGCGGCTTGCCTTGTGAACTGCACGGCCACCACCTGCGGCCCGGTGTTCGGCGCCTCGCCTTCGAACATCACGCCCACCACAGCGCAACTGAACTGGATGCCGATCGCGGCCGCGAATTCTTACAAGGTCCAGTGGAAGCAGTTCGGCACACCGACATGGACAACTGTTTCACCGATCGTCGGCACAACCCACGCGCTGTCCGGTCTGTCGCCGTGGACGAGCTACTCCTTCCAAGTGAAGACCAATTGTACCTCGGATACATCGGCGTACTCACCGGTGACCACCTTCACCACGGCGGGCAATAGCCTGAGCGATGGACTGGTGGCGTGCTACCCGTTCAACGCTTCGCCCAGTGACCAGTCAGGCAACGGGCACAACGGGGTGCTCTTCGGTCCTCTGCCCACAGCGGATCGCTACGGCGTACCGAACGCCGCCTACGCCTTCGACGGTGTGGACGACCGCATCGATGTGGCCGACCTGAACACCTGGCCCATCAGCAACGAGATCAGCATCGGCTTCTGGGTGAAGACGCTCGAGAGCAAGGGCAATTCGGTCGTCTGGGTGATACCCGACAACGGCACCGATCGGCTGATCGTGAATCCCAACTTCGCGCATGCGGGCTCGAACGATCTCTCTTGGACCTTCGGGAACCTCGCCACCACCGGCCGTTGCTACCTCACCGGCTATCCGTTCCGGATCGAATGGGAACACTATGTGGTCACCTCCAGCGCGCTTTCCAATTCCATGAAGACCTACCGCAATGGTGTGCTCATCGATGAGGAGCAGCACGCGGGCGCGCTCGTGGACAAGAACCGCACGTTGTGCATCGGTGGCAACTTGTCACCCGTCTTCTTCCTCCATGGATCACTGGACGACCTGACCGTTCACAACCGCGAACTCACCGCCGGGGAGGTCAACCAGATGTACATCTCAGGCACACCTTGCGCCCAACGGATCACCGTGTCGCCGAAGGTTTTCCTCGAAGGCCCCTACGTGCAAGCGACCCTCTTAATGACCGATGCGCTGCGGAGCGCGAGCCTCATTCCCGCCACCGAACCGTATTCGGGAATGACCTATCCCTTCGTGGCTGGTGGTGCGGGTACCGCGATCACATCAGGCGTTCTGGCGGTCACCGGCAACAATGCGATCGTGGATTGGGTAGTGGTGGAATTGCGCCAGCCCGCTAGCCCCTTCAGCGTTCTCGCCACACGCACCGCGTTGGTGCAGCGCGATGGTGATGTGGTCGGCATGGACGGCGTTTCCCCCATCGCCTTCGACGCGGCTGCGGGCAACTACGCCATCGCCATCCGCCATCGTGACCACCTCGGCGTGATGGCCCTCACGCCCGTGGCACTTTCCGCCGCACCCGCCACCGTGGACTTCACCAACCCCGCAACGCTGACATACGGTACCAATGCGCAGAAACAGGTGGGAACGAAAATGGTGATGTGGGCCGGCAACACCCTCGGCGATGCCACCTTGAAATACACGGGGCCGAACAACGATCGCGATCCCATCCTCGTGCGTGTGGGTGGCAACGTACCCAACAACACCGTTGCGGGTTACTACCCGGAGGATGTGAACCTGGATGGCGTGGTGAAGTACACCGGCACCAACAACGACCGCGATCCCATCCTGGTGAACGTTGGCGGCGCGGTGCCTACCAACACGCGGCAGGAACAGGTACCCTGAGCGATACCCCTGAAAACGGCATCGACCACGTGCGTCCCGGATGAGGCTCCGGGATGCACGAGGGCGCATGTCCGTTGAGGAGTTGAGGCACTCAGGCCGCGCGGGAGACGAGCGGCTCGCTCATGGTGCTTTCGCCGATCGCACCCATGGCGGTAACAGCGAACCCACAAGCTGATCCCGAATCCAAGCCGCTCACGCCGAGACCGCTGTTGGTGGTGGATGCGATGAGCGAAGGGAGCGTAGTGATATGCGAAGGGAGCGTAGTGAGGCGGGCATGGAGCGGCCTGATGCGGGAAGGCAGCTGTACGCGGCGGGAAGACAGCTTCGTGATGCGCGAAGGGAACGGTGTGATGCGCGAAGAAGATGTGGTGGTGGTGGAAGGCCCGCATCCCCACCCTTCTTCCAAGGGGAAGGGCCTATGACGCTGCCCGACAGTGCTGGTCGCTTCGACGCCAGCCCGCGCTCACGTCTGGTGAGCGCGCGAACAACGCATGTTCTGAACGGAGCATGGTACTCGCGAACCGCGAGCACGTGCTTGGTTCTGGGCTCTTGAGTTTTTTGGCCGGCGGCGGAGGAAGGTTTTCGGGCGTGGCCGCGAAACGGAGAAGGGCAATGGCTTGCGGGTTCAGTCACGGCGGAACTGCCACTCGCGATGCCATTCGAGGTATGCGGCCTTTGGGCCCGCGGCCTCAGTAGGGACACGCAGCGGTTTGCCTTCGTACGCTTTGAAGAGGAATGCGATCTCCTTTTCCTTGTAGCGCTTCCGCAATGACTTGCAGCACACCATGCGGCGGTCCTCGTCAAAGGTGATGAAGCCTCGGTCGAACGCATTGTCATGCAAGGCGTTCAGCGCTATCCCGTTCTCCACGTCCAGCCGATGCCCTTGAAGAAAGTGGTTGGTTATATGCAAGAGCAGGTGCTCATGCTCGGGGTGGCCTGTTCCAGGTACTACCCAAGGCAGTATGTGCGAGGCGACCAACAGTTCGCGCACGGCCAAGCCTGTCACTGCGCAGCGGCCGCCGTATGCGTTCAGCACCACTTGCCGGAAATACGCCTGCCCCCTGCGGACCTTCACCGTGGCCATGCGTTCCGTAATACTGATCGGGTAAGCACGTTCGATCCCCTCTTCCGGTATCACGTCCACACCCATCAGGCTGTCGCCGGTCATCAACATGTTCAACAGCTCTTCGCTTGCCACCACCAGTTCATCGTGATTGTGGTGGTACTCCACCCACATGCTGCGGTCCAGTGCGCTCGCACCGGTGAGGCCCTTGATACCACGAGCGGCCAAGCGCTTGTCCAACGATGCGAGGTTGCTCAGTTTCATCGCTACGCTGCCTGATGTGCGCCGCATGCGTTTGGCCACATCCTTCAGCACGGCATTGCCCTGGTCGAACTGGCCGAAGGGGATCTTGTCGTAGAGGTTGAGGAGGATCAGCAACTCATTGCGCGTCCAAGGCTTGCGGGTGGTGGCCATGGTGGTGGGTTTTGTTCTTCAAGGATACGCTTCGGATGACAACGCACGCGGGATATGACCATTGTGTGCGGCCATTGAACACAATCTCGGGCGACCGGCCATGATGAGCCCAGAATGCCAGAGGCGGAAGGCATCGCAAGCCACTCGGCAGACTTCGTTATTAGCGGTCAAGCCGAGCGGCGGAGATCGCGGTTGTACCCGAGCGCGGGATGGGGGACCTGTACGCCGCAACACCGAATGAATTGGCAGCAGTGATGCCTTCGGAGTTCGCGAAGTACTTGAAGTCCTGACCGCCCACCTCCCCCACTTTAGCGCGAGTGTCCACGCTCGTGCTTCTTCGTTGAACACCGATCCCGCCGCTCGGCTTACAGCGTCTGCGATGATGCCGAGTGGCATTCATGTTTCTGGCCTCCGGCCGACCGGATGACGCCTTGCATAAACTGATCGCACAGCAGATCGCCAGAGGCAGAAGGCATCGCACGCCACTCGGCAGAGCTTGTTATCAGCGGATAAGCCGAGCGGCGGAGACCGCAGTTACACCCCTTTAGCGCGAGCGTCTACGCTCGTGCATTCTTCATCGAAGACCCGATTCCCCGCGCGACCCAACCGTTCCTTGTTCAATCCACCATCCATCCCAGCGCAGGCAACATCCCGTGCCCTAGGAGCATCTGATCAGCGTGAAGTGGACCATCGGCATTGCGGTGTGCATGGGAGCGCTGGCCGCGCAGGCACAGAACCTCGTTACCAACGGGGACTTCGAGACCTACACCCAATGCCCCGACTACGTGAGCCAGATCGATCGCGCCACCGGCTGGTTCCGCCCCACCGAGGGCACCAGCGATTACTTCAACGCCTGCTTGGGCGTGCCCTTCAGCGAGAACGTGCCGGACAATGAGTTCGGCGATCAGCTCGCGCACAGCGCCAACGGCTACGCCGGCTTCTATTGCTTCTATTCCACCACGGCCGTTACCACGGCACCGGACGGCGATCATGAGTATGTGACGCATGCCCTCGCCGCGCCGCTGGTGCCGGGCGAGACCTACACCGTGGAGTTCTTCGTGAGCCTCGCGGATGTGAGCAAATACGCCGTGAACGACATCGGCGCATTGCTCAGCGTGCATGCGCCGCATCGAATGGACAGTGAGGCGATCACCGCTACACCACAGTTCATGAACACCTCGCTCGCGATGCTCGATGACAAGAGCGGATGGGCGCGCATCCACGGCTGCTTCGTGGCGGATTCAGCCTTCGCGTTCATCACCGTGGGCAACTTCCACGTGGGTGCCAGCACCGTTTTCGAGGAGGTGCCCACGAGCTTTCCGCTCACGTGGTACAGCTACTACTATGTGGATGACGTCAGCGTGCAGCACATCGAGCCTCCCCAGCTCGGCCCCGATCTGTCGATATGCGACGCCACCGCCATCGCCGTGTTGAACCCCGCGGTGGGTGCCACCTATACGTGGTCCACCGGAGAAGTGGGCACGTCCATCATCGTGGATACGGCTGGCATGTTCAGCGTGCAGTTGGATGCAGGTGGCTGCCTGCTCACGGATACCATACAAGTGATGATGTCGCCGCACATCGCCTTGCACCTGCCCGCTGATACGGCGGTGGACTTCTGCACGACCCCATCACTGATGCTCGACGCGGGTCCGCTGCCACCGAATGCGAATGTGCTATGGTCCACCGGTGCGAGCACGATGGCGATCACGGTGCAGGATCCGGGCACGTACGCGGTGACCATATCCGCACCGGACTATTGCCCCGGCAGCGCGATCATCAACGTGATCGACGCTTGCGTGTTGCCTGTGTTCGTCCCTGATGCGTTCACTCCCGATGGCGACGGCATCAACGACGTCTGGCAGCCGGTGTGGCACGCGAACAGCGATGCGCTGATCGCGTTGACGGTGTTCGACCGCTGGGGCCGGGTGATCTTCTCAACGGACAGCCGCTACCCGAGCTGGGACGGCCGCGTGAACGGAACGCCCGCACCCGCCGACATCTACGCGTGGCTGCTCCAAGCGCGGGACAGGGCAGCGCACGCGGACCAGCAATTTTCCGGGCACATGACGTTGGTGCGGTGAGGACGATATTGTCCAGATCAGGCTACTTCATTCGGCACAGGAATGCCAAGGCACATACGCGAAGGCGATACATTTACCCAACACCCACACACCCATGAAGAAGTACATCGTTCTCTATCACGCGCCAG
>JANMKC010000177.1:0-25380 GCA_031371785.1 Flavobacteriales bacterium | reverse complement strand
TGGCTCGGCTACTCCTACTACCTCAACCAGCACCGCATCAAGTTGCAAGGGAACATCAGCTATTCATGGACCGATGCGCATGCGGCCTTCGATCACACCGGCAACCGGTGGGGATTGTTCGTGCAGGTGGAATTCGGGATCTGACGCGATGAGCGGCACGAGCATCTTGCCAGTGCAGGATGAGCACAGGGGGACGCCTGATGCAATTTTCCTTTCCCAACGCAGCAAGCCCCTCCGTCGTAGGGCGGAAGGGCTCGCTTTTGCAGGGTGATCGGCTAACGCGCGATCACCAAGCGCTGGGTGAAGGAGCGATCGTCCGTGGTGACGTTCACGATGTACAATCCATCGGCGATGTCGTCTCGCAGATCGACAACGTAGTTGATGGTGCTGCCATCCACGTTGATCGTTTCGGAGATCACATGCTTGCCGAAGAGGTCGATCACATCTATGGTGGCGGTGCCGGTCTCGAAGCCGGGATCCTCGATATGCACGGTGAGTTGATCGCCGTTGTTCGGGTTGGGCCACAGCTCCAGAACGCCGCTGGTATGCGCATCGGCCACTTCCATGTCACGGCTGTCTTGCGATGCGGCGCATGCGAAGGTCACCGCGCATACCGCGCCGAAGGAACAGTAGTTGGTACCACCATCGAAGCTCACACGCATACGCACGTTGTAGGGTACGTTGCAAGTGGGCAACGCCACGCTGTGCCCCCAGGTGCTCATGTGCAGATCGCGAGTTGGGCTGCCCAAGCGGCGCAGCAGCACGTTGGTGTTCGCGTTCACGAATTCGAACTGGTATTTGTTCGCACCGCTAACCGCGTTGCTCCAGAGCACACCTGACGTGCGGCTCACGTTCACCGCATTGCAGGAAACGATCGGCATGGCGGTGGTGGTCAGTTGCGTAGTGGCGCAGTTGGCCAGCGGATCGATCTTCATCCGGCAGGCGGGACCGAATTCGCCATTGATGTTGTTCACCCGGCTGCGCACGCGCACGTTGAGCATGATGAAACTCGGGATCGCTGGCGCGCTGCTCATGGTGCTCAGTTGGAAGTAGCTCGAGCGCAGGTTGTTCGCCGTTCCGGTGGGAACACCGCTGCTGGGCGCGGAGTGGCTGAAGAAGATCCTTCGACTGAAGCCTCCGTTGGGGTTGTACACCCAGAACTGGTAGCCGCTGGTGGCATTGCTCATGCCGTATTGCGCCGTCACCGCCGGGTTGATCTGCGCTTGGACCACGCTGCTGGTCGCGAGACCGAGCTGATCGCAATTGGCGTTCACGAGGGCGTCGGTACTGATGGGTACACAGAAGCTCACGGGGTTGTTGCTCACATCACGCACTTGGCTCAAGGTGGTGAAGCCCGCGCCGTTGCCGGCGTTGTCGATGATGCGGTTGTTGCTCGCATCGTACAAGGTGTAGCCGCCGGGGTTGATGCCATCACCGAAGCTGTCGAAGACGCGCAGGTTGTAGCAGCCATTGGGTAGGCAGCAGGTCAATAGGATGGTGCTATTGTTCGCATACCCACTGCCGCTGCAGAGGGCAGGTGTGGTTGTTCCCGTAGACACGATATCCCAGCTGGTCTGGTTGCCGTGGCCATCCGTGTTCAATGTCAAAGTCAATTGGTTGCCGGTGCAGCCCACCGCTGTTCCCACGCACACGCAACTCGCGTTCAACACATCATTGATGGTGTTCGTGTTGCCGTCGTTGCAGCTCGATCCGACCTGTCCCGTCACGTTAGGGCAGTTGTCGATGCAGTTCGCTATACCATCACCGTCACTGTCGGTGTCAGGAATGCTGCAGCCGCATTGGCCGGGAGCGATCTTCAGTGGATCGGTCGGGCAGCCGTCGGTATTGTCGCATGTGCCATCGCCGTCCGTATCGGGTGCAGTGGGGTTGGTGCATACGCCGGTCGACGCTATGCATGTTCCGGCAAGGTGGCATGCGTCACTGGCGGTACATGTGACCAGGTTGCCCCCCATGCACACGCAATCCTGCCAAGTGTCGGTCTGGGTGCAGGCATTGCCATCGTCGCAGGACTCACCATTGGTGTGGTCGACGTTGCCGCATCCGCATGTGCCGGGTGCGATCTTGTTCGCATCGCTCGGGCAGCCATCCGCGCAATCGCGTGTGCCATCCCCATCACTGTCCACAGTTCCGGGAACCGTTACCGCGAGCGTGAAGGTGCCGGTGTTGGAGCTAAAGCCTTCCACCACGATGATGTAGGTGGTGTTCGCCGCGATCGCCAAGCTGATCGATGACTTGAGTCCTGAGCAACTCGGTCCATTGTCGTCATTGTTGGCCAGCGTGGTGGTGCCCGCCGCGTCCAGGATATGCAGGTATGTGTCGTTCAATGTTCCTGCGCCGCACAGCGAAACGATCATGTTGCCGCTCGCGCATGCGCCAGTGCTGATGCTGTACCATACATCCGGTGAGGACTGCGCTTGCGGTCCGGTGTATGTGCTGGTGTAGCAGGGTTGGTTATTGCCGCTGATCGTGGTGGTACCGGCGTTGTTCAGCGTGAGCGTGATCGCCGTTGCGTACACATCGCCAGTCGGCGGAACGCCTATCGGAGTTTGACCCGCGCATTGACAGTTCACGTCAATGGTGCCGGCGGTCATGCAAGCGTTGCCACCGCAGGCGTCACCAACAGAGCCATAGAGGTTCGGACAGCCATCGATGCAATCCGCTATGCCGTCACCATCGCTGTCCGCATCGCTCACGTTGCAGCCACAGGTCCCAGGCGCGATCTTGTCAGGATCGTTCGGGCAACCATCGTTCGCATCGCAGGTGCCATCGTTGTCAGCGTCCTGGAGGGTCCCGACGCACGTGCAGTTCGCATCGAACACATAGCTCATGCATGGATCCGGTCCGCTGCATGGTGCGCCTTCGGTGCAGCCGCTTGGAACGTAGCGCCATACATCGCTCAGCGGTGTAAAGCTCGGATAGCCAGTTCGGCCACCCACGACATAGCCCGAATCGGCGATCGCGAACGCAGCGGCCTCTGAACGGGCGGCACCGTTGAGGTCCGTCTTTCGCG
The DNA here is from genome assembly GCA_031371785.1 of Flavobacteriales bacterium. Lineage (GTDB taxonomy): Bacteria > Bacteroidota > Bacteroidia > Flavobacteriales_F > PHOS-HE28 > PHOS-HE28. The sequence goes on along the minus strand of JANMKC010000177.1, from coordinate 22,349 downwards.
TCCATGCATCGGTGCCAGGATCATATTCAAATAAGTCCTTGAACTGGTCGTTACCACCCGATCCTGTGGTGACATAGCCTTTCGAACCAATGGAGAAACCCACAGCCTCCCAACGCGGACTTGCAGGCAGGTTGGCCTTTTTCGTCCAGACGTTGGTGAGCGGGTCAAACTCGTAGAGATCCCACTGCCAGCCTTCGTGGAAAGGGTCGGGGCTATCTGCTCCCCCAAAGCCGTGTCCCATGCCCACGTATCCCTTGTCGCCTATGGCGAACCCGATCGCCCCGACCCGTCCTGGTGGATCCGCGACCGGCTCCCAATGGTCCGTTAGTGGGTCGTAGGCCCAGAGATCATGCTTGTAGGCTGTGCCGTCCTCTACGTTGTTGGCGTATACACCATAGCCTGATCCGATATAGCCTTTGCCTTGGAGACCAAAGCCTATCGCGAAGCCCCGCGCAAGGATCGTTGATCCGGATCCGGCACCCAGGTCGGCCTTCTGAACCCATGTGTTCGCAACTGGATCGTACTCGTAGAAATCCTTGAGCCATTCCAAGTTGACCCCGGATTGATGATCGTCCCCGGTGCCGACATATCCTTTGTTGCCGATCGCGAAGCCCACCGCATCGGTTCGTGCCACGCCCGGTAGGAATGCTTTCTGCTCCCAACTGTTGCTCGAAGCGTCGTACCGCCACAGGTCGTTCTGCGGTAGGCCCCCACTGTTCGCGCCAGTGCAGATGTACCCGGAATCCGCGATGGAGAAGGCCGCTGCGGCATAGCGCCCATCGAACATGCTGGTTTTTTGGCTCCAGTCGGTATCCAGCGGATCGCAGATGTTATCGTTGTCGTGGTCTTCAGGACCGGTGCCATGGCACTCACAGAGGGCATCGATCACATCATCCACCGTGCAGGGCTGGCCATCATCGCAAGCATCTCCTGGGATCTGGTATGGCAGAAGTGGGCAAGGATCGAGCGCATTGCATTCATTATCGTTGTCGTCATTTCCAACGTAGGTGCCCAAGCAATTGCAACCTGGTGTGACGAAGCAGTTGATATCACAGGGATTGGAACAGGGGCAAGGATCACCTGGGGCCAGGTTCGGGAGCAAGGGGCATGGGTCGGGGAAGCCATCGCATATTCCATCGCCATCGGTATCCACGAAGGTGTGCGTGGCAATTCCGTTCGCGCACGCGTCCAAGGTGCAGACATCATTGTCGTTAACGGGCACTTGCGAGCAGGAGCAGCCCTCGGCGTTCACGCTTTCGCCGGAAGGAGTATTCGGACAAGCATCGATCGCATCGCATAGTCCATCGGAATCGGAGTCAACTGGTGTTGTGCCGCCGGTACATACGCAGGCCGCATTCAGGGTAGTACCCGTGGTGCAGGGGTCATGGTCGTCGCAAGGGCCGCCTTGCACCCCCGGCACGGACGGGCAGTTGTCCGGCGCGCAGTTGGGTATGCCGTCGAAATCAGTGTCCAACAAAATGCCATGGCACGCGCACACGTCGTCCAATACATCTCCCACGGTGCATTGCTCGTCGTCGTCGCAGTTGGAGCCGATCATGCCGGGAAAGATCACGTTGTAGCAATCATCGATGCCATCGCAGATGCCATCATGATCAGCATCGCTGCAATCACCCACGCACTGGCAATTGGCATTGTAGACATCGTCGCTGGTGAACTGGTTGTTGTCGTCACAGGGCTTTCCGGGCCGTGCGGGGCCTTGGAAGACGCCTTCACAATCGGTGGTGGGCGTGTACTCCCAGAAATCATTCAGATAGGTGATGTTGCTTCCGGAACCAAAGGACCCGGTGCCCAAATATCCCTTCTGCCCGATGGAGAACCCCACAGCGGCCAAACGTGCCGAACCGCCGAAAGATCCCATTTGCGTCCATTTGCCGAGGGGCATCAATTGGATATCGACGAGGTCGTCGTTCGCTGGATCGAACTCCCAGAAGTCGTCTGTCGGCAGAGCTGTACTGCTCAATACTCCGGTACCGAGATAGCCCATGGATCCCACGCTGAAGGCAACCGCATTGTACCGTGCCGCAGCGGGCAATGGTGACATAGGTCTCCAGTGGTCGCCCGATGGGTCAAATTCCCACACGTCGTTGTAGCTGGTGCCGAGTCCGCCGGCCCCATCGTTCCCGGTGGCCACATAGGCCTTGTTGCCGATGGTGAACGCCACCGCGCGTGCGCGCGCGCCGCCACCGAAGTTGGCCATTTGGTCCCAGTCGTTGGACACCGGATCATACCGCCAGAAATCAGCCACGATGTGGTCCAAACTATCCTGCCCCAAACCGACATAACCAAAGTTGCCGATACTGAAACCCACTGCGGACCGCCGGGCGCCCCCTTCAAAACTCATGATCTGTGTCCAGGTATCCGTTCCGGGGTCGTACCGCCAGAAGTCATTGGTCAGCCGGTGTGTCGGAGATGTTGAAGACACATGGGTGCCGATCCCGGTACCTACGTAACCGTAGCTACCGATGCTGAATCCCACGGCCGATCGGTACCCTCTGCCTGGGTAGGTCGGGTTGTTTGTGATCTGCCATTCTACATCCTCTGGGCTGTACCTCCGATAGTCCGACGAGTAGGTGGACGTACTCGGCGGATCATTCGGGGCATTCGGGGTTTGGCCGCCTACGACATATCCGAAACCGTCGAGACTGAAGCAAGCGTCTCCCGCAGTCCCAACGGAGCTGTGCACGGGTTTCAGCTCCCAGCGGTCGGAAGGCAGGCCCTTGCACACGCAACCCGGGGTGAGACTATCCTGAATGGTATGAGCGTCGCCATCATCGCAGGAAGCCCCAGGCACATCGGGACCCCCATAGATGCCGGAGCAGTCCAAGGGCAGAACGAACTGCCAGAGGTCGGCCAAGGCCCCGTTCGAATCGCCGGTACCCAGGAAGCCGCGGTCGCCGATGCTGAAGCCGACCGCACCCTCACGCGGGCTGCCACCAAAGGGATCCGCATGCGTCCAACGATCTTTGTCCGGGTTGTAGCGGAAGAAGTCATTGAGCAAGGACCCGTCGTTACCTGTACCTATGAAGCCATAGCCCACGAGGCTGAAGCCTGTCGCATGCGCGCGCGCCGAGCCGGGAAAGGTTTTGCGTTGTACCCATTGGTTCGAGGACTGATCGTACAGCCAGAAATCATCGGTGGGCGTTTGCGCTGTTCCGGACAGCCCCGTGCCGACAAAACCATGGAAGCCGATGCCGAAACCGACAGCACCGACGCGCGGACCCGGTACCGGGAACTGGGCTTTCGCTGTCCACGTACCGGAGACTGGTTCCAGTTCGTAGAAATCGACATTGGTGATGGTGCCATTGGCATCGAATTTCCCCAGGCCCACATAGCCCATGTTCCCGATGGAGAAGCCCACGGCCTCGCTGCGACCCAGGCCGGGTACCGTTCCCACGCTCCCCCACGAATTGCTCACTGGGTTGTAGCTGTAGAAGTCGTTCAGCTTGTTCCCGCTCGCATCCTCGCCCGTTCCGAGGTAGCCACGGAGGTCGCCCTGACTGGTTTGGAGGCTAAAGCCCACCGCTCCGCTGCGTGCTGGCGCTGGCAGGGAGACCATCTGTGTCCAAACCACGGTGCCCGCGAGGGTGCTCGCGTCGAACTGCCAGAGATCGTTGAACTTGGTGGTGCCGTCGGAATTTTCACCGGTACCGATATAGCCCTTGGTCCCGATGGAAAAGGCCACTGCGTTCTTGCGTGCCGCAGCCGGGGGCGTGGCTGTGGTCATCGGTGCGAGCGCGGTCCAGCCCGCTGTTTGCGCTACGCCCGTAGAGGTGAGCACGATCGCTAACGCGAGCAATTGAAGTTTCAATGTGGGTTTCATGTGCGGATCGGGGATCATAGTTCGAGGGCTTTCAGTTCGTCGTTGGTCACCGTGGGCGGCATCTCACCGCGTTGGATCTTTTCGATCACGAGCGTGGAGAGTTTCTCCGCCTGATCTCTTGTGGGGCAGCCATTGTTGCCGACCCGGCCGGGCACGTTGGTCTGCTTCACGAGGAGCTTGTCGTTGGAGTATACCTCGTAACAAAAGGTGCCATTGGCCGCATCGATTATGCGCGCAGTGAGCTTCGCCGACTTGTTCGCATCGGCAGTGGGGAACACCACTTCTTGGTTTGCGGCTTGTGTCCCGCAGGCCGAGGCAGCGAGTTGGGCGGATGCGCTGGCATGGAGCGTGAAGGCCAATGCAGCCATGGCTGCGCGGAACATCGGCGTGGTCAGGGTCTTGTGCATGATGGCACAAGACTATCGGCGCTTCCTCAGGGTATCAATCGCATGATAGTAGGGGTGCCAAGGGAACCGAAGAACCGAAGAACAAGGAATGTAAAACCGCAGAAGTGAATGCGCCGTCGACTTCTGCATTCTGCGGTTCAACGTTCTGCGGTTTTGCGGTTCAATTACATTGGTGTTCAAACCACGATCACATGACCACCAAACATCCCTTCGACCTTCAAGAGCGCCTCATCGACTTTGCGGTTCAAGTGATCCGTACCGTTGACGGTTTGCCGAACTCGGCAGCGGGCAAACTCCTTGCAGACCAATTGCTCCGCTCTGGGACGTCTCCAGCATTGCACTACGGCGAGGCACAGGGAGCCGAATCCAAACGGGACTTCATCCACAAGATGAAAGTGGCGTTGAAGGAGCTCCGCGAGACACATGCGTGCATGCGCATAATCAAGAAGGCAGAGCTCCACCCTGACACGGTTGTGGGTGAAAGCGGGCTGAAGGAATGCTCAGAGCTGGTGGCCATCTTCCAGAGCAGCGTGAAGACAGCGCAGAAGAACGCGCAATGAACCAAGGGAACCGAAGAACCGAAGAACAAGGAATGTAAAACCGCAGAAGTGAATGCGCCGTCTCCTTCTACATTCCGCAGTTCAACGTTCTACGGTTTTGCGGTTCTCAACGCTCGAACACCTTGTTCAAGGCATCCGTCCTGCTTTGCACCTGGAGCTTGGTGTAGATGTCGCGGATGTAGCTGCGCACCGTGTCGATGCGCAGGCCCATGCGGTCGGCGATCTCCTTGTAACGGTAGCCGCCTGCCAGTTGGTCCAGCACTTCGCGCTCGCGCTTGGTGAGGCTTTCCAGCAGAACGTCGTTGCTCTTCTTGCGCGGCACGGCGTTCACCACCATGCGCGCGATGTGCAAACTCATGGGCGAACCGCCGCCATGGATCTCGTGGATGGCCCGCACGATCTGCTCCGGCTCGGCGCTCTTGAGCAGATAGCCCGTGGCACCCGAGCACAGCGCGTTGAAGACGTTCTCGTTGTCCTCGAAAATGGTGCAGACGAGATATTGAACTTGCGACCGCTTCGGTTTGCACGCGGTGATGCATTCGATGCCGCTGAGGCCGGGCAGGTTGATGTCCATCAGTACCACATCGATGTCCTCCAGCCCGACCGTGCGCGCCATGAATTGCTCGGCGCTGCCATAGCTGCCCTCGAATTTCAGGTCACCCTCGTGCTGCACCACGCGCTCCAATGAAGAGCGGAGTATCGGATCATCTTCAACTATCACGACGCGGATCGGCATGTTGGTGCCGCGAACAGATGGAGCGGCGGCGGGACAAAACTATCGCGCATGGTGGCTCACGGGTCCCGCATGAAAGTGGGTGAAGGCAAAGGCACGCGCAGGCAGTACCGCGTTCCGGTCACATCGCTCACCACCTCCAGGGCCCCACCGATCCCCTCGCTGCGCTTGCGCATGTTGCCTAGGCCGTTGCCGCGCGCACGTTCTGCGGAAGTATTGAAACCGCCTCCATCATCCTCCACACGGAGCGACAACTCGTCGGCTCCGATGCAGAGCCCCACGGTGATCGTGCGGGCGTTCGCGTGTTTCAGCGCATTGCTCACCGATTCCTTGAGGATCATCACCACGTTGCGTTTCACATCCGGCGGTATGTCGCGGTGTTCCATGCCGGGGTCGATAGCGAGGTCGGTCCGCACGGTAACACTCAGCTCTTCGAACTGGCGGCCGAGCAGGTTGCGCACATAAGCGATGAAGCCTTCGGCATGGTCGTTCTTCGGATCCACCGTCCACACGATCTCGCTCAACTGGCCTATCAGTTCGGCGCTGGCGGTCGCGATGCTTCCTGCAAGGCGTTCCTTTTCGTCAGTGCCCTCGCCGGTCTTCATCTCGCGCGAGAGCATGGTGATGCGCGTGAGCCCGCTGCCGATATCGTCATGGATGTCGCGCGCGATGCGCGTGCGTACAGCGCCCAGTTCACGCTCATGCTCCAACGCGGCGATCCGTTTCTGGTAGCGCTGCCCGAGGACGTATCGGAATGAGAAGAAGACGATGATGCCAGTGAGCAACGATGCGGCGATCTTGAACCACCAGGTCTGCCACCACGCGGGCACGATGGTGAAGGCGAAGAGCGTTGAGGCGCGGGTGTTCTCGTTCTCGGTGACGCGCACGCGGAAAGTGTAAGCGCCCGGTGACAAGCCCACGTAGCTCACAGTGAGATGCGAGCCGTTGTCCACCCAGCGTGGATCATGCCCTTCCAGCATGACCTCGTAGCGCAGGGCATCGGCGTGAAGCAAGGCGATGGGCGCGTATTCGAGGGTGAGGGAATTGCGATCATGGGCCAGCTGGATCCGCGTGCTGTCCATCGCCTCGATCGCTTCCGGAGAGCCGTTCACCGCGACCGCCCGGACGTACAGGCCGCTCACTCCCGGATCCCGTAAGAGCGTCTTCGGATCGAAGCGGATGCACGTCCAGCTCGGTGCGAGGATGCGATCGTAGGGATCGGTGATGATCGTTGGAATGTCCCCGACCGGGAGGCCATCCACCGGGCCATAATGTTGGAACGATCCGTTGTCCGCGTCGAACTTCACCAGGCCTGTGTTCGTGGCGATCCATGTGTTCCCGGCCGCATCCCCCGTTGCATCATTGCATGTGTAGGCCTTGTCTTTCTCATCCTTGCAGGTGGCGATCCGCTTGATCGTGCGGCCGTCGTGCTGCAACACCACAACGCCTTCACCGGGAGTTACCGCGTGCAGGATGCCGTTCGCGTGGATCACCAATGAGGAGATGTGGCGCAAAGCGATGCCAGCAGTGTCGCGAACGTTCAGTTCCGTCAGGTCCATGGTGCGCGTGTCCAGCACGCCCATGCCTTCCCAGTTGAAGACGATGCCGATGTGGTCCTTGTCCATCCCTTTGAGCCCGCCGCATTCGTGGCGCCCCGAGCGATTTCGCGCATCGAAATGGAATTCACGGAACCTGAAGCTCTTGTCGATCGGCTGGTAGCTGAGCAGTCCGCTGGATGTGCCAGGGATCCAGATCGTTCCATCCGGTTGCTCTATGATGGATGATACACTGGGAGAGCTTCCAAGGAATTCCGGTATGTCCGACAAGGGCTCCCGTTCAAAGCTTCGGCTGAAAGGATCATAGATGATCAGGCCCTGTGAGGTGCCGATCCATACCCGACCATCGCGCGCTTGCAGCACGCACCAGGGCTCGTAGTGCAGCACCTCGGCGTTCGGCAGGGGCAGGCTGTCCAACAATTCGCCTTGCGCGCCGATCTTGAACAAGGTGCGTTGTGCGTAATACCTCACGGCCCAGTATCCATCCCGATCCACTGCCGGGCACCAGCTCTGTCCATACGCACGCCATTGGTCAAGACCGGCCGGAGGCGTCGGCAGGGTGAAGAGGCCTTCATGCGTACCGACCCATGTACGGCCATCCGGATCGCGCAGTAGGACCAGGGCGTTCGCATGGAACGATCCGTTCTTCCAGTTGCGTACGGACAATGTTCTACTGAAGGTGCTGGTGCGCGGGTCGAACCAGCGCAATTCATAGTCATAACTGACGAGCAAGCGACCATCCTTTTCCGCCTGGATCGACCCGACGAGGTTGGTGATATCCTCCGACCCTTCCCTGGCGATCGTAGTGGTGGTGAACACGCTGGTGCGCTTGTCGAAGCGCACCAGTCCCAGCCCCCATGAACCCAGCCAGAGGACATCGGGCTCCTGTGGATCCGGCACGATGGATCCCATGAACATTCTGTTGGGCGGATCGGTCATCGCTGGATCGCGGGTGTACCGGATAACCGAACGATCCACCGGGTCGAAGCGGTAAAGGGACATGCGGTCGGATACCCAGACCATGCCGTCCGGGTCGCACAGCACGCTTCCGGTGCGCGCCCCCTTCTGTTCGGGAGGCAGAGCGGCGCGCAGCTCTTCCAATTCGCGGAAGATGCCCGAAGCCGCGTCATACTTCGCCAGCCCATTGCCAAAGCAACTGGCCCAGATCCCATCATGCGCATCACGCATCAGTTGGAGGGCCTCATAGCCGGTCTGCATTTGCTTCTGCGCGAGCAAGGCCTTTCGTTCGAAGCGCGGCCAGCGTGCATGCATGCCGGGGCGGGGATCGAACACGCTCAGGCCACCGAAACAGGAAACCCAGATCCGTCCGTCAGGTCCGAGGTTCAGGTCGCGGATGGCGTTCTCCTGAAGGCTCAGGCTATCGCCCGGGATGTTGCGGTACACATCCACGTTCAGCCCATCATAGCGGCAAAGGCCGTTGCCTGTGCCGATCCATAGGAAGCCGTTATGGTCCTTCAACAAACAGGTGATCGGCGCGGCGGGCAGGCCTTTGATGTCGAGGCGGACCAGTTCCGAGGCTGGTACCTCCTGCGCGATCATCGGCACCCTTACGAACAAGCCTGCCAATAGCAGTCCTGCTGCAAGCAAAGGCAATGGACCTCGTGCATATGAACGGTGCATGCGGCGAAGTTCGACCGAAGCGCTCATCCGGAGCGGTACCATGACCGCATGAAAGTGGGTGGGTCGCGAATGGGCCGGTGGCCGGGAGAAGCGCTCAGCGGTCGCGGTGAACGAAGAACATCTCCAATTCCCCTTTGCCCTTGGCTTGCACCTTGCCACGAGGTGTGAACGACAAACTGGGTTCATCGCTTACCAGGGCCAGGGTCGCTTCGCTGATATTCACCTGTCCCACCTCGCCGCTGCTTTCCATCCGGCTGGCGATGTTCACCGTGTCACCCCAGATGTCGTACTGGAACTTTTTCACACCTACGATCCCTGCGACCACCGGACCGGTATGGATGCCCACGCGCATTTCGAAGGCGGGCTTGCCCTGACCTTCGCGTTCGGCCTTATAGCGCTGCATGAATTCCTGCATATCGTGTGCGGCGAACACCGTGTCGCGCGCGCTGTTCCTTAAAGGTGCGGACAATCCACCCGCAGCCATGTACGCGTCGCCGATGGTCTTGATCTTCTCGATGCCATGGGTGGCCAATATCCCGTCGAAGGCTTTGAAGCAGATGTCGATCTCCGCCACGAGTTCCTGCGTTGTAAGCTGTTCGCTCAGTTGCGTGAAGCCCTTGAAATCCGTGAAGAGGATGGACACCTGATCGATATCCCGCGCCGTGGCGCCGCCCGTGTTCTTGAGCTCCTCGGCGATCTCTCCCGGCAGGATGTTCCGCAGCAGCGTATCGCTCAGGTCACGTTCGCGTTCGGCTTCCCGTTTCCCTTTGCGCGTGCGGCGCAAACGGATCCACAGACCACAGGCTCCAATGAGCATGCTGACACCGCCGAACAACAAGAGCCTTTTCCGGTCGCGCTCGCTGCTCATTTCGTCCGCATGCACCCGCGCCACATCCAGGCTCTCTGCCGCGCTGCGCAGGCTGTCGGTGATCTCCTGCTTGCGCAGTTCCAGATAGCGGAGTTTTCTGGCTGTGGGATCATTGTGAACGCTGTCGATCAAGGCCTGATGCTCCTTGTAGTACTTCAGCGCCAGTTCAGCCGGACCCGTCTTGGCATAGATCTCCGAGAACAGGTAAGCCATCCGTTCGCGCCCCGACAGGTCCACATCGGTGGAGTCGCTGATGGCCTTGGACAAGGCGGCCTGTTCCAAGGCCTGCTTCGTAAACCCTTTGGCGCAAAGCGCCAGCCCGTATTCGACATGGGCGCGCACGCGCGTGCTGACGCCCGTTGACCGGTCAAGTGACGACACGGCCTTCCCGGCCAACGCAAGCGCGCTGTCCAATCCGCCCATCCCGCGATGGATCGATGCCTTGGTAACCAATAGATCCGCGTATCCATCCTCGTTCGTTCGCGCAAGGGCCGATCCCCGGGCACAGTAGAGCAAGGCCTCCTCGTACCGCTTTTGTTCGCAGAGAATGTCAGCGATGTTCGTGAGCGGTTTCCCAGCGGCGTGGGGGAAGGGACTCCGTCCATAGGTGTCGGCAGCCCGCTTGAAATAGTTGACCGCCGTGTCCTGCAGCCCTTGTTGCGAATAGATCACCGCGATGTTGTTCAGCACGCGGGCCACAACTTCAAGGGATGCGGTTCGTTCCCCCCAATGCAAGGCGGCGGAGTAGTGGTCCAAAGCGCCGGCGAAATCGCCGAGCACATCACGCGCACGGCCCAGAGCGGCATGGTCGTTCATCATGCCAATGCTGTCCCTGGCCTCCCTGTGATAGGTCAGGCACACATTCAGCCGCGAAAGTGCCTCCCGTACGTGACCTGCGGAGATGAGCAGTTCCGACAGGTAGGCGTTCCCGAAAGCAACGTCCGCTTTATCCCCGGTCCTTGTCCATAGCTCAACAGCCTGCTCCATCCTCACCAGGCCGCTGTCCTGCGACCCGAGCTTGGTGAACTGGCAGCCGATGTTCCACAGGCCGTTCCCCTTCTGGATGAGGACAGCAGTATCCTCCGCATAGCCATGGGCCAGCAGACTGTCCGCCAGGCGCACGGTGACATGGGCATACTTGCTCATAGTGTCAACGTCATCCGATCCGCTCAAGTGCGCCACCAGCTCCAGCCGTTCCAAAGGCGTGCGGGCACGGGCCAGCAGAAGCTTCAACGAGTCGTCGCTGGACTGCGCGTTCGCCCCTGACGAAATCAGGAGCGTTGTCACCAGGACGTATGCGACCGGTGCTGATGGTCTGCGGAGATGGCCGGTCTTCACGAGTGTCATCTGATCGGCCATTCCGTTCGCATTCGGATCGAGCTCGGCGGGGTTCGATCGCTGGCCCATGGTGCTCCACCAACGTGAAGGTTGGGATGGTAAGGGCGTTGCGAAACTACCCGACAGGCAGCTCTGATCATCCCCGCATGAAAGTGGGTGAAGGCAAAGGGACATGCAGGTGGTACCGCGTTCCGGTCGCATCTCTCTCCACCTTCAGCATTCCACCGATCGCCTCGCTGCGTTTGCGCAAGTTGCCCAATCCGTTGCCGCGCCGTTCCATGGAAGGGTCGAATCCGCCACCATCGTCCGCCACATGAAGGGAGAGATCGCTGGTGCCGACGTGCAGCTTCACTGAAACGGCTCGGGCACCCGCGTGCTTCAGGACGTTGCTGACCATTTCCTTCAGGATCATCATCACATTGCGCTTCACGTCCGGCGGGATCTCACGGTGCTCCATGCCGGTTTCCACGTCAAGGTCGGTGCGCAGTGCGACGCTGAGCTCTTCGAACTGGTGCCCGAGCAGATCGCGTACATAGGCGATGAAGTTCTCGGCGTGATCGTTCTTCGGATCCACGGTCCACACGATCTCGCTCAGCTGGCCGATCAGTTCGGCGCTCGCGCTGCTGCCTGCAAGGCGGTCTTTTTCCTGCGAGGCACCCGCCCCGGCGCTCATCTCGCGCGAGAGCATGGTGATGCGCGTGAGGCCGCTGCCGATATCGTCGTGGATATCCCGCGCGATGCGCGTTCTCACCGCCCCGATCTCCCGCTCATGCTCCAGTGTGGCGATGCGTTGGCGGAAACGCAGTAAAAGGATGTACCGCGAGAGGAAGAAGACGAACGCGCCGGTGATCAGTATCGCCATCACTTTGAACCACCACGTTTGCCACCACGCCGGAACGATGGTGAAGGCGAAGAGCGTTCGCTCGGCGACGTTCCTGTTCCCTGCGATGCGTGCGCGGAAAGTGTACTTGCCAGGCGGCAGACCCACGTAGCTCACGGTGCGGTTCGAGGCATTGTCCACCCAATGTGGATCGAGTCCCTCCAGCATCACCTCGTAGTGCAACGCGTCCGCGTGCAACAATAGGATGGGCGCATATTCGATGGTCACGGCGCTCTGGTCATAGGTCAATCGCATCGGCGCTTGTGCTGTATCGATCGCACGGGACCTGCTCGCCACGCCGTTCGACGGGATCGAAATGCTGGAACGATCCATCGGTGCCATCGAACTTCACCAACCCGATGTTCGTGGCGATCCAGGTGTTGCTGTTCGCATCATGGGTCGCATCATTGTATGAATTCCCCTGATCCTGCTCATCGCGATAGGTGGCGAGCCGCGTGATGCTCTTGCCGTTGTATTGCAAAACCACCACGCCATTGCTGCGGGTCACCGCGTGCAGGATGCCGTTCGCATGCACGACCAGCGCCACGACCTGCTGCAGGTCGGCACCAGCGATATCATGGGTGGTGAGTTCCGCGAGTTGCATGGTGCGGGTATCCAGTACCCCAACACCCTCCCACCAGAAGATCATCGCGATGTGATCCTTGTCCAGGATCCCGATCAGGTCGCATGCGTGGCGAGCGGAAGTGTCGCGCACATGCTTGAAGTCGCGGAACAGGAAGTTCCTGACCGCGTTCCCTCGCTGGATCGGCTTTGACGCGTTGGCGACCGGCCGGTATTGCAATACCGCGCTATGACCGCAGGCCAGCCAAAGAGATCCGTCGGTCTGTTCAATGATGGACCCGATGTAAGGAGACCTTCCGTGGAACTGGAGGACACTCGTCAGCGGTTCCCGTTCGAACGATCGCGTGTACGGATCATAGATGACCAGTCCCGAGCTCGTGCCGATCCAAACTTGCCCGTTGCGTTGTTGCAGGATGCTTTCCGGCTCATACCGCTCCGCATCGGCGTTCGGCAGAGGGAGTGAATCCAGCAATTGTCCTTCCGGGCCGAGCTTGAACAAGGCACGTTGTGTGTATTCCCGAACTGCCCAATAACCGGGTCGATCGATCGCTGGGCACCAGCTGCCACGCAAGGGTATTGTCCGAAGGCCGGGCGGGTACGATGGCAGCGTAAAGAGCCCGTCATTGGAACCGATCCATGTTCGGCCATCCTCGTCGTTCAGTAGCGTGTAAGCGTTCGCTTGGAACAGGCCGGTCCTCGACTCGTTCGAAGGAAGGGTAGTGCCGAAGACGCCGGTACGGGTATCGAACCAACGCAGTCCGCTTTCATACCCAACGAGCAAGCGTCCATCCGCTTCCGGCTGGATCGACCAGATGATATTGGTCAGTTCGGCCTGGCCTCCTTTGGTGATCGCGGTGTTCGTGAACGTTCCGGTGCTCTTGTCGAAGCGCACCAGGCCCAGGCCCCATGATCCCAGCCACAGGATGTTGGCATCCGTAAGGTCTTGGCGTATGTGCGACAAGTGGATCCGTTCACGCGGATCATGACCGACCGCGTCGTAGACGAAGCGTTGTACGGATCCATCCTTCGGGTCGTATCGGAAAAGTCCAAGACGATCCGGTACCCATACGACGCCTTCCGCATCGCGCAACACGCCGAGGATGTTCGGGTGCAGTTCTCCCGTTGGCATTCCCGATCGCACGGCTTCAACTTCGCGGAAGGAACTGGTGGCCGGATCGTATTTCGCTACGCCGTTCGCCACGCATGCCAACCATAGTTGGTCTTCCGTGTCCAGGAAAAGATCCCCTCATTCATAGAGGGGAATTTGCTTGCCGCTCGCGTACAATGTCTTCCGATCGAACTTCATCGTGTGCGGATCGAACACGCACGCACCGCCGAAACAGGCTACCCAGATCTGTCCCTTGCCATCGATCACCAGATCATCCACAGCGTTCCCCGGCAGGCTCAGGCTGTCTCCCGGAATGTTGCGGTACACGTCCACGTTCACACAGTCATACCGGCACAGCCCGTTCTCCGTACCGATCCACAGGAAGCCATCGTGGTCCTTCAACTGGCAATGGATCGGGGAGACGGGCAGGCCCTTGATGTCGAGGTGTACGAGCTCGGTGGAGGGTGGGATCTGCGCGAAGGTGACCGAGGGAAGCCATGCGCACAGCGCGGCCATGAGTGCGAAAGCGTTCACTTCTGGTGCCATCCTTGTCCGCGTGCCGTTCATCCCCTAAAGGCGCTTTTCAGCGCGCTGGCAAAGATGACCGGTAGCGCTGAAGTCATCAGACCATCGCAGCGAGGGCATGCGCGCATGGTCCGGGTAATGCAAGCGACCCTCACCGCCGCTTTCCGCCACCGATCGTCATATGTACCATCATTTGGCCCCTTCTTTTGATCCCCGGACCGGGCAGAACGTCGATTCACTTCGACATGTCTGGAATGACCCCGCCGTTGTGGATTCTACATTCGTTCGGCTTCGCTTTATTACGCTCGTACGCGGCGGCAGGCATCGCATTGTTCCCTGAACACGTGATAGGAGTTCGCTTCCTTTTCAGTGAACAGTTTGCCGTCTTTCTTCTCCCTCACGTTATCGTACTTCCCCGACAACGCTTCGCTTTCCGCACTCCCCGGAGCATGTGGCTCCTGCGCGCCGCTGTGATCTTCCGTCTGTTGTGCGACCCGGAAGTATACGACCAGGGATCTTCCCGGTATCGCCTTCGATCCTCTATCCTCCACGCAGCAAGCCCCTCCGTCGTAGGGCAGAAGGGCTCGCTTTGATGGGTGATCCGTTAGCGCGCGATCACCAAGCGTTGGGTGTAGGTCTGACCGCCGGCGGTGATATTCACGATGTACAATCCATCGGCGATATCGTCTCGCAGATCGCCAACGTAGTTGATGGTGCTGCCATCCACGTTGATCGTTCCGGAGATCACATGCTTGCCGAAGAGGTCGATCACATCGAGCTGCGCGGTGCCTGCATCGAAGCCGAGATCCTCGATGCTCACGTGCAACTGATCGGTGCTGTTTGGATTGGGCCACAGCCGCAGGAGGTCATTGGTATCGGCCGCTTCCATGCTGTGCAAGGAGCCACCGTCCATCGGCGTGCATGAGAAGGTTACCGTGCAGGGCGCGCCGAAAGGACAATACGTTGTACCATCATCGAAGCTCACCCGCACACGCACGTTGTAAGGGATGTTGCACGTGGGCCGGGCCACGCTTGTTCCCCATTTGCTCATGCGCAGATCGCGCGTGGAGCTGGCAAGGCGACGCAACAACACATTCGTGTTCGCGTTCACGAACTCGAACTGGTATTTGTTCGCGCCGCTCACAGCGCTTGCCCAGAGCACACCGGTAGTGCGGCTTACTCCAGTGGCACCGCAGGAGACCAGTTGGTCGGCGGTGGTTGTAAGCTGGGTCGTAGGACAGGGCGCGGGCAATACACGCAGCCTGCACGCCGGACCGAACTCACCGTAGACCCCGTTCAGCCTGCTGCGCACGCGCACGTTCAGGAGCACATTAAGGGGGATGGGCTGGGTGGGATAGCTCAGCTTCAGGTCCGCGCACATCGTGGCACCAGCCGGACCTGCGCCCGTGTTGTGCGCCTGGAACAACCGCCGGGTGTAACCGCCGTTCGGGTTGAAGATCCAGAACTGGTAACCACTGGTCGCGTTGGTCACATTGTATTGAGCCGTAACGGACGCGTTCGGTGTGGCTGAAATGACGCTGTTCGTGGTGAGGCTCTCTTGGTCGCAGCTTGCAGGCAAGAGGCGATCACCCCCAAGTGGAAGGTGGAAGCTCGCATCCACTTTGCTCAGTACGGTGAAGCCCGGACCGTTGCCCGCATTGTCGATGATGCGGCTGGAGTAGATGCTGTTGAAGAAGCTGTAGTAGCTGGACAACGTGTACCCACCGGGGTTGATGCCATCACCGGAGCTGTCAAACACCCGCAGGTCATAGTCACCGTTGGGCAGGCATGTGGTGAAGTCGAACGTGCTGTTGTTCGCGCCGTGGAAGGCGTAGTAGGTGGACCAGTAGTAGTAGTAGTATGGGTACGAATAAGACTGCCCCGAGTAGGGCGGGTAGACGGTACTTCCGTTGTAGTAATAGTAACCGTTGCTGTAGGAGGCATTCTGGTATTGGTTGTTGTATTGGCCGTTGTTGCTGTAGTAGTAGCCAGGGTTGTAGTGGCCGCCATAGACAATGGGGTAGCTGACGTAGTAGCTGTGCCAATTGCTGGAGGTGGAGTAGACATAGGAGGATACGTTGTTGCTCCAAGCCACGGTGTTGGTACCGCTGTAAACGATGTCCCAAGTGGTCTGGCTGGCATGCGCGTCGTAGCTCACGCTCAGTTTCACGAGGTTTCCCGAACAGGAACCGAGTTGTGTTCCGGCGCAGGTGCAGTTCTGCGTCAGCCGGTCATCGTAAGTGTAAGCGTTGCCATCGTCGCAAGGTGAGTTGGGCGATCCAACAAGATTTGGACAGCCATCGTTGTAGTCGCAAACGCCGTCCCCGTCCGTATCTTGGAATGTGCCGACGCACGTGCAGTTGGAACTGAGCACATCGAAGGTCGTGCAGGGGTTGTTGTCGTTGCAACCCGAACCGACCACTCCCGGGGTACCGGAGCAATTGTCCACGCCATCGTAGATCCCATCGCCATCGTAATCCGAGTATACGCCTGCACACCCACAATAGGATGTGATCTGGTCATAGCTCGTCAATGGGTTGTTGTCGTTGCAGGCTTGACCGGGGTAGGTGTTGGCGGAGAACGGGCAGACATCGTAATAGTTGCAGGTTCCGTCCCCATCGCTGTCATAGTAGGTGCCGACACACTGGCAACTCGCATTGAGCACGTCGCCGTATGTGCAGTTCTGGCCGTCGGAGCAGAACGATCCGATCTGGCCATAGGCATAGGGGCAATTGTCATTGCAGTTCAGGACGCCATCGTTGTCGTAGTCCCCCGGAGCGGCCCCGGCGCATACACAGTTGTAGTTCAGGATATCGCCTACGGTGCATGGGTTGCCATCATCGCAGGCGCCACCGGAACCTCCGGTCGGCACGAAGCGGTACGCATCGTTGGTCGCTGACCATGCGGTATGGTTCCGTCCGGGGACCGCAATGCCGCTGGAACCGATGCTGTTCTCTACCCCCTGTGTCCGCAAATAGGATAACGCAGTGATCGATGTGCTGTGGATCTCGATCACGTTGCTGCCTTCATGCAATTGGATCTGGGTTTTTACGGCTGGACTGTAGTTCCATTTGATCGTGAAGGTCCGGTTCGGCGCTGATCCAGTGGTCACGCAGCCCTCGAACAGAAGCTGTTGCGACATCCAACAGGCGGCGATCAGATTGCCCCCAATGGTCGAACTGGTGCTGGTGGGAACAGCCTGTGGTAGCGCAGAGCTGATCAGTGGTGAAAAACTGATGTAACCGGCGGCCGAAACGTAGATGTTCGTGTAGCTGATCCCATAGAAGGTGAATGGGAAGCCGATAGGCACTGCCGCACTTACGCCAGGAGACACGTAATAATAGCCAGTGTTGTAGGTGAGGAAATTCACCGGTATTCCAGCAGCGGTGATCGGGCTGAACGGGATCGAGGATACCGTGTAGCTGGCCGTAGCATTCGTGCAGGGATCGCAACCATCCGGTATGCCATCACCATCGGTATCCAGATTGTCCGGGTGGCCGGGGCAGATGTCGGTCAGGTCACAAACACCATCACCGTCGCCGTCGGGTAGTGGCGTGCCAACACAGGCACAGTTGGCGTTGTACAGGTCGTTGGTCGTGCAGGGGTTGTTGTCAGTGCATGCAGTCCCAGGCTGGGCCGGGCCGCCAAGATCACCCGCACAATCGTTGCCGAGCAAAGTGCCGAGGCAAACACAGTTCGCATTGACCACATCTCCGGTGGTATTCGCGTTGCCATCATCGCACGATACGCCCACTTCCGGATGGCCGCAGCCACACTGGCCCGGTGCTATCTTGTTCACATCGCTGGGGCAGAGATCGGCGACATCGCAGGTGCCGTCACCGTCCGCATCAGGCATGGGGGTGTAGACACACGTACCGCTCACGCACGCATCGCTCGTGCAGGGGTTGCCATCAATACAGACCATCGGGGTTCCGGCACAGCTGCAGTTCGAGCCGATCACATCGCTTACCGTGCAAGCGTTATTGTCGTTACAACTCGCAGCCGGTTCCGGGTTGCCGCAACCGCAGGTGCCGGGCGCGATCTTGTTCGCGTCGTTCGGACATA
Organism: Flavobacteriales bacterium; assembly: GCA_031371785.1. Classification (GTDB taxonomy): domain Bacteria; phylum Bacteroidota; class Bacteroidia; order Flavobacteriales_F; family PHOS-HE28; genus PHOS-HE28. The sequence continues at coordinate 4,245 of JANMKC010000177.1, read as the reverse complement.
GATCGTTGCAGTTCGGTGTGCCGTCGTTGTCGCTGTCCGTATCAGGCGTGCCGCAACCGCACACTCCCGCTGCGATCTTGTTGGGATCGGCGGGGCATGCGTCATCGCTGCTGTTCGTATAGCCCGCAGGTGTTGTGCAGGTGTAACCAGCGAACGGGCTGCTCACATCGCCATGCCCATCGTTGTCCGTATCCGCATAGTACATGGCAGCCACATCAGCTACGCCGCAACCGCACGCACCCGCCGCGATCTTGTTGTGATCGGTAGGGCAAGCATCATCGCTGTTGCTTACATAGTTCGGAGGCGTTATGCAGGTATAGCCGGCGAGCGGGCTGCTCACGTCACCATGCCCATCGTTGTCCGCATCCGCGTAGTACGTGGCCGCAACTTCCACCACGCCACAACCGCAAGGGCCGGGAGCTATCTTGTCGTGATCCACAGGGCAGGCGTCATCGCTGTTGCTCACATAGTTCGGTGGCGTGGTGCAGGTGTAGCCAGCGAGCGGGCTGTTCGCGTCGCCATGCCCATCGTTGTCGGCATCCGCATAGTACGTGGTGGCCACATCAGCCACTCCGCAACCGCATGCGCCAGCGGCGATCTTGTTGTGATCCGCCGGGCAGGCATCATCACTACTGCTCACATAGCCCGCGGGTGTTGTGCAGGTGTAACCAGCGAGCGGATCGTTCACATCGCCATGCCCATCGTTGTCCGCATCCGAGTAGTACGTGGTCGCGACGTCCACCACGCCACATCCGCAGGGGCCGGGCGCGGTCTTGAGCGGATCGACAGGGCATTGGTCATCGTTGTAGATCGAATAGCCTGTCGGTGGATTGCAGGTGAAGCCGGACAGTGGGTCCACTTGTGCACCATGGCCGTCGCTGTCCGCATCAGCATAGTAGTTCACCGCCACATCGGCCACGCCGCAGCCGCAGGCACCAGCCACGATCTTGTTGTGATCGGTGGGGCAAGCGTCATCGCTGTTGCTCACAGCGCCCGGAGGCGTTGTGCATGTATACCCCGTGACCGGGCTGCTGATGTCGCCATGGCCATCGTTGTCGGCATCCGCATAGTAAGTCGCGGCTACTTCGACCACGCCACAACCGCAAGGGCCGGGCGCGGTCTTGAGGGGATCGTTCACGCAGCCGTCCTGCGCATCGCAGGTGAAGTCGCCATCAGCATCCTGGTAGATGTGGGTGATGGTCTCGTTCGCGCAGCCATCCAGTGTGCAGACATCGTTGTCGTTCGTGTTCACCGGCGGGTGCGTCACCACGCCGTTGGTGCAGAGGTCCTGTGTGCAGGCATCGTTGTCACTCGTGTTCACTTGCGAACAGGAACAGCCGGATGTGTTCACGCCTACGCCAGCGGGTGTGTTCTCGCATAGGTCGCTCGCATCCGGTACGCCATCGCCATCGGCGTCCGTTCCTACAGGTGTGCCCGCGCACACGCAGCTCGCGTTGCGCACATCATTGATCGTGCTCGCGTTCTGATCATCGCAAGGGGTGCCGGGCCCGATAGGCACTGGCGTGAATCGGTAAGCATCATTGGTCGCTGTCCAGCTCGTATGGTTGCGACCGGTGCTCGCGGTGCCTTGTGTGCCGTAGCTGTTCTCGACGCCTTGCGTCATGGAATTTCCCGCAGCGATCGACGCGCTGTGGATCCCGATCTCGTTACTGCCTTCATGGAGTTGGATCTGTGCGGTCACGGTCAATGTTGAGCTACCGTAGCGGTGGATGTCCGTCCAGCTGATCGCCAGCACCTGACTACCCGGTGTGCCCGTGGTCACGTAGCTGATTGTTCCTCCGGTTCCGGGATCCAGATCCACCCAGCATGCCGCGATCAGGTTCGAGGGGATGCCCGAAGAAGGGGCCGTAGGAAGTGTTTGCGCCACATACGCCGGGGACTGGCCACTGGAGAACGTGATGAACCCGTTGGACGCGATGTAGAAGTTCGTGTATGAGGTGCCGTAAAAGTTGAACAAGAAACCGATGGGCAACGAAGTGCTCATCTGGTCATCACCGAGCGTCACCATCGTGCCGGCGTCCGTGATCGGGGCGAACGATGTTGATGCCACGTTGTAGCCCACACCGGGCATGCAGAGGTCGCAGCCATCGGGAATTCCATCGCTGTCACCGTCCATCTGATCAGGGAATCCGTGGCAGATATCCTGCGTATCGCAGACGCCATCGCCATCGGTATCCTGCGTGGTGTGGGTGATGTTCCCGTCCAAACATTCATCGAGTGTGCAAGGGTCGCCATCATCCACGATCTGTTGCTGTTGCGCGCAGGAACAGCCGGAAGCGTTCGCCGTTTCGCTCGCAGGCGTGCCGGGGCAATTGTCCTGGGTATCGCATACGCCATCCTCATCGCTGTCCTGCAATGTCCCGACGCATACGCAACCCGTATCGAACGCATAGCTCATACACGGATCCGCGCCACTGCAAGGTGTGCCCACCGTACAACCGCCCGGGAAGTAGCGGTACAGGTCGTTCATGTAGTTGCCCTCGTTGAAACCCGTGCCCACATAAGCGCTGTCACCAATTGTGAAGACGGTCGCTTTATGGCGTGGCCCACCCATGAAGTTGGTCTGCTGAGACCATGTGTTCGCAGAAGGATCGAAGCTCCAGAGATCGCCCTCGTTCTCGCTGCTATAGCCACTGCCGGTGGTGATATATCCTTTTGATCCCAGGGAAAAACCCGCAGCCTCCCAGCGCGGATGCGCAGGCAGGTTGGCCCTCTGCGTCCAAGCGCTGGTGAGCGGGTCGAATTCGTAGAGATCCCACTGCACGCCTTGGTGGAAGGGGTCGGGGCTATCCGCCCCCCCAAAGCCGTGGCCCATGCCGACGTACCCCTTGTCGCCAATGGCGAACCCGACCGCTCCAAGACGTCCTGTCGGAGCTGGGACCTGCTCCCATTGTTCTGTGAGCGGGTCGTAGGACCACATGTCGGTTTTATACCCCGTGCCGTCCTCGACATTGTTCGCGTACTCACCGTACCCCCCGCCCACATAGCCCTTCCCTGCAACGGCGAAGCTTACAGCAAATCCGCGTGGGAGCAGCGGCACTCCAGACCCCGTTCCGAGATCGGGCTTCTGCGTCCACGTATTGTTGCCGGGGTCGTACTCGTAGAAATCCTTCATCCATTCCTGATTGACCAGACCGGAACCATCTTCTCCAGTGCCGATGTAGCCTTTGCTACCGATAGCGAAGCCAACGGCCGCAGACCGAGGACCACCGGGTACGAATTCCATTTGACTCCAACTGTTGCTTGCTGGATCGTAGCGCCATAGATCATTCAAAGGGCCACTAGCGCTCTCTCCCGTGCCCACGTAGCCAAAGCTTCCAATGGTGAAGCTCACAGCATCAGCCCGCCCAACACTGAAGCCGGAGACTTGCCTCCAGTCGTCGTCGACCGCATCGCAAATACCATCGCCGTCATGGTCCGGTCCGGTTGTGCCGCCGCCGCAAACACAGCTCGTCCAGACCTCACCGATAATGCAGGGGTCGCCACTGCTGCACGCACTGCCTTCCACCGCTGCGCCACCGGGAACGCCCTGGCAATCCGGAGTGCCTGGAGTATAGAGATCGAAGGTGGCCAGTTGTGAGCCGCCTCCACTCCCGGTGCCCACATAAGCCGTTTGCCCCAGCGTGAAGGCCGTGCCAATGGCGCGCGCAGCGTTCATCGTAGCACGCGGTGCCCATGCATTGGTCGTCGGGCTGTACTGCCAAAGTTCGTCCAGTGGCGTACTGGAAGCGTTCATTCCACCAGCGATGAAACCGGTGTTGCCTATACTGAAGCCCATTGCTACAAAGCGGCCTTCGCCCAGTATGGGCGAATTAGTGTCGTGCCATGAATCGTCCCCGTGATCATAGTACCAGAGGTCGTTGAGATATATGTTGTTCGCTGAAACCCCGCAGCAGACGTATGCGAAGGGGCCGACCACGAAGCTGCTGGCATAGGCGCGCGCAGGACCTGGAAAAGCCGTCTTGATCGACCAGGCATTGGTGACCGGATCATACGCGAAAAGGGCGGTCATCATGTCGGTCCAGGTGCCGATACCCCCGGTGATATACCCTGTTCCGCCAATGCTGAATCCGGTGGCGTATTTCACCTGCGGGGCGTTCTCCTTCTGGAGCCAAGTATTGGTTGCCGGGTTGAATTCATAGAAGTCATAGGCGGTACCGGGATTGTTATTTGTCGCGGCAATGTGGCCCGTGCCGATGTAGCCCTTCAAACCGATGCTGAACC
>JANMKC010000170.1:0-20403 GCA_031371785.1 Flavobacteriales bacterium | reverse complement strand
GTGACAGGTCCCGATAAGGGACATAGGTCTGTAGCCTATCACGCGAATTGGTTCACCTGTCGCTCCGCTCAGTTCCCTTCGGAGATCGTTTGTCCCGGTAAGTATCGGCAACCTACCGGGGGGCGAGTCTAGAGTCACGCGCCCCCGCACAGGCCGCCTTGTGCGATCGAACGATGGCACCTGCGATCTTCGCCATCTGATCAAGCAAATGACCGGCAATGGACACCGACGACCTTTCCGAAGCAGCCTATGAAGCAGCGATCCGAACTCCAGAAAAGCTGGACCACGCGCTCACCATCTGGTTCGGCAGTGTGGCAGAAGGCAGCAAAGACGAGGACGACTACCTGTGGCAATGCCAGATGCTCATCGCCTTATGGGAGGAAGATCCCGATGCGCACATGAAGGACGTCTTCTTCGGTGAACCCGGACCTGGTAAGAAAGCGTTCCTGGAAAAGCTGGACGAGATGAAGAAACGCATCGCACGCGTGCAGGCTATGCCGATCAGCCAGCGAACAACACAACACAGGCTCACCCCTGCAACGGGCACACCGGATGAAGCGCTCGCGGTGCGTTTGAACGCTCACGTTCCATTTTCCGTATCGCCCACCCGCCTGGTCGTGCAAAGTCTTCGCTCCGGCGGCTTCGAAGCCACGTTGAAGAGCCAACTAATGGTTACCAAGGTGAGGGCGGCCCCGGACGAGATGGGTATCGCTTGTGACTTGACGCTTACGAACGGAACCATGGCGCTCGTCTCCATCACAGGCCTGATCCTCGGGTCGGACTTCCCGCTCTTCGCTGAGGTGAGCGACTACCAACGCAGGCGGATCAAGCGGCTCACCCGCCAGAACCGCTGAACGCACGGCAGAAATGATGCGCATCCCGCTCTCCACCTTCGAACAGGTCATCGACGAGAAGATCCTCGATCGCGGGCTGAAGTATTTCAAGAGCGGTGCTATTGATGAAGTGGAGGAATTGGAGACCGGCCAATTCGAAGCGCAGGTGCGCGGCACGGAGAACTACACCGTGCGATTGCGCATCAGCGGGAACGCGATCACTGAATACGAATGCACTTGTCCGTATGATCTCGGGCCTGTGTGCAAACATCTCGTCGCGGTGATCTTCCACCTGAAGCAGGATGAACTTGGCCTGAAGGCGACCAAGCGGAGATCCGCCAAGCCACCAGCCAAACGCAAGACCATCGCCGATCAAGTAGGCGCTGTCCTGGAGAAAGCCGATCGCGCCGACATCGATCGCTTCATTGCTGCACAGTGCGCGGAGGATCGTTCGTTCCGCAACGCCTTTCTGGCCGAGTTCGCGCAGTTGGGCGAAGGCCCGAACAAGGCCGCCTACGCCAAGCAATTGAAAAGCGTACTGAGCGGAACGGAACACTGGAGCATGGCGCGGCCCATGAGCGCTGTGGCCGACAAACTCCTGCAACGCGCGCGAAAGCACATCGCTGATGCCCGACCGGGGGTCGCTCTCTTGATCGTCACTGCCGTTGCTGAAGAACTCGTGCAAGCCTTCCAAAGCGTGGATGATTCCAGCGGTCACATGAGCCATTTCATCCGTGAAGCGTTCGTGTTGCTGAACGACATCGCTGCGTCCGATCAGGAACAACGAAAGGCAGTTGTCGATTACTGTCTCACCGCGCACGAGAAGCAAGTCTATGAAGGCTGGGACTGGCACATCACCGTGCTGGAGATCGCGACGCTACATGCGCAAGGCATTGCTGAGATCAAGCGGCTGCGCGCTTTGCTCGAAGGCGATCAGCTCAGCGGATACGGGATCGAACGCGGCATCGAACTCACCATGCGCTTGTTGGAACGCACGGAAAGCCCGGCTGTTGCCGAAGCCTTCATGACCGAGCATCTCCACTTTCCTCGCTTGCGCCGCGCGGCGATCACCAAGGCCGTTGAGCAAAGGAACTTCGAGCGCGCGACCAAGCTCACAATGGAAGCGATCGCGCAGGAAGAGGCCAGGGACACACCGCGCGCCCTCGGCTCGGCCAACTACGCAAGCTCATGGACGCAGCAGTTGCTCGACATCGCCATTGCACAAAGCGACCGCACCAGGATCGTCGAACATGCGCGCACATTGTTCCTGTTCAGCATCAACATGGATCGCGAGCCGTTCTACGCCTTGCTGAAGAGCCATGTGCCCGCGAAGGAATGGCCCGCGTTCACCGATGCGTTGATCAAGGACATCAAGACGAAGACACGCTACTACGATCACGAACATCTCGCCATGGTGATCGTGCGCGAAGAGCGATGGGGCGAGCTCCTGAAAGAGCTTGCTGGCTCATTGCACCTCGGGCGGATCGAGCATTATGAAAAGCTCCTGACCAAGGACCACGCTGAGGAAGTCGCGGATCTCTACATCACTGCCATCCGGCACGACATGACCAGCGCTGGTGGCCGTAACCGGTATCAGCAAGCCGCGCGATACATCCGTCGCATCATCAAGCTCGGCCAGCGCGAAAAGGCGGAGATGCTCATCGCCGAACTGCGCGAGAAGTACCCACAGCGCTTGGCACTGATGGAGGAGTTGCAGAAGATCTGAGTCTTCAACAGTTTCGGGACAGTCGCTCGCCCTGGTCGCCATGAACAACGCGATCGCGACAGCAGAACAGAACACATGTCACCCGCACAGTGATGCGGCGAGGGCGTGCGCAATTGTCCAGCGATCGCTGGACAATTGGCCCTCGAATACGCTACAACCCTTATTGGACCAGCGTTACAGGTGCTTTCAGAAGATCCCCGGATGCCCCGTTCGAGCAGGTGGTGCCACTGCGGCTCGTAATTGTCCAGCGATCGCTGGACCAGTGGATCTTTCGAGCACCGCATGTTCCGCGCGATGCGTTAGTTTGCCATCACACATGAAGCCCGCGATAAGAAAGCCTACATCAAGGACGATCACGCCTGTCGGATACAGCAAGTTCCTCGCATCCCTGAAAGGGCATATCCGCAATGCCCAGTTGAACGCCGCATCCACGTTGCAGCGTGAGCTCACGGGGCTGTACTGGCATATCGGGCGTGAGATCCTGTTGCGCCAGGAGAAGGAGGGCTGGGGAACCAAGGTGGTCGATCGTCTGGCGAGCGATCTTCAAGCGGAGTTCCCCGAGATGGCCGGTTTCTCACGATCGAACCTGCTCTACATGCGGGCTTTCGTTGAAGCCTACCCCGATCCCGCGATCGTGCAGCAGGTTGCTGCACAATTGCCGTGGGCCCACAACATGGTGCTGCTCGACAAGCTCAAACGGACCGAGGACCGCCTGTGGTACGCGACGGCGGCCATGCGGCATGGATGGAGCCGGTCGGTGCTGGCCGCGCAGATCGCGGCCAAGGCGCACAAGCGTCATGGCAAGGCGATCACCAACTTCAAACGCACCCTGCCGCCGGACCGCTCGGACCTCGCGCAACAGACACTCAAGGATCCATACACCTTCGACTTCCTCACGCTGGGCATGGACGCGCGTGAGCGTGAATTGGAGCAAGGGCTGGTGGAGCACATCCAGAAGTTCCTGATCGAGCTGGGCGTGGGCTTCGCTTTTCTTGGGAGGCAGTTCCATTTGGAAGTGGAAGGCGAGGACTACTACATGGATCTGCTTTTCTACCACGTGCGGCTGCGATGCTACGTGGTGATCGATCTGAAAATGGGCCCGTTCAAGCCGGAGTATGTGGGCAAGATGGGCTTCTATCTCAGCGCGGTGGATGAGGAACTGCGGCACGCGGACGATCAACCGACGATCGGGCTGCTGTTGTGCAAAGGCGCGAAGAAGCTCACGGTGGAGTACGCCTTGCGCGGCATCAACAAGCCCATCGGCGTTTCGGAGTGGAACACGAAGCTCGTCGCTGAACTGCCAAAGAAGCTGCAACGCCTGCTACCATCGACCGCAGAGATCGAAAGGGAACTGGAGAAGAAACCGGGCAAGAAGCAACGCAAGTGAAATTGTCCAGCGATCGCTGGACAATTGATCGAACTCGTCAACTGTGGACCAACCTCAACGACCATGAGCCTCCTCATCAAGAACGGAACCGTCGTCACCGCCGCCGACTTCCACCGCGCTGACGTGCTCATCGAAGGCGAACACGTCAAGGCCATCGGGCACGACTTGTCCGCGAACGGCGCCGAAGTGATCGACGCGAAAGGGATGTTCGTACTGCCCGGCGGCATCGACCCGCACGTACACCTGGACATGCCCTTCATGGGCACCTTCAGCAGCGACAACTACGAGACCGGCACGCTCGCTGCGTTGCATGGCGGCACCACCACCGTCATCGACTTCATCCTGCAAACGCAGGGCAAGAGCCTGCGCCACGCGCTGGAGCAATGGCAGGGCCGCATGAACGGCAACCTCTACGGCGATCTGAGCTGGCACATGGCCGTCACCGATTTCAACGACGGCACCAAGGCCGAAGTGAAGGAGATGATCGAGCAGGAAGGCATCACCAGCTTCAAGACCTTCATGGCGTACAAGGGCGCGCTGATGATCGACGACCGCCAGATGGTGGGCCTGATGCAGGAGGTGAAGAAGCAGGGCGGCATCGTCACCGTGCACGCCACCAACGGCGACATGATCGACTTCCTCGTGCAGAAGCATCGCGCCGAGGGCAAGCTCTCACCGCTGTACCACTACCTCAGCCAGCCGGAGATCACAGAAGCCGAGGCCAGCGGCCGTTTCGCCGACATGGCCTGGCACACAGGCGTGCCCGCGTACATCGTGCACATGACCTGCGAAGGCGCGCTGAACCATGTGCGTGATGCGGCGCGGCGCGGGCAACGCGTGTTGGCGGAAACCTGCATCCAATACCTGCTGCTCGATGCATCGCTGTACGAGCGCGCCGACGGTGCGAAGTGGGTGATGAGCCCACCGCTACGTGAGAAGAAGGATCAAACGCAATTGTGGGCCGGCATCGATCAGGGCAGCATCCAGGTGGTGGCCACGGACCACTGCCCGTTCACGTGGGAGAAGAAGCTGCTGGGCAAGGACGACTTCTCGAAGATCCCCAACGGCCACCCCGCCATCGAGCACCGCATGGAACTGCTCTTCAGCGAAGGCGTGAACAAGAAGCGCATCACCGTGAACAAGTTCGTGGAGGTCACGGCCACAAACCCCGCGAAGATCTTCGGCATGTTCCCGCGCAAAGGCACCATCGGCATCGGCAGCGACGCGGACATCATCCTGCTGGACCCCAACGAGCGCCACACCCTCAGCGCGAAAACGCACCACATGAACGTGGACTACAGCGCCTACGAAGGCATGGAACTCACCGGCAAGGTGAAGACCGTGATCCTGCGCGGCCAGGTGGCGGTGGTTGGCGGCGCGGTGAAGATCAAGACGGGCTATGGGAGGTTCGTGTAGAGGAACAAGGTGAGCGGGATGCTGTGAGCAGTGAGATGAAGCAACCCCAGGTCATGTCTTCAGCGAGGCGACCATCCTTGCTAAGGGTCGCGTGTTTCCTTCTGGCCAAGTACTACGCGTTCTTCATCGTCTTGGCATTCATTGGTGATCGATTCAAGAGTTCCGTGGTCGACAATTCAGACGGGGTCAATGACGCCATCAAGAATACGACGGCGTATTTCCTCTACATCTCATTCGCTGTCGTGCTTTTCACACTCATACTGATCGGGCCGTTCTATGGCGCATTGAGAATCCGCCCAGTCGGTATAAGGGTCCTGAGCGTAGGGGTCTTGTTCGCTGTTGAATACGCGACCTATACATGGCTTGCTTCCACTACCGATCTGGTGCTGGGCATCTACAACGGATTGGCGACGTTCGTCTTCCTCGTTTTGTTCTTCCCACCTCGACTCAACGCAGGTGTTGCCAATGGTGAGCCGATTCCTGATTATAAGGATGCGTAGTGATGCGCGTGAGGGATAGAAGCGGCACCCCGCAGCGAGGAACGAGCGAGGAGTAAAGCGGATAGCCCGACGGCGAGGCTTTGTGAGCCGGCACGCCCAAACGAACACGCCCTCGTGTTCCGATCAGAACTCGGAAGCACCCGCTCATTTGAATTGTCTCCCCACTGCGGAGACAATTCAAACGCAGCCCGCCAAGCTGCGCCGAACGGCCCGGATCAGCATCTTTGGGCTATGCCGAAGCGGAAGAAACCCATCGCACGCAAACGCGCTTTGCCCAAGCGCAAGCCGTCGCCCGCAGCACTGCTGAAGGACCTGACAGCGCTGATCGAGGAAGCGCGGTCCAGTGCGGCGCGCCAAGTGAACACGGTGCTCGTGGCGCTCTACTGGCGCGTGGGCCAACGCTTGCGCGATGAGGTGATCGGCGAGGGCCGCGCGGAGTACGGGGAACAAATTGTCTCCGCCGTGGGGAGACAATTGGGCCGGGAGTACGGCGCGGGCTTTTCGGAAAAGGGCTTGCGCCACATGATGCGCTTCGTGGACACCTTCCCCGATGAGCGGATCGTCTCCGCACTGGGGAGACAATTGTCATGGACGCACTTCCGGCACCTGATCTACCTGGATGATCCACTGAAGCGCAGCTTTTATGCGGAGCTGTGCCGTGTTGAGCACTGGAGTACGCGGATGCTCGGCCAGCAGATCGATGCGATGGTGTACGAGCGTACCGCGTTGAGCCGCAAGAGCGACAAGCTGGTGAAGACCGAACTGACGCGCCTGAAGGACGGCGACCGCATGACGCCCGACCTGGTGTTCCGCGATCCCTACCTGCTGGATTTCCTGAACCTGCGCGACAACTTCTCCGAGCAGGACCTGGAGCAGGCGATCCTGCGGGAAATGGAGCGGTTCCTGTTGGAACTGGGGGAGGGCTTCACCTTCGTGGCACGGCAGAAGCGCATCATCATCGATAACGAGGACTTCCACATCGATCTGCTGTTCTATCACCACCACTTGCGGCGCCTGGTGGCCATCGAACTGAAGCTCGAGCCGTTCAAGGCGGCGCACAAAGGCCAGATGGAACTCTACCTGCGCTGGCTGAACAAGCATGAGCGTGCCCGTGGCGAAGAGGAACCGATCGGACTGATCCTGTGCTCCAGCAAGAAGCGCGAGCAGATCGAGTTGTTGGAACTGGACAAGGCGGGCATCCGCGTTGCGGAGTACCTCACGCAATTGCCGGATCAGCGCGTACTGCGGAAGCGCCTCCACCAGGCGATCGCCACGGCGAAAGCGATGAGCGGCGAGCATGCCGAATGATGCCGCTGAGCGCGTTTTCTGAATTGTCTCCGCAGTGGGGAGACAATTGGTAATGCGCTCAAAGGGGTAGTCAAAGCCCCGACAGACCGAACGTGCTCATTACTACATTGGCGAACGTCCACGCGCGCAGACCCGTGCGCCCGGTCAACCGACAACTGACAATCGATCCACCTTCGCGAGACGCTACGGCGGACAAAGCAACCGAACCCATGCCACGCAAGATCAAGAGCGGCCTCATCCAGATGAGCCTTCCGAAGACGGAGGGCGAAGGCACGATACCGGAGATCATCGACGCGATGGTGCAGAAGCACATCCCCTTCATCGAGAAGGCCGGCCAGCAGGGCGTGCAGATCCTCTGCCTGCAGGAGATCTTCAACACGCCCTACTTCTGCCCGGGCCAGGACAGGAAGTGGTACGAGAGCGCCGAGAGCGTGCCCGGCCCCACCACGGAGCTGATGCAGACCTACGCGAAGAAGTATAACATGGTCATCGTCGTTCCGATCTACGAGAAGGAGCAGGCGGGCGTTTTATACAACACCGCCGCCGTGATCGACGCGGACGGCACGTACCTCGGCAAGTACCGCAAGAACCACATCCCGCATACGAGCGGCTTCTGGGAAAAATTCTTCTTCAAGCCCGGCAACCTCGGCTATCCGGTGTTCCAGACGAAGTATGCCAAGGTGGGTGTGTACATCTGCTACGATCGCCACTTCCCCGACGGCGCGCGCTGCCTGGGCCTCAATGGCGCGGAGATCGTCTACAACCCCAGCGCCACTGTGGCCGGATTGAGCGAGTACCTCTGGAAATTGGAACAACCAGCGCACGCCGCGGCGAACGGCTACTTCATGGGATGCATCAATCGCGTAGGGGAGGAGAAGCCTTGGAACCTTGGCAAGTTCTACGGGCAGTCCTATTTCGTCGATCCACGTGGGCAGATCTTCGCACAAGCATCACGTGACAATGATGAACTGCTCGTCGCGGAATTCGACCTGGACATGATCGAGGAGGTGCGGAGCACATGGCAGTTCTTCCGGGATCGCAGGCCCGAGACTTACGGCAAGATCGTTGAACTCTAGCACGACACAGCATCATGGCTGAGTACAAGAAACCGATCAGTGAGGCTGAGTTCACAGCCAACTTCCATCCGAAGAAGCCTCTCATGTCGGATACGGAGGCTTACTACGAGAGCTCCCGTTGTCTTTACTGTTACGATGCGCCGTGCATCAACGCCTGTCCTACAGGTATAGACATCCCGAACTTCATACGCCAGATCAATGATGGCAACAAGGATGGTGCGGCGAAGACGATCTACGAGAGCAACTGGTTCGGGCATGCCTGCGGGAATGTCTGTCCCACGGAAGAACTGTGCGAAGGCGCCTGCGTGTACAATCACCAGGACGTGAAGCCGATCGAGATCGGGCGGTTGCAGGCGCATGCGACGGAGAAGGTGATCCGCTCGAAGAAGAAGCTCTTCATCACGGGCAAAGCGACGGGGAAGAAGGTGGCGGTGATCGGTGCTGGGCCAGCGGGCGTGTCATGCGCCTGCGAACTGCGGATGCTTGGTCACGCCGTGGACATCTTCGAGGCACGAGAGAAGGCGAGTGGCCTTTGCGTGTATGGTGTTGCGCCTTACAAACTCACCAACGAGGAAGCCGTTGACGAGATCGCCTACCTGCAAGAGCAGTTTGGTTTCAATGTCCACTACAACAAACCCGTGACCGGTCGCGCTGATTTCGATCGTTTGGAGAAAGACTACGATGCGGTCTTCATTGGCATCGGCTTGGGCGGAACATCCTCGCTCGGCATTCCGGGTGAGGACAAGAAGGGCGTGATCGGTGCGCTGGAGTTCGTTGAGGAATTGCGCAACAAGCATCAAGCGACCGCGGTCGGCGGCAAGGTGATCGTGCTTGGTGGTGGCAACACGGCCATGGATGCTGCGAGTGAGAGCTGTCGCATGGGCGCTGAGAGCGTGATCATCGCCTATCGCCGTGGACCGGAGGAGATGGGTGCGTACAGCTTCGAGTTCGACCTGGCGAAGAAGAGCGGATCGAAGGCGTTGTTCAATGTGACGCCGGTGGAGATCATGAGTGAGACCCCGGATAACGGCTCTGCCGTTTCCGGGGTAAAGTTCATCCGCAACAAAGCGGCTTACGGCAAGATCGAAGCGATACCCGGAAGTGAGTTCGTGGAGCAGTGCGATATGGTACTGCTCGGAACAGGCCAAGGCAAACAGGTGGAATTGCTTGAGCAGATCGCGGGCCTCGCGCTGGACAAGAAGGGCCGCATCCTCGACAACCGCGGCCGCATCGTGGTGAACGAGAACTACCAGACCAACAATCCGAAGTACTTCGCTGCGGGCGATGCGGTGAACGGCGGTGTGGAAGTGGTGAATGCGGCGGCGGAAGCGAAGAAGGCGGCGTGGGGGATGGATGCGTATTTGAAAAGATGATTAGCTGATGGGACGATGTGCTGATTAGCTGATGAAATACCTGACGCCATGGACGAACTGGACGATGACATGCCTGGAACCAAGATCGACTGGATGGTGATCTGTGATGAGGCGGTACGCGAGGACGTGCTGGAAAGCACGGACGTGATGATCGCTGCGGAACCGCAGGCGATCTATTCCGGAAGCCCTTTGTATCGCGACAACCTTTTGTTGAAGGAGACCTTCGAACTACCCGTGAAGACTATCAAGTACGTTGACATGCTCGGCTCCCAGCGCCGATGGCTGATCGAACAGTTCGAGAGTTCGGCATGTTCGCCCGGGGCCAATTCCAAGGAAGCCCAGAACGCCGAGAGCCTGAAGGACTTCATCCACAAGTTGAAGATCGCGCTGAAGGAAGCCGATGAAGCAGAGTATTGGTACTACGTCATTGCCGCCACGCACGCGAACGGTACTGACTTGGATCTTATCGCTCGTATCCAGCGCGTCATGCGCATCCTCAACAAGATCATTAGCACGTCCAAACAACGATTGTTGGAGCGCAAGCGAACGGCAAAGCCAACGCCCGCCAGCCCATCAGCTAATCATCCCATCAGCTAATCAGCTAATCAGCTAATCGAACATGGCCGATCTCCGAACCAACCTCGCCGGCATCAAAAGCCCGAACCCCTTCTGGCTCGCATCCGCCCCACCTACAAACTCGGGCTACCAGATCATGAAGGCCTTTGACGCGGGCTGGGGTGGTGCTGTTTGGAAGACCCTCGGCGTGCCGGTGGTGAACGTGAGCAGCCGTTACGGCAGCGTGAACTACCGCGACAAGCGCATGGTGGGCTTCAACAACATCGAACTCATCACCGACCGGCCACTGAAGGACAACCTGCGCGAGATCTCGGAGGTGAAGAAGCGTTTCCCGGACAACGCGGTGATCGCTTCGTTGATGGTGGAGACGAAGGAGGAGTGGCACCAGATCGTGCGCGACGTGGAGAACGCCGGTGCCGATGGCATCGAACTCAACTTCGGTTGTCCGCACGGGATGTGCGAGCGCGGCATGGGCAGCGCAGTAGGGCAGGAGCCCAAGGTGCTGCAGATGATCGTGGAGTGGGTGAAGGAAGTCGCCAAGATCCCGGTGATCGTGAAGCTCACGCCGAACATCTCGGACATCACACGTCCGGCTCGTGCAGCGCGTGCCGGTGGTGGTGACGCGATCTCGTTGATCAATACGATCCAGAGCATCGTGGGCGTCGACATCGATCAATTCGTGCCGTATCCGATCGTGGATGGCAAGAGCACCAATGGTGGTTACTGCGGCCCGGCCGTGAAACCCATCGCGCTGAACATGGTGAAGAATTGCGCGCAGCATCCGGATGTGAACCTGCCGATCAGCGGCATCGGTGGTGTAGAGAATTGGCGCGATGCGGTGGAGTTCATCCTGCTCGGCGCAACCACCGTGCAAGTGTGTACGGCCGTGATGCACTTCGGCTTCGGCATCATCCGCGAGATCCTGCCGGGCCTGGAGCGTTACATGGACGAGAAGGGCTTCAAGACGATCGAGGACTTCCGTGGAAAAGCGCTGCCGAACATCAAGCATTGGGATGAACTGAATCTGAAATACAAGGTCGTCGCCAGCATCAATGAGGACAAGTGCATCGGCTGCCAACTTTGCTACACCGCTTGTGAGGACGGCGCGCATCAGGCGATCGCACTATCCAGCGATCCGGCGAACCGCATCCCGAGCATCATCGACGAGAACTGCGTAGGCTGCAACCTCTGCTCGCTCGTGTGCCCTGTTGAAGAGTGCATCACCATGGAGCGCCGCGACGATGGCAAGCAGCATCTCACCTGGGGTGAGCGCACTGCGGCGGGTAACATCCCAAAGACGTTTGATGATCCGCTGGCGGGCGGGCTGCATCATTGGGTGCCGGAGCCTGCGGAAGCGTTAGTGAAGAAGAAGCCGAGGCACTACAAGGGTTGAGGATGATGCGACTAGTTCTGTTGCTACTTCTAATCGGAGTGTCGGATTGCGCACAGGCACAAGTGCCGAACGCGAAACGACTGAAAGAACTCTTCAGAGCAAGTTCGAAGGGTGGGAAGTACACATCGTGGGCTTCTTGCAATACCGATAGTGCCTATTACACGTCTGATACAGTTCGGGTCGTTCAGGGTGGTGCGAACTATGCAGCGCGATGTTGCGATCTTGTTCTTTGGTCATTCCACAATGGAAGTCGATTTGATATTGGACCGGGTCATTGCCAATACGAGATACTTCTCCGCGAAGAGAGCAATCGAATTGATCTGGTGGAAGATGAGAAAGGCTTGACAGCAATAATCCGTCAGGGGAAGAAGCGAATTGATGAATTCAGAGTTCTTACGCTGGAAAGGTCGAATGCTCTGCTTCCACCTGAGTATCGCATTACCATGATCAGAGTCAAATGACATGTCAACGATGGACGAACACATGCAAGCCGCCATTGCCGATGCCCGCTTGGGGCGGTCAGAGGGCGGAATCCCTATCGGCAGCGTTCTGGTACGCGACGGCCAGATCATCGCGCGCGGGCACAACAAGCGCGTGCAGGAGAAGAACCCGATCCTGCACGGCGAGATGGACTGCCTGAACAATGCGGGCCGCATCGGCAGCTACACCGGCACCACGATCTATTCCACACTGATGCCGTGCTACATGTGCGCTGGCACCATCGTGCAGTTCAAGATCATGAAGGTGATAGTAGGAGAAAGTCGAACCTTCTCCGGTGCGCGCGCCTTCATGGAAAGTCACGGTGTGGAGGTGATCGATCTGGACCTGCCGGAGTGCGTGGCGATGATGGAGGAGTTCATCGCGGCGGAGCCGGAGTTATGGAACGAGGACATCGGGGAGTAGCGCGGCTATCGCGGATCGGAGATCCGCTTCTCGTGCGAACGCGGCGGAGACGCGCCCGTAATGAACCGGTCGGGCGCGTCTCCGACGCGTCCGCATGTGAATAGCGTCTCCGACGCGGCCTTCACAACAACTCCACTTTCACCAACCCCTTGCCGCCCGCATAGTCGATCGCGGAGCTGTGGAGGTAGTGTTCCGCTACAGCGACGATCTCATCCTTCACCGGGTTCTGGTGTATGTAATCCAACGTGCGCCCGAGGGCGCTGCTGTCGTCCATAAGCACAGCATGGCTATCATCTTCCCAGAGCTTGAACTCATCGGACCGCCTGACCTGTCGCGCCCGGAAGTTCATGCGGTCCAGGAGCCAGTCGCGTCGGCTTTCGATCCCGGTCTGGATATGTTCGCGGATGTTGCGTGATGTGAACTTCTTGAAGTCGCGAACGATATCGCTCAACCGGAAGCCCTCGCGAGCATATGCGATCATGTGGATGTGGTTCGTCATCAAGACCCAGCCGTTCACGACCAGACCTTTCTGCGCGATACAGAAGTTGAGCGAGTCCACGACGATCGCCTTGTGTTCCTTCCGCGTGAACACATCCATCCAGTCGATGGCCGTCATCGTCAGGAAGTGCGGATCGTTCTGATAGTGGATGCGATAAGACTCGCCCATGGAGAGGCAAGATATTCGAGGATCCTATCCGTGTGGCGCGGATCGGAGATCCGCTTCTCGTGCGGACGCGTCGGAGACGCGTCCGATGGGATCGCCGTCACCGCAAGATCATCAGTCTCTCGTGCGCTATCGGAACGCCGTACCCATCGGTCCACGCAACGATGTAGCTGCCGGAGCCCAGCGCGCTCGTGTCCAATGTCGTGATGCCTGTTGAAGAAGTGTTGATCACCTCTCGACCTTGTGCATCAACGACCTGCACAAAAACGGTTGATGCGCTCGATGGCGCGATCACCGTCACTTCATCGCTAGCGGGATTCGGATACAGTCGGTAGGGATCGGATAGTCGCTTCTCAGTGACCGCATTGCTGATGTCCGCCACATTGATGATGCCCTTCATGCCCATTGCCGCATGCGGATCGCAGACATACCAGATCGAGCCGATGGTGTTCAACGTGAAG
The DNA here is from genome assembly GCA_031371785.1 of Flavobacteriales bacterium. Lineage (GTDB taxonomy): Bacteria > Bacteroidota > Bacteroidia > Flavobacteriales_F > PHOS-HE28 > PHOS-HE28. The sequence goes on along the minus strand of JANMKC010000170.1, from coordinate 6,787 downwards.
ACGAAGTGAGTGCCCGGATCCGGCGTTCCCGGACCGTATGCGAGACCGCCGTTCCAGGTGTTGTCATTCGCCAACCACGATGCCTCTGATACTTCCGTGAAAGTGTGCTCGCTGCTGGTAAGCGTAAGATGGATGATGTCGCCAACCACGGCATTGATCGTATCCGGTTCGAAGACGTAGTCGATGGCGTTCAGCTGGTAGACCGTCTGGCCATGCGTGATGGAAAGTGAAGCCGCGAACAAGAGCGCGCAACCAAGGTTCAAGTTTTTCATGTGGAGAGCGAAAGGTATTCAGCCAACAGCCATGGATGCGGGATCGATCGATAGCGCACATTTGAAATGTCCCTTCGGACAAGCCTTGTATCCGTGCAGTCCGCACGGTCTACAACCAAGTTCTTCCATTGTCTCCACCACCCGTCCGTTCTCGCGAAGCGGCCCAAAACCGAACGCTGGCACAGTGCTGCAGAAGACCGCTGTTACCGGAGCATTCATTGCTGAGGCGATATGAAGCGGTGCGCTGTCGTTGACGTAGTTCATCGCTGCACCCGGCATCAGTGCCGCAGTGCCGAGGAGCGAGAGTTTGCCAGCGAGCACTTCTCCGCGTCCCGCTTCTTTGGCGATCCGCAAACACAAGACGACATCGTTCGGCGCGCCGATCAGGATCACTCGCTGATCTATCGGCAATGACTTGATCAGTTCGATCCACTTCTCGGCAGGCCATTGCTTCGTGGACCAGACGGAAGCAGGAGCGATGGTGACGTAGTTGATCGGTTGATCAGAAGATGAGGTGATCAAATGATCGACAGCGGCGTGGTCCTTTGTCGTGGGATAAAGTTTCGGAAGAGGACGCGACGCATCAGTGAGGTGCGCGATCAATGCGTTCAATCGATCCACTTCATGTCTTCCGTCACCGACATCACCGTCCCGGCCTGTCGCGATCACATGCTTCACTTTCCGCGAGAAGAGAAAGCTCAATGGATTCTTGTTGTACCCGATCGTTTCCTTGCTATGCGCGAGCATGGTCATCAGGCCCGTACTGAAGAACCGCTGGCAGTTGATGATGTGGTCGTAGCGTTCCTTCCGCAGTTCGCCGATCAGCTTGAAGAGGTTGCGTGTCTTGTTCGATCGCTTGTCCCATACGAACAACTTCCGAAGGAAAGGATGACCATCGAAGAGTCCTTCGTTCCCCTTGCGCACGACAATATCGATCGCCGCATCCGGAAAGAACGCGTGCAGTTTTTCCAGCAGTGCTGTGGCAAGAACAGCATCGCCGAGGAATGCCGTCTGTATGACGAGGAACTTCTTCAAACGGCGACGTTGTGCTCGCGCAGTGCTTCGTTCAGCGAGGTCTTCTTGTCCGTGCTCTCCTTGCGTTGGCCGATGATGAGCGCACAGGGCACCCCATATTCACCAGCGGGGAATTTCTTTGGAACGGTGCCGGGGATCACCACGCTTCGCGGCGGAACGTAGCCTTTCATCTCCTTCGGTACATCACCTGTAACATCGATGATGCGTGTGCTGGCCGTGAGCACCACGTTCGCGCCGAGCACAGCTTCCTTGCCCACACGTACACCTTCAACAACAATGGCGCGCGAGCCGATGAAAGCACCGTCCTCGATGATCACCGGCGCGGCTTGCACAGGTTCCAGCACGCCACCGATGCCCACGCCACCGCTCAGGTGTACGCCTTTTCCGATCTGCGCACAACTGCCCACCGTGGCCCATGTGTCCACCATCGTTCCTTCATCCACGTACGCGCCGATGTTCACGTAGCTCGGCATCAGGATCACGCCCTTCGCGAGGAACGCACCGTAACGAGCGACCGCGTGCGGCACCACGCGCACACCGAGCCTTGCATAGCCATGCTTCAGCTTCATCTTGTCGTGGAACTCGAACGGCCCCACCTCGATCGTCTGCATCTGGCGGATCGGGAAGTACATGATCACGGCTTTCTTCACCCAGTCGTTCACCTTCCAGTTCTCGACTCCGCTCGAACTGACAACAGGTTCCGCAACGCGCAGTTCGCCACGGTCCAACTTCTCGATCACCGTATCGATGTGCGCCACCACTTCCGCGTCGCGGAGGAGGTTGCGGTCGTCCCAGGCCTTTTCGATCAGTTCGTGCATGTGGCAAAGATGGCGACAGGGGAAGGGGTGACCGGATGGAACGGAATGAACAGTATGAACGGAATAAGCAGCCCAAGCGAAGAACATAATGAAGGGAAGGGGTAGTGGAGCTCCGTTCTCATCGTTCTCACCATTTTCACCCCGGAATGCCCAGAGTACTCGCCATCGACTTCGGCCTCAAGCGCACAGGCTTGGCGGTAACGGATAGTGCGCGCATCATCGCCAGCGCATTGGATACCGTGCCGACAACGGAAGTGCTCACGTTCTTGAGGAACTACACGGCGAAGGAGAACGTGGACGGCTACGTGATCGGCCTGCCGATGGGTTTGGACAACCGGCCGACGGACGCCACGCCGCATGTGCTCGCGTTCATCGAACAACTGAAAAAGAGTTTCCCGCAGCATTGGATCGAGACGATGGACGAGCGTTTCACCAGCCGCATGGCGCAACAGACACTGCTCGCCAGCGGTATCGGAAAGATGGCCCGCCGGGACAAAGGCGCGATCGATCGCATCAGCGCTACGATCATCCTTCAAGGGTGGCTCGAGCGGAATGCGAGGAGCGGCAAGCCATGAGCAGTGAGCGGCACGTGATGAACGAGGCCGTCGTTTAGTTTCGCGCCCCGAACGACGTGCCGCTGTCCAACTCGCCGCTTCTTCCATGATCCTCCCTATCCGCGCCTATGGCGATCCGGTCCTGAAGAAGGTAGCCAAGGACATTGAGCCACGCCATCCGGGCCTGGAGCAGTTGATCGCCGACATGTACGAAACGATGTACGCGGCCAGCGGCGTTGGGCTCGCCGCTCCCCAGGTCGGCCACAGCATCCGCCTTTTCGTGGTGGACGCTTCACCATTCGCCGAGGACGAGGACGGCAACCCGACGGAGGATGCGCACTTGAAGGATTTCAAGAAGGTCTTCATCAATCCGTACATCGTGGAAGAGGATGGAGAGGAATGGCCCTTCGAGGAAGGCTGCCTGAGCATCCCCGGTATACGCGAGGATGTGGAGCGCCAGCCGAAGATCGTGCTGCAATACATGGACGAGCATTTCAAGGAGCACGAAGAAGAGTTCGATGGATACGCCGCACGTGTGATCCAGCATGAGCATGACCATTTGGACGGTGTGCTCTTCACGGACAAGCTGCCTCCCTTGCGCAAGCGAATGCTGAAAGGAAAGTTGCGCGACATCAGCAACGGCAAGGCCGAAGCGAAGTACCAGATCCGGTTCACACCCCAGAAATAACACGCCATGCGCTCACTTCTCATCCTCTCAACGGTCTCGGTTCTCACCGCCTGCGGCGGGGGGTCGAACAGTATATCCGCGTCCGGCGCGGACTCCACCGCAACGAACGCGGCCGAAGGTGTGCGCCGCATCCGTGCCCAGGAAGACAGCCTCTTCGCCAAGCCGGTGTTCGATCGTCGCGGGGCCATGGCGTTGCACGATGTGTACCTCGCATTCGCCAAGAACAACCCGCAGGATTCGATGGCACCGGAATACATCTTCCGCGCAGCAGGCCTCTCCCGCACCTTGGGTGAGCCGAAGACCACGCTGGAGCTGTACGATCGCGTGATCCGGGATCATCCGCAATGGCGCAGGATCCCCGACGCGTACTACCTCCGCGCGTTCACGCTGGACAATGATCTTGGGCAGAAGGGTGAGGCGAAGACGGCATACGAGGAAGTGATCAGCCGTTTCCCCGATCACAAGTTCGCGGCCGATGCGAAACAGATGATCGAGAACCTGCAATACACGGACGAGCAGTTGATCGAGCGGTTCAAGAAGATGAACGAGGACTCCGCCGCGCAAGCGGGGAAAGGGCGCTGAACGGGTCCGTTCAGGCCAGTGCTTCCGCGAACGCGGGCACCATTCTCACTTGGCCGCGCGCGATGATGCCCAGTGGCTTGCCTGTGAAACGTTGACCGATGAAGGGCGTGTTCCTGGAGCGGCTCACGATGTCGCTTGCGGTGAAGGTCCATTCGAGTTCCGGGGCGAAGAGCGTGATCTCCGTCTCGGCACCTTCAACGATGTGCGGAACCGGAAGCCCGAACGTCGCTCGTGGCCCGTGGCAGAACCGCTCCACCAGTTTGCGTGTGCTCATGCGTGCTTTCAACGTCGTGTTGGCCACCGCGTAGGCCGTCTCCAGCCCGATGATGCCGGATGCCGCTTGCGGGAACTCGACCCGCTTGTGTTCCACATCCTCCGGACGGTGATCGCTGGTGATCGTATCGATGGTGCCGTCCTTCACCCCGTCGCGCAAGGCCTCGATGTGTTCAATGTCGCGCAGCGGTGGCATCACTTTGTAGTTCGTGTCGAAACCGCGCAAGCAGCCGTCGTCCAATAGCAAGTGGTGGGCGGCCACGCTGGCTGACACGCGCAGTTTTTTCGCTTTTGCCTGGCGGACCAGTTCCACACCTTCGGCCGTGCTCACGGTGGCCACGTGCATGCGCGAGCCGGTGTACTCCAGCAGCGAAAGATCGCGTGCGAGCTGGACGGCCTCGGCCATCGCGGGAATGCCGCGCATACCGAGTCGCGCGCTCATCGGTCCCTCGTGCATTTGGCCATGCGCCATCAGGTCGGCGTCCTGCGGGAAGCAGATCACACGGCCATCGAAGTTGAGCGCGTACTGCAACGCGAGGAGCATAAGGCGCGCATTGCGCACGGGCTGTTGATCATCGCAGAACGCCACGGCACCGGCCTGTTGCAGATCGTACTGTTCGGAAAGCTGCTGGCCTTTCGTGCCTTTGGTGAGCGCACCGATCGGAAGGACGCGCACCGCATGGCCTTGCGCTTTGCGCAACAGGTATTCCACTCCGGCGCGCGAGTCCATCACCGGATCGGTGGTAGGCAGTACGCCGACGGCGGTGAAGCCACCGGCGGCGGCGGCGTCCAGCCCATTGATCAGTCCTTGCTTGTACTCTTCGCCGGGATCGCGGAAGTGCGCGCGTGTTTCCACCCAACCGGGCGAAGCAAAAAGGCCATCCACGTTCACTTCCCGCGCATCACTTTTCGGCAGGCGCTTGCCTACTTTGCTGATCAGGCCATTGCGGATAAGCACATCCATTTGCTCATCGTGGTGCGGTCCGTTGGGATCGATCACCGTGACTTGGCGGAGCAGCAGGTCCTTCATTGCAGCGTGCGTATGAGGAGGATCTCCAATAGGAGGAAGAGGAGCGCGGCGATCACGAACCATTTCCACAGCTTGGTCCCCTGGTCGAGTTCTTTCAAGCTCAACGCAAGGTCATTGCTATTGTGATCGAGCACGGTGAAGCTGGTGAGTCCGCGTTCGGCGAGGCGCTGCTTCAATTGCTCCGGCGTGAAGGCGCTGAGATCGCTCTCGCTGCGGGGCAGGTTCAGCGCGAGCGAAGAAATGGTGTCGTTGCCCAGCGTGAGCGCGTAAGGTCCGGGTGCGAGGTCCTCATCGTGCAGGGCGATACTGGTGCTGCCCAATGCATGGCGCACTTCGGGAACGAGGTCGGTGCCCGCTGGTCCCTTCAAGTGTGGTGCGGCTTCGCCGGAAATGTCCACGCCTTCCAGCGGAACGGTGGCCTCCGCCCCGATGGTATGGTAAAGCGCGCCCATCGGTCGGCTGAGCTCGGCCATGCGCAACAGTGAGGTAACGAACAACGCGTGCTGTGTAAAGGATCCGGCCTCATCGCTCAGGGGCGAAGCGCATGCGTATACGCGTCCTTTTCCTTCCGGGATCGAACTGAGGAACGCGCTTCCGTTCTGCAAGCGCAACAGCGCATCGGCCGCAGGAGGCGTGGTGATGTTGAAGCGCAAGCGCGAGACAGGCAGCTCCACGTTCTTCGGCATCGCGGTGAAGACCTCCGCATAGAATGGTTGTTGGAGATCGATGCGGTCCACTTTCATGTTGGCGGTGTCACGTGCGCCGAAACCCGCTCCGAATTCCGCCAGGAAAGCGGACCAGCTCGCGGCATCCGGATCCTTTCCGGGGAAGATCGCGACACTTCCGCCGCCGTGTACGAAGTCCTTGATCGCGCCAGCCGTTCCGCTCGGCACATCGGGCAGTGCGTTCAGCACGATCAGGTCGGTGCGAGCGAACGAGGCCAGATCGATCTGCCGGTAGGGTTGTGTGGTGAAGGTATGCGTGCTGTCGCCACCGAAGATCGAGGCGATGTTGTGATCGCTCGACGCATCACCGCCACTCACCAGGAGCACACGCAGCGAAGATGCCGTGCGGTAGGCGAAGAAGAAATTGTCATCGAACGTGACGGGCCGATCGGTGAGGCTCACTTCGCCCCGGTGCTGGCCGGTCGCGTCATTGGTGAAGCGCAGCACGGTATCCACCGTGGCCGATGCCTCCGCAGCGAACGTGGCCAGCGCGCGTTGGCGACCGTCGATGGTCAGTTTCAGGGGAACGTTCTCCAGCGCCAGTGCGCCGTAGTTGCGAATGCGCACGTGCAGCGCTTCGCTCTGTCCCAAGCGGCGCACAGGAGAGGCGAACCAGGCCGAATCGATGGTGAGGTTGGCCGCATCGTTCGGTGGGAGCGGAACGATGGTCGTGGTGGTCGAGCTGTCGTTCGTCCATTTGTCCACATCGCACACGCTGCGTTGCAGATCGGTGAAGAGGAATGCGCGCTTCACCGGAGCATCGCTGCGCGAAAGCGCTTCGCGTTGCCGTGCGAGCACCTGGCTCATCGG
>JANMKC010000156.1:0-2543 GCA_031371785.1 Flavobacteriales bacterium | reverse complement strand
ATGGGCATTTGCAAGAGCGCACCACCGATGCGTGCGACCGCTACGCGCAGCGGTTGCAGGCCAACGAGGTACACAACGCTGCGGCGTTGATCATCGACGTACCGACCGGCGAGGTACGTGCGTACGTCGGGAACCTGACGCGCGCCGGTGCCGATCATGCGGGACAGGTGGACATCGTGCGGGCGCGCCGCAGCACCGGCAGCGTGCTGAAGCCCTTCCTCTATGCGGACATGCTGCAGAGCGGCGAACTGCTGCCCGACATGCTCGTGGCCGATGTGCCCACCCAGTACAACGGTTTCGCCCCGCGGAATTTCGATGAACAATACTCCGGCGCGACCCCGGCGAGCGAAGCACTGGCCCGCTCATTGAACGTGCCCGCCGTCCGCGAGCTCCGCAAGCACGGCGTGGATCGCACGTTACGAACCCTGCGCGCCATGGGGCTCGCCAGTGTCGATCGCACGGCCGACGATTACGGCCTTTCATTGATCGTGGGCGGAGCGGAAAGTTCGCTGTGGGAGATCGGCGGCGCGTATGCGAGCATGGCGCGCATCCTGGAGAATTTCGGTCGCGGGGGAAAGTCCTACCACCCCGGCGATGTGCATGCCCCGTTGATCCTTGCAGGCACATCGGCGGATCCCGATACGGCGGCGTGGGATCCTCCGCTCAGCGCGGCAAGCATCCACTTCACCTTGAAAGCATTGCGCGAGGTGAACCGGCCTGAAGACGAGCAAGGATGGAAAGCGTTCGCGAGCAAGGAACGGATCGCGTGGAAGACCGGCACGAGCGTGGGCCACCGGGATGCATGGGCCGTTGGCATGAGCGATCGTTGGTGCGTAGCCGTGTGGACCGGCAATGCGAGCGGCGAAGGAAGGCCCGGCCTCACTGGCACGCTGGCATCTGCTCCCTTGATGTTCGACCTCTTCGCGCTGTTGCCCAAAGGCCAAGGCTTCGATGTGCCTTTCGATGAACTGGTGCAGGCCGCGATCTGCCCGATGAGCGGACACCTGGCCGGGATCGATTGCCCGATGGCAGACACATTGTGGATACCCCGCCCCGGAACACGCACCGCTGCATGTCCTTACCATCGGCACATCAATGTGGACGATCAAGAGCACTGGCGCGTGCCACCAGGCGAAGGACACAACACGGCCTGGTTCATCCTGCCACCGGCGATGGAGCGCTACTACGCGATCCGCCATCCGGCCTATAGGACGATGCCCCCTTTGCTGGACGGTCTCACTTCGGAAGATGTGGTCATGGAGGTGCTCTATCCGGAACGCGGTGCGCGCCTGCTGATCCCAACGGAACTGGACGGATCGCGCGGCAAGGCAGTTGTAGAGGTCGCTCACCGCGATGGTGATGCGACGATCAACTGGGACCTTGATGGCGTATTCCTCGGCACCACCAAGGGCGAACATCGCATGGCGCTGGATCCGGCCGACGGAGAGCACCGGCTAACTTTGACCGACCAGAACGGACGCACCCTGCACCACGCGTTCACGGTGGTGGGCCACGACCGGCACTGATCCACATGCTCCGCATTATTCTCCTGTCGCTCATCGCAGCGCTCACGCAGCGCATCGCCGCCCAACCCGATTCGCTCTATGTGCCAGAGCACAATGGCGTTGTCGCGTATGCGGTGACCTACGCCCCCCTGCAACAAGTGGAACAATATGTACGCATCGGGCGATTCGTGCAGGATACTTCGCGCATCGCCGTGCGCTTGTACTACAAACACGGAAAGCCTTGTGGAACTTACCGCGCCTACTACCCGGACGGGCGTCCGTTGATATTCGCCGTGTACGGTTGGGGTCGGCTCGAAGGCGATTGGACGGAATACGCACCGGACGGACGGATCACCGTGAAGGGCCAGTACAGCGATGGCTTGCGCGACGGCACCTGGGCCTTTCGCGAGCAGGGCATCGTCGGACACTACAGCGATGGGAAGAAGAACGGAAAGTGGAAGTACTACGAGAACGATCGTTTGGTGCGTGTGGAACGGTACCGCAAGGATGTGCTCCTGACCGGCTCGCGTTTTCTTTTCAAGTGAACGCGGCGCGCTTCACCTTCGTTAACAGGCATCCGGAACCGCAAGGTGCCTGCGACCGTTACATTCACATCCTTCCCCGCATACACCGATGAACAGATCCCTTTTCGCCTGCGCCATCGCGCTCGCCTTCCCCCTGTTGGCGAACGCGCAATCCGATCCGTCCACCGTGGGCAAACTGGAGGCCCTGCTCTATCAGATCGACCACATGTACGTGGACAGTGTGGATGATCGCAAGCTCGTGGACAAGGCCATCACGAGCATGCTCGAAGAGCTCGATCCACACAGCATTTACATCCCCAAGGAGGAACTGGACGAAGTGAACGAACCGCTGAAGGGCAACTTCGAGGGCGTCGGCATCCAGTTCAACATTGTGCGCGACACCATCTATGTGGTGGATGCGATCGCAGGCGGCCCAAGTGAACGCTTGGGTATTCGCGCGGGCGACCGCATCGTGCGCATCGACGGCGAGAACGTGGCCGGTGTGAAATTCAAG
>JANMKC010000398.1:0-3733 GCA_031371785.1 Flavobacteriales bacterium | reverse complement strand
CAGACTGGTTTCCATGGTATGGTACATGGCAAAGATAAGGCGTGGGAAAGGCTCAACGCCCGAAGAACCGGTTCACCGCTTCGGTGCGGTTCTGTACATGCAGCTTGCCATAGATGGCATGCACATGGCTCTTCACCGTGCCGATGGAGATGCCCATACGGTCCGCGATCTCCTTGTAGTAGAGCCCATCAGCCAGCAGCGTGAGCAGTTCATGTTCGCGCTGGCCAAGTCCCGCATCGTCCAGGCGCGGACCCATGGACGCGGGTTTGAAATGATCTACGACCCGACGCGCGATCGCTGCGCTCATGGGTGCGCCGCCCGCCTGTAGTTCGCGCACGGCCGTGACCAGTTCCTTGGGCGAACTGTTCTTGAGCACATAGCCGCTGGCACCGCTGCGCAATGCCTCGAACACGCGCTTATCATCGTCGTTCACCGTGTACATGAGGAACTGCGTGGCAGGCCATCGCTTCCGGAGTTCGCGTACGCATTGCACGCCGTCGATGCCCGGCAAGTTCATGTCCATGATCACCACGTGCGGGCGCTCATTGCCCTGGTCTTCCAAGGCTTCTTCCGCGGACGCGTAGGCCGATAGCATGCGGACGCCCTCCAGCGGCGCGAACACTTCCAACAGCATCGCGCGGATGGCCGCATCATCTTCCACGACGCTTACACGGACCGGTTCCTGTTCAGCCATTGGCGCGAAGGTCTTTGGATGGTGCGGCCGTGGCAATAGGCCGTTTGTTCAGTGCGGTCATGAGCGAAGGATCCATGTCGGATCAAAGATCGCTTCGCCCAGGTGCGGCTCGCGATGACGTGTTAGGCAGCGGTACGCGCAGCACGACGGTGGTGCCCGGAAGGGTACCGCTCCCCACTTCCACCGTGCCGCCGAGCGCGACGGCACGTTTGCGCATGGTGCGCATGCCGTTGCCTTTCGTTGCATCCGCGGATGCCATGCCAGCGCCATCATCATTCACGCGCATTTCCAAACCGTTGTTCCAGCGGAAGGTGATCGTGACCTGTCGTGCTCCGGCGTGCTTCACCGTGTTGTGCAAGGCCTCCTTCGCCACGAGGAAGATGTTGCGCCGTTCCATCGCGTTTAGGTCCAGCTCCGGCAGTTCGCCTTCTGTGGTGGTCTCCAGCGCGATGCCGCTCTCGTCCAATTGTTGACGCGCGTAAACGTTGATGTAGCGCACGAGATCGGCGAGCCGCGTGTGTTCGGTGCCCATGGCCCAGAGGATCTGGCGCATGTTGTCCATCAGGCCGTCCGCTGTTCCGGCCAGCGCACGCAGCGCTTCCTGTTGGTCGGGTGCGTTGGTGCGGTCCAGGGCCAATGCACTGCGTAGCTTCAGCGAGGAAAGTCCCGCGCCGAGGTCGTCGTGCAGGTCGTCGGCGATGCGCAGCCGTTCTTCGAACACGGCCTGCTCGCGTTCGAACCGCATCTGGCGGCGGCGGCGATCGAAGAAGAAATAACCGGTGCCCGCCGAGAACAACGCGATGATGAGCGCCCCGAAGATGATCCGCTTCCGCTGTGCGGCACCGGCCATGCGTTCCATTTTGCGTTCCTGCTCCACGCGCATCGACGCTTCCACATGCCGGAGGCTGTCGGCGAGCACCGTTCGGTACGCTTGGTGTTCATACTCCTGTCGCAGTACGGCGCGCTGGTTCTCCTCGGAAACGAAACTGTCTCGAAGGAGTGTGAAGCGTTCGTAGGTGGCCAGGGCCGCATCGCTCCGTCCGAGTGCTTTGTTCGCGGCATACAGCAGTTCACAAGCGTCGCGTTCAATGGTGAGCAACCGGGCCTTCTTGGAGATGCCTCGGGCGCGTTCGCCATGCTTCAGCGCTTCCGCAGCGTTCCCCAGTTGCAAGCGGGCCCAACCAAGTTGGATCAGCGAAAACGCCACTCCGGTGGTTTCTCCTCCCCGCTGCCGTATCGCCAGCCCTTCCCGTGCATAGGCCTCGGCTTTTCCGAACTCCCCCATGTCGTTGTAGGCCGCAGCCATGTTGTTCAGGGCGGCTGAACTGGCGATCTCGCGGCCGAGCGCCCTGTACAATACCAAGCTGCGGGCATGCTTCCCCAGCGCTTCCTTCGGCTGGCCGTTCTCGCGCAGAGCGACCCCGATCCGGTTCAGCACGGCCGCCATGCGGCTGCTGTCGCCCAAGCCTTCGAAGACCCCGAACGCGCGCTCATGATACCGTAGCGCCCCAGCCACGTCGCCCTGCTGCACGCGGATGGTGCCGAGCGAATTCAAGAGTTCCGCCACTCCACCACGATCACCGCGACGCTCCCGCAACCGGAGCGCCGTCTCGTAATGCACCACGCTGCGCGTCAGATCCATCTTCCGTTCGTACCGGGTGGCAAGATTCAAATGCACCTTCTCGGCGACCAACGGCGCGGTCACCGGATCGAGCAATGGCAGGCATTTCTCCAATTCCGCTATCGCGGAATCCATTTGGTCGGGTACTGCGAAAACGTCCGCCTTGGCACGGTGTGCGGCGATCTGTCGCGGGCGGTCCTTGAGCCGGGCAGCCAGCGCGATGGCCCTTTCAGCGATATGCATCGCGCTATCGGTGTTGGTCTTGATGCACGTCGAACGGAGCAGCGCGAGCAGGGCGTCCAGTTGCGTGGTGTCCGCTGCTCGGGCGTTGGACAGCACCCTGTGCAGGCTGTCGCAGTTCCCCGCGACCAGAGCCGTACTGGGTTGTTGCCCTGAAAGCGATCCTATCGAAAGGAAAAATACGACCGCGGTCACCTTGTGCATGAAGTGAATGTAGGCGGCGGCCAGCAGACCGACACATGTCTCCGGGCGGACCACCACCGTCCACTCTATGTACCATCCACAGCGGCGTGTCCGGATCTAACGATCCTTCACACGGCGGCCCATGCGTACCTGAGTACCTTTCGCCAACATTCCCAACCAGTTCTTGACTACCCCCGGAATATATCCGGGGCGAACTGACAGCCCATGGGAACGCTTTATCGTTCTCGACCTCGCCCGAACCGACACCTTCGAATGCCTTCCGACTACAACCTGCTCATCCAAAAGCTGGATGCCTTCATCCGCAAGTACTACAAGGACCGCTTGATCCGGGGCGTGCTGTACAGCGTCGGTCTGTTGGTGCTCTTCTTCCTCGGTGCTTCGCTCAGCGAATACTTCGGGCGCTTCGGCACCTCCGCGCGCGCCGTTCTGTTCTGGGGCTTTCTCCTTGTAACGCTGGGTGTGCTGGTGCGCTTCATCGCGCTGCCACTGGTGAAACTGCTGCACCTCGGCAAGGTGATCCCACACGATGAGGCCGCGCGCATCGTGGGCCTGCATTTCGGCGATGTGAAGGACAAGCTCCTCAACACGTTGCAACTGCGCGAGCAGGCCAACAGCAACTTCCAGCAGCGCGAACTGATCGAGGCCAGCATCGCGCAGCGCAGTCGCCAATTATCGGCCGTTCCCTTCGCGGCGGCCATCGACCTTACGAAGAACCGCAAGTACCTCCGCTATGCCTTGCCACCGCTCGCCATTCTGCTCGTGCTGCTCTTCGCCGCGCCGAGCTTGATCACCGAGCCCACGCGCCGCATCATTCGCCATGGCAGCGACTTCGCGCCGGACGCGCCCTTCCAGTTCGTGGTGCTCGACAGCAGCCTTCTCGTACCGGAGCAAGAGGACTTCGACCTGCATGTGGAATTGAAAGGCGACGCGATCCCGCAACAAGTGGATCTCGAAGTGGACGGCCAGCGCATCCC
>JANMKC010000101.1:0-13874 GCA_031371785.1 Flavobacteriales bacterium | reverse complement strand
ATCACGACGAGCTTGTCCTTCTCGAATGCCACTTGCGCCGGACCCTGCACCGGGCAGGCCGCTGTATTCCCTTCCGGTGGCACACCGGACTTCCAGTTCTCATGGCAACCTCCTCCGGGCTCTGGTCAGGGCACCTTCTTCGTGGATAGCCTGTGCGCTGGAACGACATACGCCATCACCATCACCGACGCGCATGGTTGCGATACCACGGAAACATTCACCATCCCGGATTTCACGCCGATCGATCCGAACGTCACCACCACGCAGGTGCGCTGCAATGGTGCATGTGATGGTACCGCTTCGGCAAGTCCCACAGGAGGTGCGCCGGGTTACACTTATAACTGGGGCCCGGATCCGATAACAGGCGATAGCACCGCGAACGTCACCGGACTTTGCGCGGGTGACTATGACCTGACGATCACCGATGCGAACGGGTGCGATACCACGGTCACGATAACGATCACCCAACCCGTACAGTTAGGCGCTTCCGCAGCGATCGTACTCCTCACCTGTCATGGCGATCACAACGGAAGCATCACGTTGAACACCTTGGGAGGCGTCGGACCGTACACCTATCTCTGGTCGCCAACACCGCCGAACGGCCAAGGCACGGCGAGCATTTCACAACTCGGTGCGGGTGTGTGGAACGTGACGATCATCGATTCGCTCGGCTGCCTGGTCAACCTGAGCTATCCGCTTTCAGATCCACCTGCACTGGTCGTTCAGCCGGAAGTTGTGGAAAGCCAATGCCAGTTGTGCAACGGTGCGATCACACTCCACACGAGCGGCGGGGCGGGCAGTTATTTCTTCGCTTGGGGTCCGCCTATCAGCATCATCACACCAGACAGTGTCCTCACAGGTCTGTGCGCTGGATTGTACACCGTGAACGTGGGTGATGCGTCCGCGTGCATGGCGCAGTTCGTTATACCGCTCAATGACAGTGATGGTGAAACGCTCGCGGTCACGAACGATGATGTGACCTGCCCCGCCGATTGCGATGGCGGGGTGAGCGTCACTTACAATTGCTCCGCGCCCACCTGCAGCGTGGCATGGTACGATGTGCTGGGCAACAACCTCAATGTGGCCAGCGACACGCTCAGTGGTCTTTGCGCGGGCTCCTACCTCGTGTCCGTGACCAATGGAAATGGATGCGTGCGTTTCGACACCGCGTACGTGTTCGCACCACAACCGATCGTCGTACTGACCGGAAGCACGCCCGTGGGTTGCGCGGGCCAATGCGATGGCACCGCCGACATCGGCATCAGCGGTGGTGCTCCTCCGTACACCATCGTGTGGAGCCCGGCGCCACCGCTTGGCCAAGGCACCACTAACGTGAGCGGCCTTTGCGCGGGCACATACGATGTGAGCATCACCGATGCGAACGGATGTTCCGTCCTGGCGAGCATCCTCATCACAGGTCCGCCGCCCATCACGGTGAACGCAACCGTGCAGAACATCTCGTGCGCTGGCCAGTGCGATGGAAGCATCTCGCTCGATACACAAGGGGGTGGCGGGGTGTTCAACTTCGTGTGGAACCCGGTGCCGCCCATCGGGCAGGGAACGAACGTCGCGGCGCAGTTGTGCGCTGGGACATACGCCGTTTCGATCACCGACGCGAACGGGTGCGATACGTCCTTGTCGTTCACGATCACTGAGCCGTTGCCGCTTTCACTTGTCCCTTCTTCATCAGCCAGCCATTGCCAGCAATGTGATGGCACGGTCAGCGTGCAGGTGAACGGAGGTACGGGCGTTGCCGCCATCACATGGACCGATGTGAACGGCGCACTGGTCGGCAGCGGTCCTTCGCTCAATGGTGTGTGCGCAGGTATCTACACCGCCACCGCACAGGACGTGAACGGTTGTTCGGCCCAGGCCGTCGCAGTGGTTACGGATGCGAACGGTGAGTCGCTCACCGTCGTCGATGGGAACACGAGCTGCGCGAACAACTGCGATGGTTCCGTTTCGGTGAGCTTCATGTGTACCAATGGCCCGTGCGAGATCTATTGGTACGATGCGAACGCGCAACCGCTCGCGCAGAACCAGTTCACGTTGAACAACCTCTGCATCGGGCTCTACCTGGTGGAAGTGGTGAGCGGCGCGGGTTGCACGGTGATCGATACCGCGATGGTGCTTCCCTCGCAGCAGATCATTCCCAACCTGAGCAGCAACCCGGTGACCTGCCATGGTGCCTGTGATGGAAGTGCGACCGTGGGTCCTGTCGGCGGGCTTCCCCCTTACCATTACAACTGGAGCCCACAGCCCCCCGGAGGGCAGGGCACTTCCACCGCATCCGGGTTGTGTGCGGGTGTGTGGAGCGTGACGATCGCGGATTCCACCGGTTGCGATACAACGATCAGTGTGCTCATCATCGAGCCGACAGCGATCGATGCGAACGCGCAGATCGCGAACGTCTCCTGTAGCGGTGCATGTGATGGAAGCATCACGCTCGCGGCGAGCGGAGGCACGGGCAGCTTTGTCTTCATCTGGAACCCCGCTCCGCCGCTGGGCCAGTTCACCTCCACCGCTTCGCAATTGTGCGCGGGCGATTGGAGCGTGACGGTGGGCGATAGCCTCGGTTGTGATACCGTCTTCACTTTCACCATTACAGAGCCGCAACCATTGGCGCTCGTTACCAGCAGCAGCCTGAGCACATGCGGTATTTGCAGTGGCAGTGCGGTCGCGATCGCTTCCGGTGGAACGGCACAGTACAACTTCGCTTGGAGCCAGAACGGATCCGTGTTCGGCACCAACGATACGCTGGCGAACATCTGCGCCGGATTCTACCTTGTCACCATCACTGACGCGAACGGTTGCTCAACGCAGCAACTGGTGCCCGTGAGCGATGTGGATGGTGAAGCGGTGAGCGTCACGAACGATATCGTTACCTGTCCTGGCACTTGCGATGGTGCGGTTACCGCGACGTTCAACTGCACCGTTCCCTCATGCACGATCGCCTGGTCGGATCTTATCGGGAACGACCTGAACCAACCCGGCAACTCCGTGGACAGCTTATGTCCGGGCGCATATTTCGTGGAGGTGATCAACGGCAATGGATGCATCACCATCGACACCTCTTTCGTGACAGCGCCGCAGCCGATCGTGCCGAACCTCAGCACCACCCCCGTTAGCTGTTCGGGATCGTGCGATGGAACGGCAACGGTGGCACCCGCAGGAGGTGTAGCACCCTATACGTTCCTCTGGGACCCTCTGCCACAAGTTGGACAGGGAACACCACAAGCTACCGGATTGTGCGCCGGGAATTGGAGCGTACTCATCACCGACTCCGTGGGTTGCTCGATCGATGTCAACCTGCTCATCACCGAACCAGAACCTGTTACGGCCTCTGCCACTTTCACGCCGATCACCTGCAACGGTGCTTGCGATGCCGTCATCATCATGATCCCGCAAGGTGGTACCGGCTCGTACACATTCGCGTGGACACCGATCCCGCCCAACGGCGACGGCACCAACTCCGCGTTGGACCTATGCGCCGGTGATCAGAGCGTGCTCATCACGGACGCGAACGGTTGCGACACCACCTACACCTTCACGATAACCGATCCGCCGGTACTCGACGCATCGATGGGCACGATCGACAACATCTGCTTCGGTGCGTGCGTAGGTGAAGCACATGTCGCGATCACAGGAGGGATCGCGCCATACGCCACCATCTGGACCACGAGCGGCGGCTCCGTCATCGCGCAAGGTGACACGAGCGCGTTCGGGCTTTGTGCGGGGGATTACCTGCTCACTGTGACGGACACGAACGGTTGCAGCATACAGCGTCCCTTCACCATCGATGAAGGGAGCCCGATCAGCGCCAACCTCAGTTCCACAAGTGAGACGTGCAACGGCCCGTGCGATGCCACCGCGACGATCGCGCCCAGTGGCGGGACCGGTGGGTTCACGGTCGTCTGGACGGATCCCGGTGGAGCGACGTTCGCGACGGATGTCAATTCCATCACCGGGTTGTGCGTCGGTGATTGGAGCGTGACGATCACCGATCAGCAGGGCTGCGACAGCACGTATGCGTTCACGATCCTGCCTTACGCGCTGATAATCCCCAATGCCCAGGTTGCGCAGATCCAATGCAATGCGGCCTGCGATGGCAGCATTACGCTCCTCCCCACCGGCGGAAGCGGAACGCTCACCTACGCCTGGTCACCGGTCCCGCCGAACGGTCCGAACAGCAGTATGGCTACGGGGCTCTGCCCCGGTGATTGGAGCGTGACCATTTCAGATGCGGTGAATTGCGATACCACGATCACGATCACCATTTCGGAACCACCCGCGATCAGTATCGTGATCGATCAGTTCGTGAATGCGAGCTGCAACACAGCCAGCGATGGAAGCATACTGGCAACGATCTCTGGTGGCACACCGAACCTCTTCATCGCGTGGAACGGCCCGAACGGTTTCAGTTCCAACGCGGAGGATATTCCAGGCCTGCAACCGGGGGCGTACACGGTCACCGTTGTGGATGCGAACAATTGCATGCAGGAACAAACGGTGAACATCGGTGCGCTCAGTTCCGTGGTGGCCAATGCCGGTGCGGACGTCTCGCAGTGCGCTGGCGCGCAAGTGGTCCTCAGCGGAACGGGCAGCCAGGGTGCCACATCCTATGTGTGGACCAATGCGCAAGGGAACGTGGTGGGCAATGCGGTACTCTTGGATCTCGGTGTTCTTCCTCCCGGAGGATACACGTTCACTCTCACAGCGAGCGATAATGGTCCATGCACGGACAGCGATGTGATCAGCGTGAATATTCTCTCGTTGCCGCTGGCCAACGCTGGTGCTGACCAGAGCATTTTCCTGAACGGCACGGTGGATCTTGGTGGTCAGCCCAGCGGCCCGCCGGGCAGTTCCTTCGCCTGGTCGCCGGATTCATTGGTCAGCTCATCCACCGTGGCCAACCCGACCGCTTCACCGGAGGTGGCCACTTGGTTCGTGCTGAGCGTAACCACGCCCAGCGGATGCACCAGCATCGATTCGGTACTGATCACCGTGGTGCCGGAGATCAAGATCCCTTCAGGCTTCACACCCAACAGCGATGGCTCCAACGATATCTGGCAGATCGACTACATCGACCAGTTCCCCGATTGCACGGTGGAGGTCTACAACCGTTGGGGTTCCTTGTTGTTCAGCAGCCACGGCTACAAGGAGCCGTGGGACGGCACCTACAACGGAGGTCTCGTCCCGGTAGGCACCTACTACTATGCCATCGAGCTCAACGACGATCGATTCCCGGAGCCCTACACCGGTCCGCTCACTGTGATCCGCTAACACCACATGACCATGCGCCGAACATCGATCCTCCTTTCCGCAGCGCTGCTCACCCATGGGTCATGGGCGCAGCAATTGCCCCAGCTCAGCCAATACACCAGCCATGACTATCTCTACTGTCCCGCCGTTGCAGGCAGCAGGCCATGGTTCGAAATGCGCAGCGCCCACCGCAGCCAATGGGTGGGCATACAGGATGCCCCGCGCACATTCATGCTCAGCCTCACCACCCCGGTGGGTGACAAGATGGGTGTCGGTGGCTACCTCTATACGGACCATGTGGGACCCACGCGAAGGACCGGTGCGCAGGTGAGCTATGCTTATCACTTGCGGCTTACCGATGACATCAAACTCGGCATGGGTCTGTCGCTCGGTGTGCAACAATTCCTGATCGATGGGTCGAAGATCACCTTCCATGATGGTAACGACCCGGTGATGGACGACCAATTGCGCGGCAGTCTCGTGCCCGATGCCACCTTCGGGCTCTACCTCTATCATCCATCATGGTGGATCGGCGCTACCGCTCCACAATTGTTGAAGAGCAGGATCTGGTTCTACGATGATGCCGACGCGACGCTCAGTACCTTGGCAGGCCACTATTATGTCATGGGTGGTTATCGGCTGCCATTGAACGACGACCTCCGTTTGGAACCATCCTTCCTGCTGAAGTATGTGTCCCCCGTGCCCGCCAAGGTCGACCTCACCGCCACATTGCGGTACAAGGAACAGGTCTGGCTGGGGATCACCTACCGCACTGGCGATGCCATGAGCTTCATGGTGGGCTATTGGTTGAAGAAAACGTTCCAGTTCGGCTACAGTTATGATGTGATCACAACGAATTTGAGCCGATATAGTAGCGGTACTCATGAGGTAATGTTGGCTATTACCTTCGGAAAAACACAAACATCGCGTACCACTGGTGCCGAGCCATCGGCACCCTCAACACCTTGAACATAGAGGCGTTCTTCAAGGCGCGAGGAGACTTTTTTCGATCGATCACGTCAATAGGCGGCATGGTCGAGCGGCAATGGACGTGTAGGATGGTCGTTGGGACGGGCGCATCCGTCGACGGCTGTAGCGCGGCGGGCGAAGAACCCTTGATGGCTAAAGCCGGGCGGGGGCTTCTTGGTATCTTGGCACGCCTCTTACGTAGGTCTGGACCCATTCCTGTGCGTGCTTTATCGAAATTCCAGCAATTGATCCGGGCAGGTTGTTTGCCCGCTTTTGTTTCATTGATCCTGCCACGGGTCTCGCACGCGCAATCCTTCATTATGGCGGACGGTGCGACCTGGGAAACGTGCTCAGGTACGTTCTATGACAGTGGCGGGAACGCGGGCGATTATTCCAATGATGAGAATTTCACAGCGACGCTTTGTCCAGCAGGCGGTGCTGGGTCAGGCCCGTTCACCCGTATCACCTTCACGGCTTGGGCTGTGCAGCCCGGCTCTGCGGATGAACTGTCCATTTATGATGGCGCGAACACCTCGGGGATGCTCCTCGCCACAGGCAATGGCAGCGGGTCATTGCTGGGGCAGACGTTCACCGCCACGGATCCAAGTGGATGCCTGACGTTCGTGTGGACCAGCAATATGAACAATACGGCCGCAGGTTGGACCGCGTCGATCAACACAGGCCCCGATGCGGGTGGAAGCGCTTCAACAACGAAATGCAGTAGCGCCGCTCCCTTCGATCTGTTCGCTGTGCTCACCGGAACCCCGGATGCGGGCGGTGAATGGACCTTCAGCGGCTCCCTGGTAAGCAACATCTGCGATCCCAACACATCGCCACAAGGCGTCTATACCTATACGGTGCCGGCAGTGCCGCCGTGTACGGACGCCACCGCCACTGTGACCGTGACCAAAGTGACCGCAGCGGACGCGGGCCTTGATCACACCATCGCCAAGTGCAGTTCGGATGCTCCGTTCAATATGCGGACACAACTGCTCGGCTCGCCACAGACCGGCGGAACCTGGGCCGGTCCGAGCACGGTGATCAACGATCAGTTCGACCCTGCCAACATGCTCGGTGGTGATTATACCTACACGGTCACTGGCACATCACCCTGTCCCGATGCGAGCGCTGTGCTCACCATCACCTTGCACGCTGCCGCCAAGGCTGGTTCCAATGGCGATACCACGGTATGTTCTTCGGGCGCGAGCTTTGATCTCTTCGCCCTCTTGGGCGGAACGCCTGATGCGGGCGGCACATGGACCGGGCCGCCCGGAAACTCGGCCCACGGAAGCCAGTTCCAACCCGGTGTGGATCTCGCAGGGATATACACCTATCATGTCACCGGGCAATCTCCCTGTCCGAGCGCGACCGCAACGGTCACCGTTACTGTTCAATCGGCCTCGAACGCGGGAACCAGCACGAGCCAATTGGTTTGTTCCAATGGTGCTTCGTTCAACATGAAGACGCTGCTCGGCAATCCTGCGAGCGGAACATGGAGCGGACCGAGCACGGTGACGAGCAATACTTACAATCCGAACAACATGCTGCAGGGCATCTACACCTACACGGTGCCCGGTACGAGCCCTTGCCCGTCCGCGACAGCAACGGTGAATGTGACGGAGGTACAAGCCCCCAACGCGGGTACACACGGTACCAAGACAGTTTGCAGCACTGGAGCTTCGTTCAATCTCTTCGCGCGCTTGGGGGGCACACCTGATGGAGGCGGTACATGGAGTCCGGGCGATCCCGGGGGTATTTATGTACCGGGGATCAATGCTCCAGGCGCATACACGTATACCTACACGGTCACCGGAACCACGCCTTGCGCAAGTGTTTCGGCCACTGTAACAGTTACGGAGGTAGGTGCTCCCAATGCGGGAACCAACGGTTCGGTGAACTTGTGCAGCACAAGTGTCCCGGAGACGCTGTTCGTTCATCTCGGTGGTGGCGCGCAAGCCGGGGGAGCATGGACAAAGCCCAACGGTGGATCGATCAACGGAGTCTACAATCCAGCGAACGTGAACCATCCCGCCGGAGTGTATACCTATATCGTGGCAGGAACCACACCCTGTCCGAGCGATTCCGCCACCGTGACCGTGGTGGAGAACCAGGCTCCGAACGCAGGAACGAACGGATCGATCACGCTGTGCAACACCAGCGCTCCGGTGAACCTGATCAACTCGCTTGGCGGATCACCGAACGGGGGCGGCGTGTGGCGTGATCCCGCGAACGTCCTTTTTCCGAACGGGCAATTCGATCCGGCGTCCAACAGCCAAGGCCAGTACAAGTACATCCTGATCGGAACCTCGCCCTGTGTGAACGATACGGGCTTTGTAACGGTGACCGTGAACCAGCAGCCAAGCGCCGGAACAAACGGCAGCACCAGCGTTTGCAGCGATGCCCCCTCCTTCCCTTTGCTCCCCCTGTTGGGTGGATCCCCGACCGCAGGTGGTGCATGGTCGCCAGGCACCGGAACATACATGTGCAACATGGGGGCTGAAGGTGTTTTCGTTTACACCGTTACAGCCATTGCCCCGTGCCTGAACGCGAGCGCCACCGTGACGGTGAACGAAGAGCGCCATCCGGTCGCTGGCAGCAATGGATCAGTGACGCTGTGCAGCAATGAACCCGACCTGAACCTCTTCGGTCGATTGAACGGCATCCCGGATGTTGGCGGAACATGGAGTCCCGGTGATCCAGGTGGCGTTTATGCACCGGGCATCAACGCACCGGGCCTGTATACCTACACCGTTCCAGGAACATCCCCATGCCCGAACGCGACCGCCACGGTGAACGTGATCCAGAATACCGCGCCGAGCGCGGGTGGGGACGGCACGATCACGGGATGCCAAGGGGTGGTCAGTGTCGCCCTTTTTCCTGGATTGAACGGCTCACCTGATGGTGGTGGAACATGGAGCACCATGGGGAGCATCGCACCCGGCATGTTATCCGGCGGAACTTTCTTCACTAACAACGCACCATCAGGAGACTACCATTTCCGATACGATGTTCCAGGCAATGGGCAGTGCCCGCCCCAACATGCGGAGGTGGAGGTCGAGCTCGTACCGCAGTTGGATGCCGGCAGCAACGGAAGCCGATCCGTGTGCAACAACGACGCACACTATGATCTGTTCCAAGCACTGGGCAGCAACCCGCAACAAGGTGGTGTCTGGATACCCATCGGCAATACAGCGGTGCTGAACGGACAGTTCCTGAACGCGACACAGCTCACGCCCAGCCCGCCCACCTATACCTTTCGCTATCGCCTCACAGGCGCTGTGGGGTGTGCTTCGGATTCCGCTACTGCTACCATCACCGTGATCGCGGCGCCCTTTGCGGGGAACGATGTGACCGTGCCCTTGTGCGGCAATGCACCCCCAACGCCGTTGCTCCCATTCCTTACGGGCGCTCAATCCGGTGGCACTTGGCGCAAAACAAATCCCCCGGGATCTTTCAGCGGTGTGTATGATCCCGCAACGAACAATTCCGGCGTGTACTTCTACATCGTGCAGGGTACATCTCCATGCGGATCGGACACGGCCCGGGTAACGGTGAACGAAACCGCCGCTCCGAACGCAGGCTGCTCTGCCAATGTCACCCGCTGTGAGTTGAGTCAGCAGTTCAACATGACCACACTGCTCGGCTGCAACCCTTCCCTCACTGGTTCATGGACATACCAAGGCGGAGGCTCGCACAATTCGACGTTCGTGCCGGGACTTGATCCCGCCGGGGTGTATACCTATACGGTGCCCGGTACATCACCATGCGGCGCTGCAACCGCACAATTGACGATCGATATCCGACCTCCTGCGGATGCCGCATTGGATGGCTCCATTACAGTATGCAGTGATGACGAGAACTTCTTCCTGGTCAGCGTGCTAGGAGGATCGCCGGATGCTGGCGGTACTTGGATCGACACGAGCGGTGCGGTGATCGCCAATGGAATTTACAACCCGGGTACTTCGATCCCCGCAGAGTACACGTATGTGGCAACTGGCTTTGCACCATGCCCGAACGATACCTCTGTTGCCACGGTGTTCGAGAACCCGGAAGCGGATGCTGGCATCAACACGAACGTGCAACTATGTCCGGATGCTGGCGCGGTGGATCTGATCACTTTGCTCGGTGGCTCGCCGGACCTCTCCGGAAGTTGGACCGATCCCAATTCAGTTGCCTTCGGTGGAACCTATACTCCGGGTGTCAGTCCAACGGGAACATACCACTACAACGTCACCGGCATTCCTCCATGTACTGATGCGAGCTCCACGGTAACGATCACCGAAGCTGTTCCGCCCAATGCCGGAACGAATACGAGCATATTGGCATGCACTGATCAGGGCCAAGTAAGCATGATCGATTCGCTTCAAGGCGATCCGAACCTTGGCACCAATGGATCGTGGCACCAAGGCACTCAAGGTGTAAGTGGTATTTTCAATACGGCAGGACATCCTCCCGGGATCTATGTCTATACCTATGTCGCTCTTCCGATTGGTGGTGGGTCATGCTCGGCGGATTCGGCGACGCTGACGATCACGCTGTATCAATCCCCGAACGCCGGTGAGAACGGCTTGGCTTCCTTCTGCTCCAATAGTGGAAGCGCATTGCTGTTCCCTTACCTCACGGGCAACCCACAAACTGGCGGCACTTGGCTCCAGCCCGGAGGGGGCACCTTCACCGGAACCTTCCAGCCAGGAACGGATCCAGCAGGAGTGTATACCTACTTGGTGAGCGGGATCTCCCCGTGCCGGTCGGACAGCGCGACAGTATCCGTGACCGTTCATCCATTGCCGAATCCTGGTTTCCCCGGGCAACTCCCAGTATGCGGAGATGACCAATCCGTCTATTTGTTGATCAACTATTTAGGTGGCAATCCTGATGCTGGTGGAACTTGGAGCGGACCTCCCAGCCATCCTGGAGTCTATCAACCCTCGACGGATTCGCCAGGTAATTTCTTCTACACGGTTGATGGCATTGCGCCATGTCCGAACCGGTCCGCGAGTGTGAACGTTACCGAGAACCCCCCGGCCAATGCTGGATCGGATGGTGTGCGGCCGGTATGCAGCGATGAAAGCCAGTTCTTGCTGATCACCGCACTGAGTAACTCACCCGATCCCACGGGGCAATGGATCGCTCCGGGCGGCGGTGGGTTCAGTGGTGTTTACATTCCGGGTACTTCGCCATGCGGCGTGTTCAAGTACGTGGTCAATGGAATTGCTCCCTGCGGGAACGATACATCCAAGGTGACCGTGATCTGCAGCACTGCTGTGCATGCGGGTGCTTCCTCGGCTCCGCAGATCTGCAACTCCTCTTCCTCCGTTCCGCTGATCTCCCTGCTGGGCGGAAGCCCGGACGCCGGAGGTTTGTGGACCGACCCCAGCGATCAGCCCCACAGCTCCGACTTCGATCCCCAGACCGATCCCCCGGGAACGTACGAGTACAAGGTGACGGGTTTCGTTCCGTGCGCCAGTGATTCCGCGACCGTAACGATCACATTGATCCAAGCGCTTGACGCGGGAGAGGATGGCGAGTTGAGCGCGTGCGTGAGCGAGGATAGTGTGAACCTCTTCTCCGGGCTCGGCCCCACATGGCAATCCGGCGGAACGTGGAGCGGGAACCAGACCAACGGGATCTTCGATGCATCGAGCGTTCCGCAAGGGCAGTATTGTTTCACGTACACCGTAACCGGCAGTGGGACCTGTGCTCCGGATGCCGCCCAAGTCTGCGTGACGGTGACCAATGCATTGGATGCAGGAGCGAATTCCACCGCCCAAGTGTGTGTCGGCGCGATGTACGACCTCTTCGCGAACCTTTCAGGCACTCCTTTGCCCGGCGGTATATGGCGCGATCTCGACAACACAGGCGCGGAGATCAATGGCATCTTCACAGCTTCCATAGCTGGTGTGGGCGTATGGGACTTCCGATATGTCTTCGAAGGCTCGGCGAACTGCCCAGGGGACTCCTC
Source organism: Flavobacteriales bacterium (assembly GCA_031371785.1). GTDB lineage: Bacteria > Bacteroidota > Bacteroidia > Flavobacteriales_F > PHOS-HE28 > PHOS-HE28. The sequence continues at coordinate 1,681 of JANMKC010000101.1, read as the reverse complement.
GAACTTCACGGTGACGGTAGTCCCTGGGCCTAACGCGGGCAATGATGGATTTGCCTCCTTCTGCTCCGACCAGAACTCCGTGCCGTTGATCTCGTTCGTGGGGGGAGCGCATGACAATACCGGCGTCTGGTTCGGGCCGGATCTTCAACCACATTCGGGCACCTTCGATCCCAGCAGCGATGTTGGCGGGCTTTACACCTACGTGGTTCCGCCGAACAGCGGCTGCCAGGCCGATTCATCCGTGGTGACCATTCAATTGGACCTCGCTCCGGATGCGGGCCAGAGCGGTTCGTTGTCGTCCTGTTCCGATGGAACTACCCAAAGCCTCTTCAATGCCTTGGGCGGAACCCCGGATACCGGTGGAGCATGGACGTTCAATACGCTGCCGCACAATGAGCTCTACAATCCGGCTATCGACGCCCCGGGCAATTACATCTACACCGTGACAGGTCCTGGCATTTGCTCCGATAAACAGGCCATTGTAGTGGTCGCGGAAACACAGGCAACGGATGCCGGAGGGGATAACACGATCATGCGCTGCTCAAGCGACGGTCCTTTCGAAATGATCGATCATTTATCGGGCGGACCTCAGACCGGTGGCATCTGGAAAGATCCCTCTCACCAGCTCCAAGCCTCTACGTTCAACCCGGCGGTGGATCCGGGTGGCGTGTATACCTACATCGTGCAAGGCCTTGGCCCATGCCCTGTGGATTCGGCACATCTGACCATCAACCTCACCATCGCCCCCGATGCCGGACAGGACAGCCTGCTCGCGGTTTGCGCCACGGAGAACGAGGTGCTGCTCTTCCTTGCTTTGGGCGCGAACGCTGATACGGGCGGCTCATGGACCGACGTGAATGGCGTGGGCAATGCGCTGCAAGGTGATACGTTGGATGCGACCTTACTGGTCGTCGGTACCTACCATTTCACATACACCGTGCAGGGGAGCGGGCCATGCCCCGGAGAAGTGGCCACGATCACCGTAACGGTCGGTAACGGCCTCGATCCTGGTATCGGAGGTAGCAGTGTGATCTGCGGAGGCACCCTCGCATACAACCTGTTCAATTCCTTGACCGGAACTCCCGCTCATAGCGGCATCTGGACAGCGCCATTGGGCGTTCCTCCAGGTGCGCTCACGGACAGCCTGCTAAATGCTTCGCTGTTGGTGATCGGCCAGCAGTATCTGTTCGGCTATACCGTGAGCGATCCCGGCTGCGGCGAAGCGTCCTCACAGGTGACGATCACCGTAACGGCCTATCCCGATCCGGGTGGCGACAGCACGGTGACGGTGTGTTCCACCTCGGCCTCCTTCAACTTGTTCAGCGCATTGAGAGGAACTCCGGATACAGGCGGAGCGTGGACCGGCCCCGGTGGTGGGGGGGTCGGCGCAACCTTCGATCCCGGGACCAGTGCCGTTGGCGCATACCACTACAACCTCACCGGCAACGCGCCCTGCAATGACACGAGCGCGACGGTTACCGTGGTGGTGAACCAACCGGCGAACGCGGGCGACGATGGCGCGGTGCAACGGTGCAATTCAGGAAGCCTCGATCTCACGACCACTCTTTCGAACGCACAAGTCGGCGGCTCCTGGAGCGATCCGGGCAATACGGGCGCATTGAGCGGCGCTCTTCTCGCATTGGACAACCTCGCCGTGGGCGATCATTCATTGATCTACACG
>JANMKC010000088.1:0-10962 GCA_031371785.1 Flavobacteriales bacterium | reverse complement strand
TCGCTCGTCGGTCGGCTTGCCGGTGTTGTCTGATCAAGATCATCACGGTTCGGTTCGCGGTTGCCCACGGCGATGGATGCGAAGAGCTTCGCGTTCGGCTTGATGCGCCATTGCGCACCGAGCTTCGGGTTGAAGAAGGTGTAGCGCGCGCTTTGGTCCGCAGTGTCCAGCGCATCATCGAATCCGAGGAAACGATGCTCGATCTGCCGTACTTGCGCGTCCGCGAATAGATCGATCTTCTCGTTGATGGCATACGTCAGCTTCGCGAAGGCGTTAGCATCGGTCTTCTTCGCGGTGTTGTCATAAAAGCGATGACGGATGTGGCTCGTTCCCGCGAAGCGTGCCCAGATCACTTCGCCGTAGTGCTCGCCGCTATAGTCGCTGTAGCTGCCACCGAAAGTGAAGCGATGTCGGCCGTTGCGGACATTGATAGCAAGGTTCGCACCCGTGAGCGTGTTGTCGAGCCATTTGCGAGTGATCACATCGTTGCGGCCGTTGTAACCAAGACCGTAGTAGTCGAAAGGCACGTTCTGGTCGAGCTGTTCATAGTAGCCAGCGCCGTTCACCCGGAACAACGTGACGTTCACATCCGCGTTCGCGCCGAGTTGCTGATCGAAGAGCAACTGGAAATGCGTCTGCGTGTAGTCGTCCACTTGGTGGTTGTAGGTGAATTCGTTCCACGTGCGGTTCGTGTCGATCACTTCTTTCGGCACTCCGTTCCATGCCTGGTAAGTGACCTCGTGCCCACTGAACGTGATGAACCGTAGCGACCGCTTCTTCCCGATCCACCCGCCTTGCAGGAACCAGCTCTTCAGGTCCGCCGTGGCGCGATCGATATAACCATCGCTCTTGATCGAGGAGATCCTGCCGTCGAAACTGAAACGGTCCTTGATCAAGCCCGTTCCGAAGTTCGCCGTGTACCGCTGCGTGCCGTACGATCCGCAAAAGGCGCTCACGCTCGCGTTCGGTTCCCGGTTCACGGCTGTCGTTCGCACATTGATGCTCGCGCCGAACGCGCCTGGACCATTCGTGCTGCTGCCCACTCCGCGCTGCACTTCAATGTCCTCCGTGCTCGTGGCCAGATCCGGAAGATCCACCCAATACACCGATTGGCTTTCCGCATCGTTCAGCGGCACGCCGTTGATCGTGACGTTGATGCGTGTCGCATCGCTTCCTCGGATGCGTATGCCCGTATATCCGAAGCCTGTTCCGGCGTCGGTCGTCATTACCACGCTCGGCAGTTGGTCCAGCAATAGCGGCATGTCCACGCCGGTGTTGATCTTCTCCAATTGCTCGCGCGTGATCGTATTCTGCGCGTACGGCGAACGATCGCCCGCGCGCAAGGCGCTCACTTCCACTTCACGCAATTGATGCTCCTGGGTATGCACGCGCAGGACGATCTCGCCCGCTTCATGGAAGACATCCATCACGGTATCCAGCGAAGAATATCCGACGCATGCCACCCGCAGGTGCTGATCGCCATGGCGCACATTCTTCAGTTCGAAGGCACCGCGCTCATTGGTCCGTGTTCCGAAACCGAAGTCGCCGATCATTACTGAGGCAAAGGGCACGCCTTGGCCGTCGTCGCCGATCACCGTTCCGTGCAACTGCACCTGTGCGTTCGCGTCAACGCAGATAAGCGCCACGATCGATCCGAAAAATGTTCCCCGACGAGCCGGGGCTTTGAAGCTTGTCCGCATGTCCTCCGTGTTCAAGGTCCGCACGGAGGCGATCACACGTGTGATCCGTTTCCCTTGGCGGCATTACCCGCCCAGGTTCTTCGGGTATGATCTCAGTCCCGACTTTCGTCGGAACACCCCGGTGCAAGACGATGCGAAACTAATCCGCGGATCGCCCACGACGTGGCTATCGCCCTTGTTGTTGCCTGGGCACCGATGCGGACCGCAATGGCGTCAACGCACCGATAAGCAACAGCGAACATGAAAAAGACACTCCTCCTTGCCCTGGTCTGCGGCTCCACTATCGCGAGCGCACAACTCAACGTCGGACTGAGAGCGCATTGGATCTTCAGTGGCGGAAGCACGGATGTCAGCGGCAATGCCCACGACGGGACCATCGTTGGCACGGTAGTACCCGGTATCGATCGCGCGGGGAACCCGGGATGCGCTTTCTCTTTCCCCGGCGACAGCAGCCGTGTTGATGTGCCTTTCCACGCGGACTTCGATATCGCACCGACCGCTGCGTTCACGTTGAGCCTGTGGTATCAAGGTGGATCCCCGGATGCCGGTGACCTGGAATGGATCTTCCGCAAGCGCAACTTCCCAGGCTTCTATCATAGCTGGAACTATGGAGTGGCGCTGTACGACATCAATCGTGGACTTTATTTCGGCGGCGATGACGGGCAACTGTGGTCGAACGTGATCCCCAACATCCCGGACCCGCAGTGGCACAACCTGGTGGGCATCTACAGCAACGGTACCCACCAACTATGGCTCGACGACGTCCTCGTAGCGTCCGACCTCAGCCAGACCATTTTTCTCACCCAGTCCAACCAGGGCATCTCCATCGGGGAGACGTTCACCGGCCTGGTGGACGATATCCGCTTCTACGACCGCGCGCTCTCCGTTCCCGAAGTCGGACTGCTGTTCACGGAGCCCGCCGCTTGCTCGCTCACCGGGATCCAGGACATCGCGGAAAACAGGATCGCGCTTTCACCCGTCCCCGCAACGAATGAAGTGGTCGTCGACCTGAATGGCGAGGACAACTTGCGCGGCGCAACGGTCTGGATCACGGACGCGACCGGTCGCATCATCATCCGCGATCAGCTGCGCTCACAGCGCACCAGCGTCGATGTTTCCATGTTGGCTAACGGTGCATACATGGTACACCTCGGCACCGGTGCCAAGACCTTGGTGCGGCAGTTCATCAAGGACTGAGATCAGCCTTCGCTGCACATCTTCCCCGGATCCACCCACTTGTCGAAGTCCTCGGAGGTGACGTAGCCGAGCGCGAGCGCGGCGGCTTTCAGCGTAGTGCCTTCCTTGTGCGCCTTCTTGGCGATCTCCGCAGCCTTGTAGTAGCCGATGTGCGGATTGAGGCTCGTTACCAGCATCAACGAGTTCTCCAAGTGTCGTTTGATCACTTCGCGGTTCGGCTCAATGCCCACCGCGCACTTGTCGTTGAAGCTCACACAGGCATCACCGAGCAGGCGCGCGCTCTGCAGCACGTTCGCGGCGATCAACGGTTTGAAGACGTTCAGTTCGAAATGGCCCTGCATGCCGCCGATGCTCACCGCAACATCGTTGCCGATCACTTGCGCGCACACCATCGTCATGGCCTCGACCTGTGTCGGGTTCACTTTTCCGGGCATGATGGATGATCCCGGCTCGTTGTCGGGGATGATCAATTCACCGATGCCACTGCGCGGACCGCTGCTCATGATCCGCACATCGTTCGCGATCTTCATCAGTGAAACAGCCAAGCGCTTCAACGCGCCGCTCAGTTCCACCATCGCATCATGCGCGGCAAGCGATTCGAACTTGTTCGGCGCGGTAACGAAAGGCAGGCCTGTCAGCTCCGCGATCTTCTTCGCGACGAGCACCGTGTAGCCCTTCGGTGCATTGAGGCCAGTGCCCACAGCCGTTCCGCCGAGTGCGAGTTCGCTCACCATCCGCAACGCGTTGTCGATCGCACGGATGCCATTGTCCAGCTGTTGCACATAACCGCTGAACTCCTGCCCGAGCGTGAGCGGGGTGGCGTCCATGAAGTGTGTTCGGCCGGTCTTCACGATCGCATCGAAGTCAGTGCTCTTCTTCGCCAGAGTATCGCGCAGATTCTTCACGCCGGGCAGTGTCACTTCCGCCGTCAGCTTGTACGCCGCGATGTGCATCGCCGTCGGATAGGTGTCGTTGCTGCTCTGGCTCTTGTTCACATCGTCGTTCGGGTTCAGCGCCCTCTGCTCATCGGTGAGTTTGCCGCCTTGCAGCACGTGCCCGCGATAGGCGATCACCTCGTTCACGTTCATGTTGCTCTGCGTGCCACTTCCTGTTTGCCAGATCACCAGCGGGAACTGGTCATCCAGCGCGCCGGTGAGGATCTCATCGCACACCTTGCCGATGAGGTCGCACTTCTCTTTCGGCAATTTGCCCAGCTCCAGATTCGTCAACGCGGCGGCCTTCTTCAGATAGGCGAACGCATGCACGATCTCCTTCGGCATGCTGCCCGGTGCACCGATCCTGAAGTTGTTGCGGCTGCGTTCGGTCTGCGCGCCCCAATACTTGTCGGCCGGGACTTTCACCTCGCCCATCGTGTCCTTTTCGATCCGGTATTCCATGCCTTGGTTGTTCGTTGTTGGTTGATGGTTCTTCGGCTGGGTGGTAACCGGCATGTGGTGCATTCACCAACAACCAGCAACCATCAACCAACAACTATCACACCTTCTGACTCTGCCCGTGCATCATCAAGTATGCTTTCAGGAACTCGCCTATATCTCCGTTCAGCACATCATCCGTGCTGCTCGTTTCGTATCCGGTGCGCACGTCCTTCACCAATTTGTACGGTTGCAGCACGTAGTTGCGGATCTGGCTGCCCCATTCGATCTTCTTCTTGCCCGCTTCGATCACGTTGCGCTTGGCGCGGCGGCGCTCAAGTTCGGCTTCGTACAGTTGCGACTTCAGCAATTGCAGCGCCTTGGTCTTGTTGTCCAACTGGCTGCGCGTTTCGGTGTTCTCGATCACGATGCCGCTGGGCCCGTGGCGCAGGCGCACACCGGTCTCCACCTTGTTCACGTTCTGGCCGCCGGCACCGCCGCTGCGGAAGGTGTCCCACGTGATGTCGCTCGGGTTGATGTCGATCTCGATCGTCTCGTCCACCAGCGGGTACACGTACACGCTAACGAAACTCGTGTGCCGCCGCGCGTTGCTGTCGAACGGACTGATGCGCACGAGGCGATGCACGCCGTTCTCGCTCTTCAGCATGCCGTACGCGAAGTCGCCGTTCACTTCGATGGTGGCCTGCTTCACGCCGGCACCTTCCCCGTCCTGGAAGTCCAGCGTGCGCACGTCGTAGCCGTTCTTCTTCGCCCACATCTGGTACATGCGCAGCAACATGCCCGCCCAATCGCAGCTTTCGGTGCCACCAGCTCCGGCGGTGATCTGCACCACGGCGCTCAACGGATCCTCTTCCGCACTGAGCATGTTCTTGAACTCGAGCTCTTCCAGCGCGGCCGCCGCCTTCGCGAACTGCGCCTCCATCTCCTCTTCGCTCACGTCCTTGGCTTTCCAGAAATCGAAGGTCACCTCCGCGTCATCCACTTCGCGCTTCACGTTCTCGTAGAGGCCGACCCACCGCTTCAGCTCGCGGATCTTCTTCATCACCACCTGCGCCTTCTTCTGGTCGTTCCAGAAATCGGGGTCGTGCGTGTACTTCTCCTCCTCCAGGATCAGCCCGCGTTTCTCCTCCACGTCCAGGTAGCTTTTCAGGGCTTCGAGGCGCGTCGTGAGGTCGAGGATCTTGTCGATGGTGATCATTCGAGTTCCCGGCGAACGAGCCGCGAAAGTACTGGTCACTCTGTCTTCAGAACTGGGCTATCGGGACTCAATGCCAAGCCCAACATGCTTACACCGGCAAGGACACAAGCATGATCGCCCACAGATGGCGCAGATGACACCGATGCACAGCGTGCTTGAATGGCGTCCGCCGTCGGCGGACGATCTGCGTTCATCTGTGTCATCTGCGTAATCTGCGGATAGAAATGGAAGCACCCGGCTGAGGAAGCCGTCTCCTATCCCATGCCATTCGAGGCATCAAGACCCGATAGCCTTGGGTCCGAGGATCCCATCGATCACATCCCCCTCGAAGCCCTTCCCAAGCAAATGCTTCTTCACGCGCTGCTCTCGCTCCCATTCATCGCGACCTTTGGTCTTGGTCCGCAATTTTTCCACGGCATTGGCCAAGTAGGCGATGTACTCCTCATCATCGATCGCCGCCAACCCGTTCTTGATGCACGGCGCGGAGACCTTTTTGAACTTCAACGCCGCGCGGATCTTCACCCGGCCCCAACCTTTCTGCCGGAATTTGCTCACCGCGTAGTGCTCCGCGAAGCGCTGTTCGTTCAGGAATCCTTCAGCGATCAGCTGCCCGATGACCTGCTCCACTTCTTCCGGGTGCGAACCCCAACCGTAGAGCTTGTCGCGCACCTCTTGATGGCAACGCTCCTGCAAGGCGCAATAGCGACGGGCTTTGGTGAGGAGGACGGATGCGGACATCGCGAAGGGGTCAAACATCGCTCAGTCCCGAAGAGTAGGGATCCAGAAAAATGCTGATCACAACGGCACCTCCTTCCCCCCACTATCCTGGATCGTATAATCCAGATACTGATGCGAGCCCTCGCCCACCACTTTCACGCTCTTCTTCCAGCGCCACCACCACTTCATGCGCATGCTGGGGAAGCCCTTGGTGAAGTAGGCCGCTAAGAAAGGATGCACCTTCAGCGTGAGGCCGCTCATGTCCTTCTCGCCAAGCAGGTAGTTCAATGCGTTCTCGATCTCGTCGATGATCAGCACCGGTGCGCTCACTTCGCCGGTGCCGTTGCAGGTGGGGCATAGCTCGCTCGTGTCGATCTCCGTTTCCGGGCGCACGCGCTGGCGCGTCATCTCGATCACCCCGAAACGCGAGGGTGGCAGCACGTTGTGCTTCGCCTTGTCGTCCTCCATCGCGTCCTTCAACGCCTTGTGGAGGATGCGCCGGTTCTCCGGTTCGTACAGGTCGATGAAGTCCACGCAGATGATGCCGCCCATGTCGCGCAGCCGCAGCAAACGCGCGATCTCCTTGGCGGCTTCCACGTTGGTATCGAGCGCGTTCTTCTCCTGGTCGTGGTTGCCGCCTTTGCGACCGCCGCTGTTCACGTCGATCACGTGCATCGCCTCGGTCTTCTCCACGATCAGGTAAGCACCGCTCGGCAGCATCACCTGTTTGCCAAAGGCCTGCTTGATCTGCTTGTTTACGAAGAAGTTGTCGAAGATGTCCAGCTTCCCCGTGTAGTGCTTCACGATGTTCTTCTTCTCCGGTGCGATCTTCTCCAAGGTCTCCCGCACCTCCTCATAGAGCACCTCGTCGTTCACGTGGATGTTCGTGAAGTCCTTGTTCAGCACATCGCGCAGCACGGCATTGGTGCGGTCGATCTCGCCCAGCAATCGTTTCGGGGGGATCGCGCTGCGCAGGTTGCGGAACATCACGTCCCACCGGCTGAGCAGCGTCTTCAGGTCGGCTTCGAGATCTTCGCTCTTCTTCCCCTCAGCGTTCGTGCGGATGATCACGCCGAAGTTCTTCGGTTTGATCGCGTGCATCAGGTCCTTCAGCCGTCGGCGTTCCGTTTCATCGATCAGGCGACTGCTGATGCTGATCTTGTTGATGAAGGGCACCAGCACCATGTAGCGCCCTGCAAGTGTCACTTCCGCTGTGAGGCGCGGGCCCTTGGTGCTGATCGGCTCCTTGGCGATCTGCACCAGTATGCTCTGGCTCGCACTCAGCACATCGCCCAGCTTGCCTTCCTTGATGATGTCCGGATCCAGTTTCCAGTCCTCCAGCAGCGAGCTGGTGATGTTGCCCTGCACCGCCGCCTTGGTGAACTTGAAACTGTTCTTGTACTGCGGGCCCAGATCGAAGTAGTGCAGGAAGGCGTCCTTCTCATGGCCCACGTCCACGAACGCGGCGTTGAGGCCCGGAGCCACCTTGCGCACTTTGGCGAGGTACACATCGCCTACCGCGAAGCCCGTTTCCGTGCGTTCGCGATGCAGCTCCATCAGGAGCTTGTCGCGCAGCACCGCGATGGCCACTTGGCCCGCGTGGGAACGAATGATGAGGTCTACGCTCAACGAAGGGGATGTTTGGCAGGCATGTGCGTGATCCGCCGGTTGGCGGATGCACAACAACAGGACCCGATCGCGAGAAGTGCGATCAGGTCACGCCGTCAACAGCGGGCCGAACTAGCGGACCCGCTTCTTGTGACGGTTCTTACGAAGGCGCTTCTTGCGCTTGTGGGTGGCCATCTTATGGCGCTTCCGCTTCTTACCGCAGGGCATGGGTCAGGTGTTCTTTTTCGTTTTCAGGTCGATGAGGAAACGATCCGCCCCATGGAGGAGCGCCGTGTCCGTCACCAATGTCTTGTAGGTCTCGATGGCCGCAATGGCCTTGTCGGTGCTGTCCAATGTGGCATACGCTTGCGCCAGGTAGGCGAAGGCGTCAGGGTAGCCTTTGGCGTCCAGTGCGATCACTTTCTGGAAGCGCGCCATGGCCTTGTCGTACTGGCCGGTCTGCCAGCTGAACACACCCAAGTGATATTGCGCTTCGATGTTGTTGGGCTCCTTCTCCGCTAGCTCGCGCAGCTTCAGGATGGTCTGCATCGGCGCACCACCATTGTTGAGTTCGGAGAGGATGGCCGCCACCTGCGGATCCTTGCTGGTCATCGCTGCGGCCGCGTCCCCGGCATGCGGCGTGGATCCGCTGTTGGGGTCCTCGCTCACCCTTGCGCTGGCGGCTTCCTTGGCGTTGGCATCGGCTTGGCCGCTGGGCGTGCGAGGGGCCAGCGCGAGCAGTGCCGTCACTACCACGGCCCCGCCGATCATCGCCCAATGCCTGCCCTGCACTGCCATCACTTCTTCGTCTTGCTGTTCTTCACCTTGTCCACGAACACATCCGCCGGCTTGAAGGCAGGCACGTTGTGGGCGGGAATGATGATGGTGGTGTTCTTCGACAACAGGCGGCCGGTCTTCTGTGCGCGGTGCTTCACCATAAAGCTGCCGAAGCCGCGCAGATGCACGTCCTCACCGGCTTCCAGGTTCTTCTTCACTTCTTCCATGAAGGCTTCGATCGTGTGCAGCACGATGCTGCGCTCGATGCCCGTTCGCTTGCTGATGTTGCCGACCAGTTCCGCCTTCGTCATTTACCGTCCTCCGTTTTTGGGGCTGCGAAGATAGCCGCACTATCGATCCGCGCAACCATCTTTGGGCCTGTATGTCAAGCCGTTCGTGGTTCTCGCGAAAGCTCCTGCCATGGTACCGCGATCACCATCGGCCCCTGCCTTGGCGCGGCACGTCCGACCCCTACCGCGTCTGGCTCAGCGAAGTGATCCTCCAGCAAACACGGGTGGACCAAGGCCGAGCCTATTGGGAGCGCTTCGTGGAACGCTGGCCCACAGTGAAGGCTTTGGCGGCGGCGAACGAGGATGAGGTACTGAAGCTTTGGCAGGGCCTGGGCTACTACAGCCGTGCGCGCAACCTGCTCGTTGCCGCCGGACAAGTGATGCGCGAACACGGTGGCCGCTTCCCGCAGAAGCATGCGGACCTGTTGAAGTTGAAAGGCGTGGGAGACTATACCGCTTCAGCGATCGCTTCCATCTGCTTCCACGAACCCGATGCCGTGGTGGATGGAAACGTATTCCGCGTCCTCGCCCGCGTGTTCGGCATCGATACGCCGATCGATTACACCGAAGGGCGCAAGCTCTTCCGCGTGTTGGCGCAGGAACTTATCGATCCTGAACATCCCGGCGATCACAATCAGGCGGTGATGGAACTCGGAGCCACCATCTGCACACCGAGGAACTACGCCTGTATGCTCTGTCCCTTGCAAACGATGTGCATCGCCTTCGCTACAGGCCGCATCGATGAACTGCCGGTGAAGGAGGGCGTGGCGAAGACGCGCGACCGCTTCTTCAACTACTTGCACATCCCTGTAGGATCCGGTCTGTACATGCAGCAGCGCACCGGCAAAGACATTTGGACAGGACTGTTCGAGCTGCCACTGATCGAAAGCGCAACCCCGCTGACGAACCTGGGCCTGATGCGCGAATTGGAAAGAACGAGAGGATCAGGATGGAAGATCCTTTCCAAGGGTGAAGCGATCAAGCATGTGCTCAGTCACCAGATCATCCGTGCGGTGTTCTGGGAGGTCGTGCCGCCAAAGAGTTTCAAGGCTCCCGCAGAATGGAAGTCGGTTCCGACCAGCAACCTCCATGATCTCGCCGTGCCGAGGCTGATCGAGCGATGGCTGGCAACGCATAAACTTGGACCAGCAAAGCAGGATCCTGAACAATGATCAACGGCGCGCACATCATCATCTACAGCAAGGACGCTGAGGCGGACCGCGATTTCTTCCGTGACGTCCTTGGTATGAAGAACGTGGACGCGGGCCACGGTTGGCTGATATTCAAACTTCCACCGGCGGAGATCGCGGTCCATCCCGGAGAGAAGAACGATGTGCATGAGTTCTACCTGATGTGCGACGATCTGGAAGCGGAGATGGCGACACTCGCGAAGAAAGGAGCAACGTGCTCGAAGGTCCATGAAGAACGCTGGGGCTCGCTCACCCATATCGTGCTTCCCGGCGGTGGCAAGCTCGGCCTCTACCAGCCGAAACATCCCACAGCCTACGATCTCCGCTGAACGAGGGATCGATTTGTCCGGGGGCTATCTTCGCTCGCCCAACCCCAACTGAAATGAGCGGCGTGAACAAAGTGATCCTGATCGGCAACCTCGGCGCCGATCCCGAAATACGGCACCTGCAGAACGGTATCAGCGTGGCCAACTTCCGCATCGCCACGAGCGAAACCTTCAAGGACAAGAACACCGGCGAGAAACGCGAGCAGACCGAATGGCACAGCATCGTGGCTTGGCGTGGGCTTGCGGAGATCACCGAGAAGTACCTGAAGAAGGGAAGCAAGGTGTACGTGGAAGGCAAGCTGCGCACCCGCAAGTGGGAGAAGGACGGCATCGATCGTTACACCACCGAAGTGCAGGCCGATGAGATGACGCTGCTCGATCGCCCGTCGGGTGACCGTCAGGAGCAGGGACAGGGGCAAGGGCAGGCGCAGGGGCAGCGGCAATCAGCCACAGCATCAGCTACCAGCGCACCGGCCGGAGCACCAGCACCGGACGAGCTTGACGACCTGCCGTTCTGAGCCGGTGCGGACCATTCCATTTCCTGATCATCTGATCGTGTGATCAT
>JANMKC010000037.1:0-4165 GCA_031371785.1 Flavobacteriales bacterium | reverse complement strand
GCGATGCGGTGGTGAAGAAGATACACGCGCAGGAGAAGACCGCAGTCGAGAAAGGGCAATTGCTGGTGAGCTTCTGATACGGCGCGAACAGGATCACAAAATGCCGATGTCCCATTTCTTGGCCACCATCGCGTGTGTTTCCATCTTCGCCATGGCAACATCCTGCAGTTGTGATTGTGGCTGCGAAAAGGAGCCGGGCTGCGCAAAGCTTGAAGCGCGCTATTTGAGCAATGACAGCCTGATCGAGTCGAGGGAGTATTGCTCGTCGATGAGCCTGCATCAGGACCCGGTCCTACTCGATTCGTTGCGTTCGTTCTATGGAAGGCACCGATCGAACGACGATACCATCATCGAACGGGATACGACATTTTCGTTCGAGTCGCAGCATGGTCTTTCCTGCGAAGAGGCGAACAGGCTTCATGGATGGGCTTGTACTTGCGCCAAGTAGTTCACACCCACAATTGGCCTTGTCATCGGCTCACCCTCGGTTATGTTCTAGATCCGCGATCTCGGTGCTCACTCCTCCACCAGCTCGATATCGAAATCCACCAGATCAATGAACTGTTTGATGCGGTGATCGATGTCCTCGCGGTGGATCTCCAGCAGTCGTTGTATGCCGAAGCGTTCGCAGCAGAACGATGCGAGCGATGAGCCCACGATGATCGCGCGCTTCAGGTTGTCGAAGCTATGGTCCTTAGTGTGTGCGAGGTAGCCGATGAAACCACCAGCGAAGGTGTCGCCAGCGCCAGTGGGGTCGGTGATGTCCTCCAGCGGCAATGCTGGCGCGAAAAACACGCGGTCTTCGCTGAAGAGCAATGCGCCATGCTCGCCCTTTTTCACCACAAGATACTTCGGGCCCATCGTGAGGATCTTGTTCGCGGCCTTCACCAATGAATGCTCGCCGCTCAACTGGCGCGCTTCAGCATCGTTGATGGTGAGGATGTCCACGCGGGCGATCACCTTCTTCAGTTCGTCCATGGCGCTGTCCATCCAGTAGTTCATGGTATCCATCACTACGAGCGCGGGGTCCTTCACTTGGTCGAGCACCTTGGCCTGCACCTTCGGATCGAGATTCCCGAGCATCACGTACTTGGCGTCGGTGAAGTGGGCGGGCAGCGTCGGGTCCAGGTCGAGCAGCACGTTGAGGCGTGTTTCCAGCGTGTCGCGCGTATTCATGTCGTAGTGATAGCGCCCGGCCCAGAAGAAGCTCTCCTTGCCTTTCAGGATCTCCAGCCCGGCGAGGTCGATGCCTTTGCCGCGCATGGTGGCCATTACTTCCGCGGGGAAATCATCGCCCACCACGCTCACGAGGCCGAGCTCATCGAGGAAGAACGATGCGGCGAGCGAGATGTACGTGGCCGCGCCGCCCACGACTTTGTCGGCCTTGCCGAAGGGGGTTTCAATGCGATCAAAAGCGACAGTACCGACAGTAACGAGTTGCATGGTGGTGGCGGAAGAAGGGGTTGGCGGGGGCAAAGATGAAGGAATGCGGGCGGCCTTGATTGGATCCGCGTGCTGGCTACATTTGCCGTCCCTTTGAAAGAAGGGTCCTTCCCTGGTAGCTCAGCTGGTTAGAGCACATGACTGTTAATCATGGGGTCGCTGGTTCAAGTCCAGCCCGGGGAGCAAGAAGCCTCGGCCTATGCTGGGGCTTTTTTGTTTTCACATGGCCCACTATGCCTACATACTGTACAGCGCCAAGCGGGCAGGTTCTACATCGGCGAATCCATCGACCCCGTCATCCGCTTGGCCCAGCACAATACGCACCTGTTCAAAGGTTCTTCCACGCGGATAGCCAATGACTGGTCTATCGTGTGCACAATGCTTTGCGCCGACAGGAACCACGCCCGGCGTCTTGAGGGCTGGATAAAATCGCAAAAGAGCCGGGGCGTCACGAACCGATTGGTCCGCGAGGAAGACTACCGCAACTACCAGATCGCCCGCTTCGCGACGGCTGCCGGATGATGGGGTCGCTGCCCCGACATCCGTCGGGGCAAGTCCAGCCCGGGGAGCGATAAGGCCTCAGTGTGAGCTGGGGCCTTTTTTCATGGGGCCTTGCGCGGCGGGGTGGCTCGAGAGGACGGAAAACAAGAAGCGGCCCCTCGTACGAGAGGCCGCTTCCGTAGTTGGGATCGAGGCTGCGCTCAGGCTGCCGCCTGCATTTGTTCGGTCTGGTCCGGCTTCGGGCCAACGAGCCGGAAGTCATTGAGCACGATCTCCGTCACGTAGCGCTTGATGCCGTCCTTGCTTTCGTAACTGCGGTGTACGAGACGACCTTCCAACGCGATCGGCGAACCCTTCCGCAACAGGCGCTGGACCGCATCGGCGGTATGGCCCCATGCCACGACCGTGTGCCATTGGGTGTCGGTCACCTTCTCGCCGCTCTGATTGGTGTAGGTCTCATTCGTAGCAACGGAGATGCGGGCCACTTTGCGTCCTTTGGCGATCTCACGCACTTCGGGGTCGAAGCCCAGGTTGCCGATGAGGCGGACGGTGTTGTTCAGCTTGTTCATCTTCTTCAGGTGTTATGGGTGAACTGTTTTTGTTTCGGGTCCGGCATTATTGTCGAACTCCGCCACAAACGTTCATCGCTCGAAATGCGGGATCCGGCCAGTAGACGGTTATAGGCGACTACAAGCGTTTGTCAAACGTGTTCGGCTGGGCGCTCGATCAGTAAATCACCGACAATGACGCTACCTTGGAGACTGGGCGGCGGTCAGGCAGCGCGAACGCACGGCGGGAGCGTCTTGTCTGCGGAAAGGCCCTTATCGAGTTGCGTGAGCTGACCGAACGCGAGCTGGTGGAAGGATGCCAGCGCGAGGACCGACGTGCGCAGGAAACCCTGTACGGTCGGTTCGCACGGCGTATGTACGCCGTGTGCTTGCGCTATGCCCGCCACCGGCTCGAAGCCCAGGACCTGATGCAGGAAGGCTTCATCCGCGTGTTCGACAAGCTCGGAAGCTTCCGCATGGAAGGCTCGCTGGAAGGCTGGATCCGCCGCATCATGGTCCACACATGCATCAACGCATACCGCAAGAAGGCATTCCAGAACGAACGCTTCGGTTTGGAGAAGGTCCCGGACGAACCGGTGGAACCCCTTGCCCTCGACCGGCTCGGACAGGAGGAACTGCTCGCGCTGATCAGCGAATTGCCCGATGGATACCGCATGGTGTTCAACATGTTCGCGATCGAAGGGTACGACCACGCGGAGATCGCCGAACTGATCGGGTGCGCCGAAAGCACCTCCCGAAGCCAATTGTCCAAAGCACGGCGCATGCTCCAGCAGCGCCTCGGAGAACATGTTGCTCAACCACATGAACGCAAAGCATCCCATTGACGAACTCTTCGCGCACGCACTGCGCGATGCCGAAGCCACACCACCGCCGGCGGTATGGGAAGGCATTGTGCGCGAGCGCGGGTGGGCGCACCGCACACTGTTGAAGTTGCAGCGCAACTGGGGCCTCAGTGCATTCGTCCTGCTGCTCATCGGAGGCGTTGCGGGTTACGCAACATGGACAAGCGCGCGCAATAATGAGCCTCGCTCGTTGGCACAGCACACCATTCCCGACCCGGCCGCAAGAACGAACGACGTGGTCGGATCCGCGACCGGCCCCAAAACCACAACACCCTTGGAAAAGACCTCGAGCAGCGAGGTGGCCCCAACGACAATGACAACCACGGTTGGAACAACTCCAACGAATGCCGCTGCGGGCAACACTCCTACGGCAGAGACCGGGCGGTCAGGAACGCTCGCGCCAAAGACGACAACCATCGCCTCACGGAAAGGATCCGGATCGGAGATCGACCTTATGACGCCGGGGAATAGCGCAGGCAATAGGGCGGGGGCAAACCGCCCCAGTATTATCGTGCATGCGGATGCGAGCATCATCCGGCCCTCCACTTCCGGTGATCACAACACGTCAAGCGGCATGTCGATCAGGGGGAGCACACCAAACAGGTCAACTGCAAGCAATGACCCCGATGAAGTGAGGGCGACAGCTCCCGTCGATGCACAGCCCGCATCGGATGCGGATAACCGGGCCATAACAACAAGCACGATGGCGGAGATCTTCACCACGAGGCTTTCCACCCGCAACTCATTGCTGACAACTGCGATTCTGGCGGAACCACTGATGATGCCGGGCCGAACTGTTGAACCATACGT
>JANMKC010000035.1:0-4953 GCA_031371785.1 Flavobacteriales bacterium | reverse complement strand
TTTCTCATTGCCGGGTTCCCCCTGCGATGACGGCGATGCCACAACGGGCAACGATACGCTCAGCGTGAACTGCCAGTGCACGGGCCTATTGCTCGACTGCTTGAATGTGCCCGGTGGAACGACCACGGTCGGGACCGCATGCGATGACGCCGATGCCAACACCAGCGATGATGTGTACACGGCGAACTGCATCTGTGCTGGTGTCCTCGCCAACGATTGCGAAGGGGTAGCCGGTGGAACGGCACAGCCCGGTACCACCTGCGATGATGGCGATGCGACGACCGGCAACGACGTCTACAGCGCGAACTGCACTTGCGCCGGACAGCTGATCGACTGTGAAGGCACTGCCGGTGGCACTGTGCTTCCCGGAACGCCTTGCGATGACGGCGTGGCCTGCACGGCGAATGATGTGCGCGGCGCGGATTGCGTTTGCAGCGGGACTACCATCACCATCGGGGCCGTGTCAGGTTCCACCATGGTGTTCGGGAATACCACCAACGTATACCTGGTAACGCCCGTGGCCAATGCGACCAGCTACAACTGGGCCCTGCCGAACGGCTGGACCACGAGCGACAACGGAGCCTTCGCGCTGGTGGCCGACGTGAACAACGCCGCCGGTCCGGTGGAACTCTGCGTAACGGCCATGGTGGGTACGTGTGAACTCACCAGCTGCATCACGGTGACCGTGGACTTCAACACGGGCATTGCTACGAGCGATCCAGTTTCCTCCGACTGGTTCACCGTGCAGCCGAACCCTTCCACCGGCGTGTTCCAACTGATCCCCGCTGGCGGCGATGCGCCCATGACCATCACCGTGTACGACGCGACCGGTCGCATGGTGAAGGCGCAGTTCCTCGTAGCTGGCAAGCGTGCGGTCTCCTTGGATCTGGGCGATGTCGCTCCGGGTGCGTACTACATGCTCGCCAGTCGTGATGGAGAGCAACGCGCGATGAAAGTGATGGTGAAGCGCTGAGGAAGATCTCTTTTTGCAAAGCAGCCCCGGCCCCGGAGTCTCATCCGGGGTCGGGGCTGCGTCCGTTAGTGCCCGGCCGTTCCGGATCCAACACCTCGCCGATCCCAAGTCGTTGAAGTGCCGTACGCGATCACTGAAGATCATTGGATGTCCGCTTCGGTCAGTGGGAACTTTTTCTATTTTCACATCGACGGTTCCGATCGTCTTTGTACCGGATCCTCCCAACATCTTCAGTCAACACCACCCACCACAATGCGTCCTCTCACTGCGCTTTCCACCGCCCTTGTGGGCATTGCGTTCTTGCTCGCGAGCGCTAGTACCATCGCGAGCCCACAGCAGCCCGCGACCGCTCCCGCCCCTGGTGGCCTCGTCATCAACAAGGCGATATGGGGTCCAGTTGCGGGGCCGATCAAGAACGTGACCCAAGAGGTGCAGGGAATGGTCGTCGGCAGCACATTGAAGATCGTGGTGAGCGGATCTTCCTTCGGCGGGGCGATATCGGACAAGCCCAACTACCTCACCGTGAACTACACGTTGAACGGGGCGAAGGGTACGCGGAAGACCGTTGACGGTCAACAGATGACCATCGGTTTCGGAGGAAATGTGCCCACTACGAACACAACGGGCAGCACGGATACTACCACGGTCACTACCCCGACCACGACCACGGGAACAGGCACCACCACGAGCGATGTACCCGCAGGCTATGCACGCTGCGCTACTGAAGGTGGATCCTACACGTTCACTTCCATGTCAGATGTGGCCTACGGTGCCAATGGCCATTTCGCCTACAAGACGAATGTGCTCGGTCCCCTCGTCTTCAACTCACAGACGTTCGCGGAAGATCCTGCGCCGGGTGTGGTGAAAGCAGGCTACTTCAAAGCCACCCCGGTCACTGGAAAGAACGCCACGAATGTCTTCTACGACAACGGCACCCAAAAGGGCAGCTTTTTGCAGGTCGGGGAGAACTGGGTGGAAGGGAACGTGACGGGTAACACCATCAACAACCACTACTTCGAGACGGGCCGGGACGACTGGAGCATTTATCTGCGCGACGCGGTGCGCGACCGGAAGATCCAGCTCGATCTCTACAAAAAGGTGATCACCTTCAACAACAGCGTTGGAGCCACCGGCGAATACGGCAAGGTGATCGACGCCAAGGCGCTATCCCCGGAGGCTGGGCCTTCGGGCTATACCCGTTGCGCCGGTGAAGGCGGGTCGTACACGTTCAACACCTTGGTGGATCTGGCTTATGGTGCCAATGCGCAATACAACAAGAAGACAAGTTTCATGGGCACCATGACCTTCGATCCCGCCAATTTCGGGGGTGATCCAGCGCCCTATTATCTCAAAGCCGGTTACTACAAAGCTTCGGTGATCCCCGGCTCAGGCACTGGGCCCGCAGGATACACACGCTGCGCCGGAGAAGGCGGATCATGCTTGTTCAACACAGTGGTGGATGTGGCCTACGGTGCCAACGGACATTTCGTCTATAAGCCCAAGTGGTTCGGCCCTGTCGCATTCAACTTGGCCACCTTCGGCAGCGATCCGGCCCCCAACGTTCTCAAATCCGGTTACTACAAGCCTTCGGACATCACGGGCACGGCCGTTGGCCCCACTGGCTACACGCGTTGCGCGGGCGAAGGAGTGACGTTCATGTTCAATTCACCGGTCGATGTAGCATACGGTGCCAAGGGGTTGTTCACCTACAAGTCCGCCGTGAACGGCAACTTCACCTTCAGCCCGGCATCATTCGGGGGGTTCGATCCCGCTCCCAATGTGGTGAAATCAGGTTGGTGCAAGCCCTCAACAAGCACCACGGCCCCTGTGCTGCCGAACGTTGATGGATTGATCCCGCTTGCGCCTGCGGATGCGGAACTGGTGATGAAATGGATCGCTGTGGAAGTGGCCGCCGCTGATATCAAATACTGCTATAGGCAATCACGCGACAGGGGTGTTGGACGGGTGGTGTCCATCTGCCCTCCCGGTACGGTGAAGGATCCCACAGGTGATCTATGCTACCCCGCCTGTCCTTCGGGTTACGATATGGTCGGACCTCTATGCTGGCGATCCTGCCCAAGTGGATTCTCTGAAGCGGGGGTGAGTTGTACCAAGCCACCGCCCTATACGCGGGGTGGTCCCTATGAACAAAGCATTACCTGCCCGCCCAAATGGATTGTGCAAGGAACCGGTGCGGCTCGATATTGTTGGGACCAGGTTGTGTTTCCCCCCGGGTTATCATATCCCCCCCTCACCTGTGGAGATCGGGAGTATGATGGGGTTGGATACTGCTATGATCGTTGTCGAGCGGGATACCATGTGGTCGCGATCGGCGTATGCTCACCGGATTGCCCACCGGGAATGCGGGATGATGGTGAGTTCTGCGCGAAGGATACGAAGCAGAACGGAGTTGGAACACCCAAGACGTGCGCTCCCGGCGAGGAACAGCCGGATGGTAAGCTCGGTCTATGCTACCCGGCTTGTAGAGCGGGATATCATGGTGTGGGTCCTAAATGCTGGCAGAACTGCCCCTCTACGCAACCCGTCGATTGTGCAGCGGGCTGCGCTGTTGATGCGGTCACCTGCGCAGAAACGACGGCCGATATGGTGACATCGGTTCTGGACGTGGTGATGAACATCGCCACCTTGGGTGAAGGAGAAGCCGCCACGGCTGCGAAGAACGAGGCGAAAATGGCCCTGAAAGAAGCGGCCGCGGCCGCCAAGAAAGCTGACAAGGAAGCGCTCAATCTGGCGGTAGCGAAGAGCAGAACGGCCGTGCAGAAATACGTGACCGAATGCGCGCAAGGCTTCGAGAAGTTGACCTGCAAGAAGGTCGCGAACAAGCTCAAAGAGGAGTTCAAGGAGGAAGCGCTCAAGTGGGTGAAGGAGGAATATGTCAAGGTGAACTTCAAGATCGCCACAGGGGACGACTTCACCGTGGATGACCTGCGCGATCTGGCTGGCTTGGACCCCACTGGCGTTGCCGGCGTGGTCGCCGCTTACACCCAGCAGATCTGCCCGGATGATCACCCGTTCCCGACCTTGTCCAGAAAATACTGAGCGACCAGCGGATGTTGAGGGTATCGAACGTATGCCAGCGGATCGTTGGCACACCTGATCATGTTAGCGGGAACGGGCGGATCTTCCGCCCGTTCTTCGCGTGCGCCGATGATCCCGTGATGATCGATGGACCGCAAGTGATGGTAACATGGATGGAATGGTGAGCAAGCGTGGTCCTTTCATCATCGCCGCTTTGATCGCGATGCCCGGATGCGTTCTGGGGCAGGCATCTCCGGGAACGGCCGCCGAGAATGAAGCAGGTTATGCGATCAAGGTCGTCTACCCGGGTCATGGCGGCCACGCCATCGGTCTCGGACACTATTTCGACCGGGCGGTTCCGCGTGATGCTTCCAGTGTGCTCGACTCTCTCGGCGAATGCGTTTTCTCCGGCACCTCGCCCTTGAAAGGTGGGCTCTACATGCTGATGATGGATGGCCAATTGATCCCCGGGGATCTTCTCGTCGGTGATGACCAGCATTTCACGGTGATATTGGACGACCGTGAGTTCGGAGGCTCCTTGTACCATGCGTTCCATGGATCCACGGAGAACGACAAGCTCTTGGACTACCAGCGGTACATGATGCTGCAAGGGCAGGACATCCAGTTCTACCACCAGCGGCTCGATCTCTCTGATGATGGGAAGGATTCGGCCCGTTACAACCATGAGCTCATCCTCATCGACGAAAGGATCAAAGAGCATCGCGCCGAAATGATGCGAGCCGACCCGCAGGGCTTGTTAAGCATGTTGCTGGCGGCGATGAGCGAACCTGCGTTGCCTGCGGAACTCAAGGTGCAGCACAACAAGGCCGACTCACTTGCGGCGCGCGCTTATACAAAAGCCCACTTCTGGGACGGCACACACTTCTGGGACGGCCGTATCGCGAACACGCCGTTCTTCACTGACAAACTGGACAAGTATT
>JANMKC010000033.1:0-2000 GCA_031371785.1 Flavobacteriales bacterium | reverse complement strand
ATGATCCGTGGATCGACATTCCTCGGAACTTCGCTCATTGCCTTGCTCAGTGGACCACTTTGCACGGCGCAAGAACAAGCCGATACGATCCGCTCGGCGCGGAACGCGGTGTACCTCGAAGCGTTGGGAACCGGCGGGCTCAGCTCGGTGAACTATGAGCGCGTGCTTTTGCATCATGCGGAATTCACGGGCGGCGCGCGCATCGGTTTTGGATCCATCCACTTCAAGGACTTCACGCGCCGCTTCGATCCGGACTTCGTTGTGCCGATCGGTGTTTTCGGCTGCTATGGCGATCGGTTCCGTGGCGAGGCAGGAGCCGGGATCACGCTCACGAGTATCGTTTATCCGGATGAGGAGACCTTCGGTCCGGTACGACGCATGGAGGTGCATGGCTGGTTTGCGTTGGGCGCGCGTTACCAGAAGCGCAACGGCGGCTTGTTGGTACGGATCGCGTACACACCGATCGTTGAGTTCGGCCAGATCCGCCATTGGGGCGGCGCTTCTCTCGGCTATGCTTTCTGAACAATGATGCGACCTACCGTCACCATCCTGTTCGCCATCCTCGCAATCGTCGCGTGCAAGAAGGAGGACTTCGAAATCCACAACCTCAACGGTGGACACATCGTGGTGATGGGCCACGGCGGCAGCGGGATCCACAGCACGTATCCACTCGACAGCCCGGCGGGTATCCTGTCCTGCTTGTCGTCGGCAGCGGATGGGTCCGAGATGGACATGCAGTTGACCAGTGACAGTGTGCTCGTCGCATACCACAGCGCGGATCTTTCCGAAGGCACGGATATGAGCGGACCGGTGTGGCGCCACACATGGGCCGAAGTGCAGCAGGCCCGCTTCACCGGTGTGCCTTACGCGGATCATCACATCATGTCATTCGATGCTTTCTTCGGCCAGGTGGATGTTCACGATCGCGCCATCTCCTTCGATGTGAAGATCCATCCGGACGGCACACCTGATGCGGTATACTATGCGATCTACATCAATGCGATCATCAGGCTGCTCGATCGTCATGACTTCGGCGACCGGCTCTATATCGAGTCGCAAAGCCCGTCATTCCTCGCGATGCTCAAAGCTCGCCGCAGCGACCTGAAGCTCTTCTACTATCCGCCCACCTTCGAGGATGGCCTCTCCAACGCCCAAGCTGTCGGCGTCTTCGGCATCTCCATCGACATGAACAAGATCACCGCTGAGCAGATGAGCATTGCGCACGCGCAGGGTTTCTGGGTGATCCTGTGGAACGCGGAGAGCAACAGCGACAATGAGGACGCGATCCGCCTGAACCCGGAGATCATCCAGACGGACAGGCTGGAGAATTTGATCGGGTTGTTGGAGTGATCACACTTTCGTGCGCACCCTCCCCCACTCCTTCACCTGCCAGGTGATGTGGCCTGTGGCCAAGTGGTTCGCCTTCACATCGTGCAGTTCCACGATCGCTGTGTAAAGCACTGCTGCGCTCGTCAGCAACGGTTCTGTTATGTGTGATCCGATGTCCTCCGCGCCTGGTGCGAACACCGCGCACGCATTGGCCTTCGCCTGATAGTGGTAGTCCATGTGCAGGCTCTTCATGATCAATCGGTACTTCTTCGGGTCGAGGTGTTCCAATAGCGCGAGACCGCTGCAATACTCCGCCGCTGTAGCCAGCGCGCAGGCATGGATCCCCTTGATGTGGTTGCGGTTGATCCGCCAATAAGGGACGTGGACCTTGATGCCACCAGCTTTCATCGGTTCCACGCGGAAACCGTGCGGTTGGTTGAAGGGGATCATCCACCGCAACAAACCGTTCAACCACCAACGTGAAAGCGCGGAGGTCCGTGCGGAGACAAGCATCCGTGGCAAGTTCATGGGATCAGCGGGATCGAATGCTCAACATGGAACAGACAGCGCGCGAGCGCTACTTGGATATTCCCCATTGATCGTTCCATATTGATCATTCCATGTTCAATATTCCGGCAATGTCCGGTTTGAAATAGCGATCGCTCTTCAAC
>JANMKC010000497.1:0-1658 GCA_031371785.1 Flavobacteriales bacterium | reverse complement strand
GAGCAAGAGGCCGAGGGCGCTCAGATCAGCGCCAAGCAGACGATCGAGTCCGCGCGCATCCGCTCAGACCAGACGTTAGAGCAAGACCGCATCGGCAAAGAGCGCGCCATCCAGGGCGCCGAAATCGAGCGCCGGATGTCGCTCGAATTGGCCGAGCAGCAGCGCGCCATTGCCGTGGCGCGCGAGAGCAAGGCGCAGAGCGAGGCGCAGGCCGAGGCCGAGGTGGCACGCGCGCTGGCGGTGTCGGCTGAAGAGAAAGTGTTCACCGCCCGCGAGGTGGAAATGGCCGAACGCAAATAGGCCATTGAGCTGATCGGCGCGGCGCAGGTCGCCGAGCATGAAGCCCTGCGCCTGACCAGTGCGGCGGCGGCAGAAAAAGCCGCCAGCGCCGACCGCGGCGCGGCCGTCGTCGCCCAGGCCACCGCCGATGCCGAAGCCGACAAGATCCGCAGCCTGGCGGTGCGCGTGCGCGCCGAGATCGAGGCCGAGGCGCTGCGCTGGATGAACGAGGCGCACAACATGCTCACGCCAGATGCACGCGCCTCGGCCTTACGGCTGCGGTTGGTGGACAAGGCCGAGGCCATCATCCGCGAGTCGGTGCGGCCGATGGAGCGCATAGAGGGCATCAAGATCTTGCACGTCGATGGCCTGGGCGGTGGCGGTGGTCACAGCAACGGCGTGGGCGACGGCAGTGGCGGCGGCTTTGCCGATGGGGTGGTGAACTCGGCGCTGCGCTTTCGCGCCCAGGCGCCGCTGGTAGACCAGTTGCTCAAAGAGATCGGCCTGGACGGCGGCGACCTGGGCCGGCTGACGGCTGGCGTCACCAGCACACCGGCGTTGCCACCGGCGGCTGCACCCGCCCACAAAGAATAGTCCACAAGGCCCAACGTACAAAGGACTCATGTGATCAAGGTCTACGTCTCCAGCGTCATCGAGGCCTCTGCCGACAACGTCTGGTCGCGCTTTCGCGACTTCAACGGCCTGCCGCAGTGGCACCCGGTCATCGCCGACAGCCGCATCGAAAACAACGAGCCGAGTGACCGCGTGGGCTGCATCCGCCACTTCCACACCCGTGATGGCGGCATGATCCGCGAGCGGCTGCTGGGCTTGAGCGACTACGACTACAGCTGCAGCTACGAGATCTTGGAAAGCCCCATGGGCGTGGCCGACTACGTGGCCACACTCAAGCTCACCCCCATCACCGACGGCAACCGCTGTTTCGCCGAGTGGAGCGCCGAGTTCGACTGCGCCGAAGGCCGCGAACGCGAGCTCACCGACACCATCGGCAGCGGCGTGTTCCAAGCCGGCTTTGACGCCCTCAAGCGCCACTTCGGCCGGCGCTGACCGCCACCCGCCGTGCTGCAAAAAGTCGTCCGTTCCACCGTCATCGACGCGCCCATCGAGCGCGTCTGGGCCGTGCTGCGTGACTTCAACAGCCACGACCAATGGCATGCCGTGGTGGATGCCAGCCGCATCGAAGGCAGCGAACGCAGCGACCAGGTGGGCTGCGTGCGCAGCTTCACGCTGAAGGACGGCAACCGCATCCGTGAGCAGCTCATCGGCCTCGACGACGCCGAGCACACGTCGACGTACTGCATCGTCGAGGCGACGGTGCCGCTGCAACGTTATGTCGCGACGCTGACGCTCAAGCGCGTGAC
>JANMKC010000438.1:0-6047 GCA_031371785.1 Flavobacteriales bacterium | reverse complement strand
GGCTCCTGGAACTTTCACAAAGAGGTCCAGTTGCTTGCTGTTCAGCGAGCGCACCTCCACGGTCACCTTCTTGTCGTTCACAACACCTTCGGCGCGGCCAAAGCCGGTCATCGATCGCAGCATGCCGCGAATGTAGCCGGACGTACTGCGAGAGTGTAGAAGTAGTAAAGTGTACCAGTAGAGCAGTGTGCCAGTGTACCCAGGACCGATCCGCGAAGTCGTACGAGCGGACCATGTCGCAGCATCCGTGCACTTCGTAATTGGGATCGCGCAAGGACCGCGGATCGCAGCACTGCTCCACTGTTCAACTGGTGTATCGGTACACTATCGCACCTGCTGCGACTGCCGATCAGCACGAGTTACCAAGTGGACACCGAAGAAGATGAGCGCTGCGCAGAACCATTGGACGAAGCCGTTCGCCACGCGCCCCGTCGTGATCACCGTGATCCCGGTGGCGAGGATCGGTTGCAGGTAGATGAAGCTGCCCACCACCGACGGGCTCACGTAACGCAGTGCCCATGTGTTCAGCAAGTAGGCGACGAAAGTGACCATCACCACCACAAAGCCCATGGCCCAGAACTGTGCGGAAGTGATCATGCTCCAATCCACGGCGAGCAGTTCGCTTGTCCCGAACGGCAGCACGAGCACCGTGCCCAGCAGGAAGGTCCAGGCCATTACCGTTACGGCGGTGTAGCGGGCCATCAACGGTTTCACCAGCACGAGGTAGATGCCGAAGGACGATGCGTTGATGAGGATGAACAGATCGCCGAGCATGGAGGATGATCGATCATCGGCATGGCCGAAGAAGATGAGGATGAGGGCACCGGCCGCACCGAGCAGCACACCGAACGCCTTGGGCCAGGTGATGCGTTCACCGATCAATGCGCCGCTGATCACCAGCACGAGGATAGGTGTCGCCACCATGATGATGCTGGCGTGTACCGGTGAGGTGCGCATCAGGCCGTTGAAGAACATCAGCTGGTTGAGCGCCACACCGAACACGGCACAAAGGAGCAGGCGCAGGGCATCCTCACGCCGAACCGGCTCTGGGCGGAACGCCCGCACACCCCAGAACAGTATCACCGCTCCCATCACGCGCAGCAGGATGAAACCCGACGGGCCGATAACACCGGGCATCAGCCCTTTCGCGACGACATAGTTGATGCCGTACAGCAGGTTGACGATGAAGAGCGCGAGGAGGGCAGGTGTTCGGCGGTCCATCGATGCGTGTCGGATACATTGCGACGCATCCGGAGCTGTTCGTCATCATCGCCGCTCCGGCGAAGCAACGCGGTGAATGTAGAAGTGGACAACCCGGTGGATGGTGGAACCCCGGCGGAACTGCGGAAGAACTTCCGTTGGTGGCGGCTGGTACTGCCAATGCTCTTCGGTGTGGTGGCGGTGGTGCTATTGCTGGGAAGTGAACTGCGCCGCACAACGTACCAGCTTTCGATCGCCGGTGAAGGCGACCACGCGTGGACCGATCACAACCACAACGGCCGTGTTGATCTGGAGGACCCGAAGGAATTCGTGGCGGTGGTAGGCGGCGACTACCACGCCATGAGCGGCTTGCAGCGCATGCGCGAAGTACACCTCGCGCGCTATGGCGTGCTGATGCTTTTGTGCGCGCTCATCGCGAACGCATTGCGTGATTTCGGCTACATGTCGCGATTGCGGATCCTCACACTCGGCGAGTTCAGTTGGCGGCGGGCGTTCGAGATCACCGCTTTGTGGGAGTTCGCCACGGCGGTGGCACCGGCTATTCTCGGCGGCACGAGCGTCGCCATCTATGTGATCGCTCGCGAAAAGGTGCCGCTGGGGCGCAGCGCGGCCATCGTGCTGGTGACGGCGATGCTGGACGAACTCTTCTTCCTTGTCTTCGCGCCGGTGGTCTTCTTCTGCGTCGGCATCGACAAGCTCTTTCCACCGCAACTCGACGAAGCGCTGTGGGGCCTGCCGGTGCAGGTCTTGTTCTGGATCGGCTACACCTTCATCGCGCTCATGAAGCTGGCGGTGTTCTACAGCGTCTTCTTCCGCCCGCGTGCCATCAAGCTGTGGCTGGTGAACCTCTTCAAGCATCGGTGGATCCGCCGCCTGCGCCCGCGCATCGCCGATGCGGGCGATGACCTGATCGCAGCGAGCGCCGAGTTCAAGGACCGCTCGCTGGTATTCTGGTTGAAGGCCATTGCCGCCACGTGGTGCTCCTGGGGCTCTCGTTTTCTCGTGCTGAATTTTCTGGCTGCCGCGTTCTTCCCCGTGGGCAGCCACCTGCTGATGTACGCGCGGCAGATCGTGCTGTGGGTGGTGCTGCTCATCAGCCCTACGCCGGGCGCGAGCGGCGCTGCTGAATTCGCATTCGTTGGTTTTATGCGCGATCTGCTCCCGGCCGGAGCGTTGCTGGTGGTGGTGGCATTGTTGTGGCGCTTGCTCACCTACTACCTCTATCTCTTCGCGGGTGCGGTGGTGCTGCCGAGGTGGATGAGGAGGACTTCCAGTCAGTAGGCAGTGGCAGAAGGCAGCGGCAATCCATCATAGCCGCGTTTACTGCCTTCTGCCACTGCCACTGCCCACTACTTTCGCCCCATCAACAAAAGAGCACATGCGCTTCGGCACCAAAGCCATCCACGCGGGCGTGGAACCCGACCCCACCACGGGCGCGATCATGACGCCCATCTACCAGACCAGCACCTACGTGCAAGCGGGGCCGGGCGACCACAAGGGCTATGAGTATTCGCGCACGCACAACCCCACGCGCACTGCGTTGCAGAATGCGCTGGCCGCATTGGAGAACGGCAAGCACGGGCTCTGCTTCGCATCGGGCATGGCCAGCATCGATGCGCTGGTGAAGCTGCTGAAGCCCGGCGACGAAGTGGTGAGCACCAACGATCTCTACGGTGGCACCTACCGGCTCTTCACGAAGATCTACGAAGGCTTCGGTGTGAAGTTCAAATTCGTTGATATGGGCGATCCCGCGAACGTGGCAGCCGCGATCACGGCGCAGACGAAACTGATCTGGGTGGAAACGCCCACGAACCCACTGTTGCGGATCATCGACATCAGCGCGATGGCGGTGCTGGCGAAGAAAAGCGGTGCATTGCTCGCGGTGGACAACACCTTCGCCACGCCCTACCTGCAAACTCCACTGGACCTCGGCGCGCACATCGTGATGCACAGCGTGACGAAGTATCTCGGCGGTCATAGCGACGTGGTGATGGGCGCATTGGTGGTGAACGACGACGTGTTGCATGAGCGCCTCGCCTTCATCCAGAACAGCAGTGGTGCCACACCGGGTCCGCAGGATTGCTTCCTTGTGCTGCGCGGGCTGAAGACCCTTCACTTGCGCATGCAACGCCATTGTGAGAACGGCCAGGCCGTAGCGGAATTCCTCAGCGGCCATGCGATGGTGGACAAGCTCTATTGGCCTGGCTTGCTGACGCACAAGAACCATGCGGTCGCGGCGAAACAGATGCGCGGCTTCGGTGGCATGATCAGCTTCACGTTGAAAGGAGACCGGATGGAGAACGCCTTCAAGGTGCTCTCCGGAACGCAGCTCTTTTCGCTTGCGGAGAGTCTCGGTGGCGTGGAATCGCTGCTCGGTCATCCGGCCAGCATGACGCATGCGAGCATCCCCCGTGAAGAGCGGTTGAAGAACGGCTTGGCCGACACGCTGATCCGCCTGAGCGTCGGGGTCGAAGATGCCCAAGACCTTATCGACGATCTGCGCCAGGCGCTTGACCAACTGCCTTCTGTCCCGGTCCATCTTTCACCACCTTCGGAGTTGGAACCCAAGGATGCGGGTTGAGAGGCGATAGCAGGGGCGTCCGGTCAGGACAGGCTTCGCCTACTTTCGGCGACCTTTGCAAAGAACCCCCTCTTGTCGCACATGAAAAACCTCTCCTTCATTACCGCCTTGGCCATCGCGTTCGCTCCGCTGGCGGGCAGCGCACAGGACGTCCCCTTCACCTGCTCCGCTCACGGCCTGGAGCATCTGGCCCCGTTCCTACAAGGACATCCTGAGCGTGTGCAGGAGATCGAACAGGCGGACCAGCATCTGGAACAGGTCACCCAACAGTTCATGACTCATTTCGATGCGCGTGGCGGGAACGCGTACGTGATCCCGGTCGTGTTCCACATCATCCACAACAACGGGCCGGAGAACATCACCGACGATCAGGTGATCGATGCGGTGAGGATCCTGAACGAGGACTACAACAAGTTGAACCCGGACTGGGACCAGGTGAAGGAGGAATTCATGCCGATCGTGGCGAACGTGGGCATCACCTTCCGCTTGGCCGGACTCGACCCGGATGGCAACTGCACGAGCGGTATCACGCGCACGGTGAGCGATCTCACCAATGATGGCACACAGACGATGAAGGACCTGATCGATTGGCCGCGCGACCGGTACCTGAACGTATGGGTGGCGGCCAGTGCCGCAGGTGCTGCGGGCTATACGCAAACCCCTGGGAGCGTTGACGGTTTTTGGGGCGAAGCGGCGGACGGCATCGTGATCCTGCACAATTATGTCGGCAGCATCGGCACGAGCGTGGCGTCGCACTCGCGTGCCTTGACGCACGAGGTAGGCCATTGGATCAACCTGAAACATTGCTGGGGCGGCACCAACACGCCGGGCGATCCGGGCAATTGCGACATCGATGACAACGTGAGCGACACGCCGAACACCATCGGCTGGCAGAGCTGCAACCGCAATGGTGCCACCTGTGGATCGGCGTTGGACAATGTGGAGAACTACATGGAGTATTCGTACTGCTCGAAGATGTTCACCAATGGACAGAAGGCGCGCATGACCGCCTCACTGAACAACAACACCGCGAACCGTGACAACCTGTGGACCGACGGCAACCTTGCGGCCACGGGCACAGCCGATCCGCAACCGCTCTGCATCGCGGCCTTCAGCAGTGACGCGCGCGTGATCTGCGCCGGTGCGCAGATCGGTTTCCATGATCACAGCTATCACGGCATCACTTTCTGGCAATGGAACTTCACGGGTGGCGATCCGGCCACTTCCGCCGATGCGGCACCGCTGGTCACCTACACCACTCCCGGAGTGTATCCCGTTGAACTTACCGTGAGCAATGGCCAGAGCAGCCTCATGGCACAGGAGACCGCTTACATCACGGTATTGCCCAGCACAGGTACACCTTCCCCCTATCAGGAGCCGTTCGAGAACATGGTGAGCACATTGGATCCCACGCAGTGGACCGCGGACAACCCCGATGGCGATGCCGGCACGTTCAGCTTGCGCACGAACGCGGGGTACAGTGGCACGCACAGCGTGCGGATGAAGAACCAAGGCATCAGCGCCGGCCTGGTCGATGAGCTGTTGGGCCCTACAGTGGACCTGAGCCAAGACTCTTCCGTCGTGCTCACCTTCCGATATGCCTTCGCACGCCGAACGTCCACTGATGATGATGCGTTGCGCGTTTACGTGAGCAAGGATTGCGGCTACACCTGGACCCTGCGCAAGCAATTGAAGGGCAGCACCGATCTGCCCACGGTAACGGATCAGAACGCGGCCTTCACGCCATCGGGTCCGGAACAGTGGCAGCAATGCACGATCACCAACATCACCAGTTCGTACCTCGTGAGCGACTTCCGTTTCAAGTTCTGGTTCAAGGGCGATGGCGGCAATGATCTCTGGCTTGACGACATCAACTTGGAGGATGCATCCACCGTAGGCGTGTACGAACTGTCCAGTTCCAACGCCATAGGGATACAGGTACTTCCCAACCCGGCGACGACCGCTGCCACGGTGATCGCTTACCTGCCGAACAGTGGAGCCGCACATGTGGAACTGCTCGACCCAACGGGCCGTATCGTGAACGTGATCAGCGACGGCAACCTGAGCGTGGGTACACATCGCTGGGCCTTGCCGGTGGAACGATTGCGCAGCGGCATGTATCTCGTCCGGCTGCGGCAGGACGGCCTGCAGCGCGTGGTGCGCTTCACCAAGGAATGATCCTTCGGCGGGCATCGCAACGCATGCGGGCGATCATGGTCATCCTGCTTTGCTGCGGGGTGGCAGG
>JANMKC010000437.1:0-2681 GCA_031371785.1 Flavobacteriales bacterium | reverse complement strand
ACCTCTTCATATGGATGGGCCTTCAACAGGGCTTGCACGACCTCCTTTTCCATCGGTGCATGAAGGATCGTTTCTATGCGTGTCTCCGGTTCGGTATGGCGCTCGCCCTTCTTGCCCACGAAGGCATTTGATCCTTCGCGACCGCGAAAGGTGCCGTGTCCCTCAAGGCCGAAACCGCATTCATCATAAAAGCCGATGCGACCAGCGCCCGCATCGAACATGGCTTGTCTGACCGTTTCCGCCTGCGCGTTGGGAACGAAGACCACCAGCTTGCGCAATTGGTCCGGCTTCGGGTCGAGTACTTCCAAGTCCAGTAGTCCAAGCCGCGCGGCGATCTCCGCGTTCACACCAGTGATCACATTGTCCAGGTTGGTGTGGATGGCGTAGATGGCCACATTGCCCTTGATCGCCGCCAGCAGCGTGCGTTCCACACCATTGCGCCCCGTAATGGACTTCAGCCCCCGGAAGATGACGGGATGATGCGCGATGATGAGGTTGCAACCGCGGCGCACGGCTTCGTCCACTACTTCCTCCGTGCAATCCAAGGCGATGAGCGCCGCGCCCGCTTCGGCTTGCGGGTCGCCGACCTGGAGGCCGCTGTTGTCATAGTCTTCCTGAAGGATGGGCGGGGCCCAATGTTCCAACACTTCAATGACCTCGCGGATCTTCATAACTACCCTTGCATGAAAGGGGCGTGAAAGTAACTGCGCGATCGTTCAGGGAAGCTGTTCGACCCGCACCGTCGTGGGAATTGAACCGCCGATGGTCTGGAGCACCACATCGCGGTCGTTGTTCGCACCGACGTATTTCACGATCCCATCCATGTTCAGGTCCTCATTGTAGTAGCCCACTATCGAAGCTGTGGGCACTGTGCCGCCGATGCGCTGAAGTATTGGATCGCGGTCGTCGTTCGCGCCGATGTACTTGATCCGTTGGGGGTTTGAAGTGACGTGCGCATTACCTGGCCAAAGCGCGTGTGTTCCGGGATCCAAGGCATTTGCACCAAAAAGAGGAGTGGAGTCCGAAGCCAGATCCAGGAATGCGTTTCCACCAATGAACGGGACCGGATTTGCTGTCATAACACCCAAGTGGTTCCGGTGTCTAACGGACACATAGTAGTCGCCAGGAGCCAGACTAGTGCCCACATGCGCAGAGCCGCCTACTGAAAGCAAACAAGGGATCGTCATCAGCAGGATCGCAGGATCGTTACCATCACGAATGTCCACGAGTATCCAATCCACGATGTTACTTCCAGCGAACGATTGATCATCGAACGCACCGGCAGGGAAAGCGGTGCCCACCCCACCGACCATCTCGAACCCGATGGCAGTGAATGGTTCTATGACGGGAAGCAAACCAGCTCGGCGAAGATCGTCGCGCATAGCCGATCCCGTAGTGTCCAATGCACCGCCCAAGAAGACGCGGAGGCCAAGAGAAGTGGTTATCGGATCGGCATCCGGAGCAGCAATGGTAAAGGTGCAGTCCGTGGTAGCCGGGTACGCTGGATCCGAGGCAACCGTGATGCGGTGGTCGCCGATCTCGAACAAATGGAAAATGGAACTGCCCACGTTCTCGATGGAAATAGTATCACCGTTCAGTGTGTGGCAGGTAAACTGTTCACTGCACAGGGGGTCATAGTAGATCGTCACCGTTAGCGTATCGCCGAAAGGCACGTGGTAGTGGTATGGCAGCCATCCGTGGCCTTCAGATACATCCGAATAAACGAAATTGACTATGCCGGAATGCGATACGGCAACGTCAATGTGAACAAGACATTTGGCCGAAACGCGTCGTGCCGAAAAGGAAACGCATACCAGCAAGAGAAGTGTCTTCCAGTTCATCGCATCTGCTCCATTCAAAATCCGGTCGAGGTAAAGGTAGTCGAGTACCTCGATGATCCTCTTCTGATCAGCTCGATGTGATCGGCTCTGCTGTGAAGGATCAGTTCGGAAGCACCAAGTGCCGCTGGCTATTGTGGAACCAACGGATCTTCGCTCCACCTTCGCCACATGCTTGGTCGATCCTTTCACAGCATAGCTGTCGCCATCGCGCTGAACAGTGTGGCCATCGCCCAGCGGACCGATGTTCGCTTTACTGTGGTCCTTGGTAGTTGGGACGAACACAATGACTCCGCACAGTTCATGTTGACAGCGGTGGATACCGCCAAGGCCTCCATCATCCTCACCGGTGTTTGTTCCATCAGCGGCAAATGCCGCATCGACCTGCCGCTCGATCACGTGTACCGCGTAGAGTTCTCAGGTACGGGCCATGTTCCAGAGCACCTCATCGTTGACCTGAACGGACCCACGATCAAACAGCGCAAATGGGGGTATCGTATGCGGATCGCGTTAACGCTCATGCCCCGTATCGATCCGGTGGACTACAGCATCTGTGAGCGGCCGATCAGCTACGCGCACTTCGATCCAAAGGACAACCAGTTCATTTGGGATGAGCGCTACACCTTCGAGTTGACGCCCTATTACGAGACCATGCAGAACCAGTACAAGGAGGTGAAAGCCGGATCGGACGGTCGGCATTGATCGGATCCCTTCTGCCTTCGCCGGGATCCGCACTGCTACTGAACGCATCTTTGACGCCACCACCCATGGCTTTCCTGCGCTTGTTCCTGCTCCCCTTCTCCTGGCTGTATGGAGCAGCCCTGCGCTTGCGGCATTCCCGCT
>JANMKC010000432.1:0-5018 GCA_031371785.1 Flavobacteriales bacterium | reverse complement strand
GTTCGACCAAGGCACGGAAGCTCTGGACAACACCTGGATGATCCAGGATGCGACCTCGCCGTTCGTGCTGCAAGTAGGTGGCCCTTATGCTGCTAACTTCTCCGGCACCTTCACGATCTGCGTACCGCAAGGTGCCTGCTTCAACCTGCGTGTCACTGACAATACCGGCAACGGTATCCAAGGTGGTGGCTGGGTGTTGAAGGACAACAACGGCAAGCGCATCATCGACAACGCGAGCAACAACGCGGTGTTCGCATCACCTGGGCGTGTTACCGAGACGAACTGCACCACGGAGCTTCCGTTCTGCAACGAGCCGGCCAGCGCGAACAAGCTGATCGACAACCATTGCGACAAGGACACTTGGTTGATCAGCAATGTGCTCATCTGTACCAGCGATGCGTCCGTGTGCTCCCAATACGGCGTCTTCGGGATCGACCAGAACCAAGTGGGTTACCAGTTCTGGTTCTACAACCCCGAAGGTTGCTTCAGCCGCAAGATCTTCCGCAGCCATGCGTCCAGCGGTGGGAACGGACCGGCCGATTGTGTGCGCGCCACCAAGCTCGCCTTGAGTACGACCCTGTACACCGACCCGATCCCCTACAATACGCTGTTGAACGTGCGCGTGCGCAACCGCAAAAAAGTGGGACCGAACTACGTGTACAGCGCATGGGGTGCTGCCTGCCGCTTCAAGTTGTTGAGCGCGCCTCCGGCCTGCCCGGTAACGAAGTTGGTGGACCAGATCTCCAACCCGAACTATAGCTGCAACGTGAGCAGGACGGCGAACGGATCGGACAAGATCTATGCGTACCCACCTGTCGGCCCTGCCCCCACGAACTACAGGTTCCATTTCCACCATACGGGCGAGGGCTTCGACATGAACAGGCAGAGTGTGGCCGGTTCCGCTGCGCTGGTCCTTGCGAACTGGATGACCGGTGGATTGATCTGCGGCACCTACAC
The DNA here is from genome assembly GCA_031371785.1 of Flavobacteriales bacterium. Lineage (GTDB taxonomy): Bacteria > Bacteroidota > Bacteroidia > Flavobacteriales_F > PHOS-HE28 > PHOS-HE28. The sequence continues at coordinate 4,061 of JANMKC010000432.1, read as the reverse complement.
CTATGATGTGAGCGTGCAGTTGAGCTACGACAACGGAGCTACTTGGTGTGCTTTCGGGGTAACCTGCCCAGTGACGATCACGAACCCGAACAACCCGAACTACTGCACCCAGCCCTTCAATGGTGGTGGTGGTGATCGCGTGGCGACGGAGAACGGTATCGACTTCGCGATGTACCCGAACCCGAACCGTGGCGACCAGCTCTACCTGACCATGAGCGCGTTCGACGCAACGGTGAGCACGGTATCCGTGGAGATGTACGACATCTTCGGCAAGCGCGTGATGAACAACTCCATCCCTGTGGAAGGAGGCCTGTTGAACACGGTGCTTGTTCTGGACAAGGACATGGCCGCCGGACTGTACATGGTGAATGTGACCGCAGGCAATGTGACCCGCACCGAACGTCTGGTGATCGAGCGGTAGTCGCGATATCCTCTACTGAAAAGACCCCGGCCCGATGGCCGGGGTCTTTTTTTTGGCACACCTCTCCCACGATCCGTTCACTCCGAGCGGTGTGAAGGGTGAGGTCAAGGGGGCCGCGGAATGGAGAAGGAGATCTTTCGGAACGAGGTTGTTGCACCGCATTGGGCTTCATCAGGGAGGAGGGCCGAAACCGGTGTTCGTCTACACAAATAACATGTTCATCGATGATATGGGCTTGACAGTCGCCAGTTCGTTAAACGAATTTCGGGGCCGTACGATCAAAAACTCTCCTCTCCATGCGCGCCATCCCTCACCTCCAGCGGTACTTCAGGACCTTGGCAATTCTGTCCGCCTTCGGCCTGTTCGCGCTCCCCGACACCGCATCCGCGCAGACCGTATCGCAGTACACGTTCGCCCAAACGACCGGGAGCTACTCCACGATCACCGGCGGTACCGCCTTGTTCACCACCACTTTCGACGACAACACGCCGGCCACGGTAACGATCCCCGGTTTCTATTTCGCGGGGACCACGTACACAACGATGTATGTGAGCACGAACGGCTATCTCACCTTCGGTTCGGCCCCCTCGACCACCGAGTACACCCCCATCAGCAGCAGCGCCAACTATGCGGGCGCGGTATCGGCATTCGGTGCCGATCTGAACAACGCGGCGAGCGGCACACAGGAAGTACGCTGGCAGCAGATAGGTTCGGAGATCATCGTGCAGTGGCGCGCGGTGCGTCGCTTCAACCTGAGCGGTGAGACGATCGACTTCCAGGTACGCTTGAACACTACTACTGGCGCGATCACAACCATCTATGCCAACTCAACACCGAACGCCAGCACCACAAACTATCCGCAGGTGGGCTTGCGCGGACCGAACAATACGTTCGCGACGAACGTGAACAACAGGCGTGTGGACCAGACCTTTCCCGCGAACGGTTCCACATGGGCCACAACATTGGCGGGCACGACCAATGCGGACGTATGCCGGTACAACAACACGTCGGGGCGTAATCCGGGCAATGGTCAATCCTACACCTGGACCCCACCTTGCCTGCCCCCGACGGTGGCCAACGCAGGTCCGGACCAAAGTACCTGCGTGAACTCCACGGCTACCCTGGCCGCCAACACGGCAACGGTCGGCACCGGTGCATGGAGCCAAGTAAGCGGCACGTCGGCGACCATCACCACTCCGGGCTCGCCCACGACCACCATCACCGGTCTTACCACGGCCGGTGCGCGCACCTTCCGTTGGACGATCAGCAACAGCCCATGCACAGCTTCCGCCGATGATGTGATCATCACCGTGAACGCAGCACCGACCACCGCGAACGCAGGGGTGGACCAAACGATCTGCGCCACTGCTGGTTCAGCCACGATGGCGGGCAATACCGCCACTACAGGTGCAGGTGCTTGGAGCCAAGTGGGCGGTCCGGTGACGGCCACCATCACCACGGCTTCCTCGGCCACCACAACGATCACCGCGATGACCACAGCGGGTGCATACACCTTCCGCTGGACCATCAGCAATGCGCCTTGCGCGGCGACCAGCGATGATGTGGTGATCACCGCGAGTCCCGGAGCGACCACTCCCAATGCAGGTCCTGACCAGAGCGTATGCACGACCACCGGCACCGTGACGCTGGCGGGCAATACGATCGCCTTCGGCACCGGTGCTTGGTCGCAAGTGAGCGGTACCACCGCCACCATCACCAATGCAGCTTCGCCCACGACGACCATCACGGGTCTCAGCAGCGCCGGCGCGCGTACGTTCCGTTGGACCGCTACGAACAGCCCGTGCAGCTCCTTCGACGATGTGATCATCACGGTGAACGCACCGCCCACCATAGCGAACGCAGGGGTGGACAAGACGATCTGCACCACGGGCGGTACCAGCACCATGACCGGCAACACCGCGAGTTCGGGGACCGGTACGTGGACCCAAGTGAGCGGTCCGGGTGCGGCGAACATCACGACAGCATCATCGCCGACCACTACCATCACGGCACTCACTTCAGTGGGCACGTACGTGTTCCAGTGGACGATCGCGAATTCACCATGCGCGGCTTCCAGCGATCAAGTGAACGTTGTAGTGACGGCTCCTCCAACCGTAACGCCCGGCACCTACGGTCCGCTCTGCGCGAATGACGCGGCCATCGTATTGGGCGGCACACCTTCGGGTGGAACATGGAGCGGCACGGGCGTAAGCGGCAACACGTTCAATCCGGGCGTGGGCACACAGACCCTCACGTATTCCGTGACCAGCGGCCCGTGTAGCGCGAGTGGCACCACCACGATCACGGTGAACCTTGCCCCTGCTGCACCGACATTGAACACGGGCACTTATACGATCTGCCAGAACGGTACTGTTCCGAACGGTCAGGGCCTGATCGCATCGTGCCCGGGCATCGCGCAGGCCACGAGCACGTCGTTCCCGGGAAGCGCTTTCATCAGTGAAGGCACCACGATCACCACGCGCGCAACGTTGACCATGCCCGCGCTGCCTGCAGGCGCGGTGGTAACAGCGGCACGCCTGAAGCTGTTCAACGTGGTCGCGAATGGCAATATCCTCGGCCAAGCTCAACGCCAGAATATTCGTGTCGCACTTTCCGGCGCTTACACCTTGGCGGAAACCCAATTGACCACAGCCACCGGCCAAGGCACCGTAAGCCCTGACCCGGTGATCAGCCTATCCGGTTTCCCAGCCACTGGTGGCTCGATCAACCTGCGCACGCGTCAGACCTCGGACCAGTTCTGGACGAACCCCGATGCCACCATCGCCAGCGCGCTGATCGAAGTGGATTACACCCTGCCGGTCGTGGTGCGTTGGTACAATGCACCGACGAGCGGAACACTGGTGCATACCGGATCGCTGTTCGATCCGATCGGGCAAAGTGTAGTAAGCAACGCAAGTGCGAGTACGAACTCCTTCTATGCTACCTGCGGCTACAACAGCTGCGAGAATATCCGCCTTGCCGCCACCTTCACGGTGAACGCGCCAGCCAATGCTGGAACGAGCAACTCTGTCACCCTTTGCAGCAATGCAGCGCCGGTGAACTTGTTCAACTCCTTGGGTGGATCGCCACAGAGCGGTGGAACGTGGACACCCGCAGGTCTCACCGGCGGCTATCTCGGGACCTTTACCCCGGGAACCACTACAGCTACGACCTACACCTATATGGTAACAGGCACATCGCCTTGTGCGAACGCGACAGCGACAGTGGGTGTTACGGTGAACACGGCGACCACCTGGTACCAAGATCTGGATAACGATGGTTCGGGCAACCCTGCCGTAAGCCAACTGGCGTGCTCGCAACCTTCAGGTTACGTGAGCAATAACAACGACGGCTGTCCTACAGATGCGAACAAGATCGCGCCGGGTCAATGCGGTTGCGGCGTAGCGGATACCGATAGCGATAACGACGGCACCGCCAACTGCAATGATGGCTGCCCGAACGATGCGAACAAGATCGCGCCGGGCATCTGCGGTTGCGGAATTGCGGATACCGATAGCGACAACGATGGCACCGCCAACTGCAATGACTTGTGCCCCAACGATGCGAACAAGATCGCTCCGGGCATCTGCGGTTGCGGTGTGGCGGATACCGATAGCGACAATGACGGCACTGCGGATTG
>JANMKC010000400.1:0-3876 GCA_031371785.1 Flavobacteriales bacterium | reverse complement strand
TTGGGGGGCCTGTTCCCCACAATCTCTTTGATCTACAAAATCACCGGCGTTTTTAATTTTTTGGTTTGGGGGGTTACTCTTGGTTTTGTTGTTTGGGTTTTGGGGGGCCCGGGGGGGGGGGGCCCCGGGGCCCGGCGACCTCTGATCGTCCGTCACTGCGAGCCGCATTTGGGCGAAGCAGTCTTTGATCCGAACAGGAGCATGGTGCGCATGGTCGTTCTTTGCGGCCTATGCGCAACAAAAAAACACTGCCCGTTTGGGAGAACATTCCCGTTACCGGCTACGGCGCCACGGGCAAGGCCATCGCCAAGCGCGAGGGGCAAGTGATCTTCATCACCGGAGCGGTCCCGGGCGATGTCGCCGATCTGCGTGTGACGAAGAAAAAGAAGACCTGGGCGGAAGCCACGGCCGTACGCATCGTAGAGAAGTCGCCGGACCGCGTGGATCCGTTCTGCAAGCACTTCGGCGTATGCGGCGGCTGCAAATGGCAGGACCTCTCCTACCCCAAGCAGCTTGCGTTCAAGCAGCAGCAGGTGGTGGACAACCTCGTTCGCCTCGGCGGGCTGGAACTACCGGAGGTCATGCCGATCATGGGTTCCGAGCACACGCGATTCTACCGCAACAAATTGGAGTTCACCGCGAGCGCCTTCCGCTGGTTCACTTCGGAAGAACTGGTGAGCATGGGCACGATCACCGATCGCAACGCGCTCGGTTTCCATGTACCCGGCGGTTTCGACAAAGTGCTGCAGGTGGATGAATGCCACTTGCAACCCGAACCGAGCAACAGCGTGCGCAACTTCATCCGCGCGTTCGCCGGAAAACAGGAACCGGGCTTCTATGACATCCGCAAGCACGACGGCTGGCTGCGCACGGTACTGGTGCGGACGACGACCACGGGCGAGTGCATGGTGCTGATCGCCTTCGGCCAGGACCATCCGGAACCACAGAAAGTACTGCTCGCCGCCGTGAAGCAGGAGTTCCCGAACATCACCTCGTTGTTGTGGACGATCAACCCCAAGGGGAACGACACCATCTTCGATCTGGACATCCACACATTCCATGGCAAGGATCATATCGTGGAAGAACTGATCGATGTGGGCCACGCGAACCTCAAGTTCCGCATCGGCGCCAAGAGTTTTTTCCAGACGAACCCGGAGCAGACGCAGCGGATGTATGAGGTCGTGCGCGAGCTCGCGGGCCTAACCGGGAAGGAAAAAGTCTACGACCTCTATTGCGGCGCGGGCAGCATCTCGCTGTTCATCGCCCGGCATTGTGCGGAAGTGATCGGTGCGGAGCTCGTACCCGAAGCCATCGCGGACGCGAAGAAGAACGCCGAGTTGAACGGCATCACCAATGTCGCCTTCGAAGCTGGCGACCTGAAGGACGTGCTGAACGCTGACTTCATCGCGCGGCACGGCAAACCCGATGTGCTGATCACCGATCCGCCCCGCGCGGGCATGCACGCCGACGTGGTGGCGCGTATCCGCGAACTGGCGCCGCCGGTGATCGTGTATGTGAGCTGCGATCCTGCGACGCAAGCGCGCGACATGTCACTGCTGAAGGATCTGTACAGTGTCACGCATGTGCAGCCCATCGACATGTTCCCGCACACCTACCATGTGGAGAACGTGGTGAGATTGGAGCGGATGGCAACCGTATGAAGACCGTTGCCATACCCCTGAGCAAAGGCAAAGTCCTGTTGTGGTTCTTGGTCAACGGCCTGTTCGTGGCAGGCGGGATCTGGCTCTGGGGAAAGGCCCCGACGTATGATGGACTGACCCAGGCGCGCGCCTTGTTCGTGGCTATCACGTGCATCGTATTCTTCGGTGCCGGGGTGGTGGTGCTCGGCGCGAAACTCTTCGATCAGCGTCCCGGCCTTGTGTTGAACGAGGGAGGTGTTCATCGGCTCGGGATGTTCCGTTTCCAACCGGTGATCCCCTGGAATCACATCACCCACTGTTCCATTGCCAAGGTGAAGAGCACCCGCATACTGTTGATCCATGTGGACAACGTGGAAGAGGTGCTCATGCGGATGCCACCGATCACGCGATGGATGCAGCGGTTGGTCCTTTCTCGATACGGTACGCCGTACAGTCTCACGAGCAACACCCTCCAATGCGACATGGAACAGTTGAAGGAGATGATCGAGAACGGGGCCGAAGCGTACCGGCGGTCCTCCTGATCTCCTGTCGGCCCACCTGTGATGCCCGAATTCGGGGATGCGCTTCCAAATAATGGGACGACCTGATAGCTTCGCTCCAACCCACGATCCCATGTCACGCCCCGCCCTCTTGTTCCTCGTCGCGTTCGCCGTCATCGCATGCGGAAGTTCATCCAGTGGAACATTGATGACCACCGAAGGAACATCTGAAGTTTCCGCTGGAGCGGATGGTGACCAGCACCCCGCGAAGAAATTCATAGAAGGCAAAGACTACATGGTCCTTCAGCGTTTGCGCGTTATCGACCCGCAAGGCTTCGCCCAACCGATGGAAGCGTATTCGATCCTGATCCCCAAAGGCTGGAAGAGCGAAGGCGGCATCAAATGGCTCGTTGGCAACCCATGCATGGCCGAAGCGATCCAGAACCGCGTGACGGTGACCTCGCCGGATGGTGCTTTCGCGCTGAACATCTACCCGCAGCAGCAATGGGACTGGTGGGATGACCAGATGATGTTGCAAACGCAGATGCAGCAGGCGCAGAACCCGGTTTTCCGCCGGTGCACCATTTCCCAGCCGATGGACGCGGGGCAATTCCTGCAAGGGCCGATGGCGCAAGAGATCGGTGCGCAGGTGACGAAAGTGGAACCGAGCGAGGAACTGAACAACGCACTTCGCCAGCAAGCGCAAGCCGCGAACCAACAGTACCAGCAAGCGGGCGTGAGCATCGAGAGCCGACCCAGTGCGGTGATCGGCACACTGCGCTATGCGGATGGCAGTGCGGGCGTGGCCTTGTGCGCCATCGCGATGACCGTTTCGTGGATGCCGAACTACATGACCGGCGGACAGAGCGCGAGCTACAGCTGCCAGGCCACGCAGAAGTTCGCTTTGAAATGCCCGGCGGGAAAAGAGGAGGAAGCGCGGAAGTTGTTGAGCACCGTGATGACCAGCCTCCGCATCAACCCGGAATGGCAGTCGGGCGTGCAACGGATGGTGAGCAACGTGGCGGCGATGGAGCAGAACGAAACACGGAAGCGCCAGCAGATCTGGCACGACGCGCAGAACGACATCGCGCAGAGCCAACAGCGCAGTTGGGAGAACCAGCAGGCGAGCCAGGACCGCATCGCGGAAAGCTGGGGCCAGACCTTGCGCGGCGTGGAAACATGGAGCGATCCCGGTGGCGGCAAGGTGGAACTGAGCGCGGGATACAACGAGGCCTGGAGCAAACCCGATGGCACGTACATCCTGAGCAACGATCCGCTCTTCGATCCGAACGTGGCGTTCCAAGAGAGTTGGAAGAAGTTGGAGAAGGGGCGGTGATCGGGGATCTCCGACTTTCGTCGCCCACCATTCCACCAGATCATGCGCGCGCTCCTGTTCATTTCCTGTTCCGTCGCTCTCCTCCCCTCCTTCGCTCAACAGAAGAGCGACCGCTTCATCGAAGTGCTCGTGACCGATACCGTGCGGCTGCCCTTCACCGGCATGGACTACGAAGTGCGCATGCAGAACCCCTTCGACCTCGCCACGCAGAAGATGTCCGATGAGAGCAACGCGCGCTTCGAGAAGGTGATCGTGGATGCGGAAGCATCCGCAAAGGCCACCGAGAACCGCTTTCTCGATCTGATGAAGAACAACGGCTTCACCTACCGGCTGGGCGAGACCGAGCACGCACAGGACTACACGAACAACAGCGGCAAGTTCTTCGACGTGAACACCTATT
>JANMKC010000373.1:0-14269 GCA_031371785.1 Flavobacteriales bacterium | reverse complement strand
ACAACCAGATCTGCATGGCGATGCTGTGCGCACCGATATATGCCACACCGTATCCCGTGGCGAAACGGTTGCCGAGGTAATAGCAGGCGTTCAGCGCGATGGTGCGCGCGAAGAGGTTGCCGCTGTTCAGCATCAATGGCCATAGATCCGGGTGCGACCAACGCTGCGGCCACAGACGGAACGTTGTGCGCACGTACATCACGCGTATCGCGGCGACGAGCATCACCACCTGCGCGATCACGCTCGCGAGCGCGGAACCTTCGATGCCCATCGCGGGGATCGGGCCAAGACCGAAAATGAAGAGCGGGTTCAGTACCAGGTTCTCCGACGCGCCGAGCTAGCTGATCCTCATGCCCCAGCGCAAATTCTGGATGCCGCGGAACGCACCGGTGAGCACGAAGGTGGCCAGCACGATCGGGTGGCCCACACTGCGGATGTGGTAATAGGCGATGGCCTTTTGCAGCACTTCGCCATCCGCATTGTACAGGCGGAAGATCTGTTCCGCGAAGGGGTTCGTGACGGCGAAAAAGAGGAAGCCCAAGCCCACGTTCATCCACAGCGCGATGGGCACGAGATCGCGGACTTCATCCACACGGCGCTCGCCGAAGTAGCGCGCCACCACGGCCAGGACAGCGCTGCGCGTTTGCGCCAGCACCCATACCACCAGCAGAAAGAAACTGCTGGCGATACCCACGGCCGCGAGGTCGTGCTTGCCGAGGTGCCCCACGAAGGCGGTATCCACCAACGAAATGATCGGCTCGGCGATGCCGCTGATGATCGCGGGCACCGCCAGGCGGTCCAGGTCTTGTCGGGTTATCGCTGCGATGGCTTCACGCTCCGCGATCGATGAACGATGGGGCGGCGCGAAGTTGCGCGATCAACAAGGATCACGACGATACTTGCACTATGGCTTGAAGAACCGCACACTCGCTGTGCCTCTGATACCTCTCATGCTCAAGACATAACTGCCTGAAGAAAGATCCGCGATGTCCAAGTTCACGTCATTCTCAACGCGTGCAATTCTCCAACGGCGTACAGCCACTCCAAGTGCGTTCAGTAGATCGAGTTCACCTCCGGCGTAGCATTCCGCTACCCGAACCGAAAGACTTCCACCAGCGCAGGATAGCAGGAGGCGAGGATTCGATCCAGGTTGCATTGCGACTATGGAGACAAACGTCTGCGCTTCTACTTGGATGTCCAACGTGTAGTATTCTGTCAGCACATAGTTGTAGAAGGTCATGTCGTAGTGTCCACCCATCGAAACAAAGAAAGAACTCGACGTAACCTCGACAGGTGCTTCATCGTGTGTGACGATGGCACCCAATGCACAACCTGACCCACCAGTCCACATGATTCCCACGCGCACAGAGTCTCCTTGTGTGATGGTCAAATGATAGTTGGATGCATACGGGAATGGACCGATCCCATAGCCGTACTCATAATATTGGGCTGACCCATACTGGTTGTAGTGGGCTAGGTAGACATACCCGTGCCCGCACTTGGCACTGGTCATGATAGATAGACCCAGAGCCAAGGTGATCACGCATGTGCGAGCGCAACGCATGTGCGGCATAGTGATGCTGTGAACGTTCAACTTCTTTCGTTGTTGCACGAAGGTATTAGCAAGGGTAGCCTCGAAGTGAATTCAGTTCGCCCTCCTCTCCAGATCATCTCTCAACGCCGCCATGAACATCTCCGTGCTCAGGTAGTTCTCCACACCCACCTTCTCGCCGTGTATGCACACTGCGAGGTCCTTGGTCATCTTGCCGCTTTCCACCGTGTCGATGCACACGCGTTCCAGCTTTTTGCTGAAGCGTTGGCGCTGCTTCCATCATCCCTTGCTTCGCTGAAGGTCGTGCCGCCTGATGAAATCCCCCAATAGCGGTATCGCGAAACTGTAGCGTCCGTGGCGGTTCTTGTACACCACGCCCTGGTCGCCGAGGGTTGCGAGCATTTGTGTGACGTGGCTCGCGCTGAAGCCCTTGCTCAGTTTCTTGTTCGCCAAGGCCACGATGCGTTGCACGGTGTATTCGCCGTCATCATCCTTCAGGTACGCGATCATGGTGAGCAGGTCGCGTTGGCGACCGGTCAGCTTGTTCCATCGTCCCGCGTAGAACTCGTTGTCGAGCTTGCGTACGATGGAGATCACATCCACGACCGGCTTGCGCACCTTGCGGAAGAGTTGCTGCACATGCGCGTCGTACGCTTCGCGGCAGATGAACTGGATGAAGTAGGGGTAGCCATCGCTTCCGCGCATGATCTCCTTCACCGTGGCCTCGCTGAACCGCTGCGCTGGTGGCAGGCGCTTCAGTGGTTTCGCGATCGCCTCGCGCGTGGCCGTCGCTGAGAGCTTGTCCAACACCATGATGCGGAACATCCGCTCGGCGAAGGTGCGTGAACTGAGCAGCTTGGGATACAAGGTGGGCAGTCCCGTGAGCACGAGCAGATAGGGGAAGCCTTTCTTCTGCAAGGACTGGAAAACCTCCAGCAACAGCGACAACGGATATTGCCGGTCGGTCGCTTGATCGCTGAGGTTCTGCGCCTCATCGTATGCGAGCACGATGCCTTTGAGCTTGTGCGGCGCGAGGGCTTTCCACACCAGTTCGAGCACGGCTTTCAGGCGGTCGGCCACCAGCCCCGGCGTGCTGTTGTAGACATGTTCGAGAAAAGCATGCGATAGCGTGACCGGCACGTTCCTCGGCATGGGCTTGAAGCCCACCAGCTTCACCTCGCGCTGGGCGACCTCCACGCCGGTCACCAGTGGAGCCAGGTCGGCCATCAGGCGGATGGCCATGTTCTGTTCGGTCATGCTGCCCGACTCGCTCAGGTCGGTGCCGGTCCAGAGCCAGCCACGTTTCGCGGCCAGAGGCTGCATGGCTTCAAGCAGCACGGTCTTGCCAACGCCCCGCAGGCCCGTGAGCACCACGTTGCGCAGCACCGGCTCCTGCTCCAGCAACGCCAGGAAGTCGCGGTGCTCATGCTCGCGCCCCGACAGGTGCGGCGGTGAATGCCCGGCACCGGGACGGTACGGGTTCGGTTCCTTCGGCATGTTCGAAGTTTATGACCGCTAAGATGAACGAATAAATTTAGTCGTACAACTAAATACACATACTGGGCTAACAGGTTCTCAATACGGGGAAATCAGGCCCTCCGCTCCAACTCCTCCCTCAACGCCGCCATGAACATCTCCGTGCTCAGGTAGTTCTCCGCGCCCACCTTCTCGCCGTGTATGCACACCGCGAGGTCCTTGGTCATCTTGCCGCTTTCCACCGTGTCGATGCAAACGCGTTCCAGCTTCTTGCTGAAGTCGATCAGCGCTGTGTTGCCATCGAGCTTGCCGCGGAAGGCGAGGCCTTGCGTCCACGCGAAGATGCTCGCGATCGGGTTGGTGCTCGTGGGTTTGCCTTGCTGGTGCATGCGATAGTGGCGCGTCACCGTGCCGTGCGCGGCTTCGGCCTCGATCGTTTTTCCATCAGGGGTGATCAGCACGCTGGTCATCAATCCCAATGAACCGAAGCCCTGGGCCACGATGTCGCTCTGCACATCGCCGTCGTAGTTCTTGCAAGCCCAGATGAAACCGCCGCTCCACTTCAGCGCGCTGGCCACCATGTCATCGATGAGGCGATGCTCGTAGGTGATGCCCGCTTCCTTGAACGAGGCCGCGTAGTCCTTCTCGTAGATGCTTTGGAAGATATCCTTGAAGCGGCCGTCGTATTTCTTCAGGATCGTGTTCTTGCTGCTGAAGTAGAGCGGCCATTTCTTTTGCAAGGCGAGGTTGAAGCAACTGCGGGCGAAGCCTTCGATGCTCTCGTCGGTGTTGTACATGGCCAGCGCCACCCCATCACCCTCGAAGTCATAGACGTTCCATGATGTTGCGGGTGATCCATCAGCAGGAGCGAAGGTCATCGTGAGTTTGCCCTTGCCTTTTATCACCGCATCCGTTGCGCGGTACTGATCGCCGAAAGCGTGACGACCGATCACGATCGGTTGCGTCCAACCCGGCACCAAGCGCGGGATGTTCTTCATAACGATGGGCTCGCGGAAAACGGTTCCGTTCAGGATGTTCCGGATCGTGCCGTTCGGGCTTCTCCACATCTGCTTCAACCCGAACTCCTTGACGCGCGATTCATCAGGGGTGATCGTCGCGCACTTGATGCCGACGTGGTGTTTCTGGATCGCCTTGGCGCTGTCAACCGTCACCTTGTCGTCCGTGGCGTCGCGGTGTTCGATGCCGAGATCATAGTAGTCGATGGGCACATCCACAAAAGGAAGGATCAGTTGGTCCTTGATCCATTTCCAGATGATGCGCGTCATCTCATCGCCATCGAGTTCCACAACGGGATTGGCCACCTTGATCTTCGACATTCCGCTCAGTTTATTGGTTGTTGGTTGATGGTTGTTGGTCAGTGTCGTGTACCAGTTCCATTGTTGGGCGAAAGTAGTTGCTGCTCCCAAGGCTGACGGTTCGCACATGGGCAAGGAGCCATCAGTGGAGCATGTCGGAAGCCCAGCAACCAGCAACCAGCAACCAACAACGGTTCTATCCCAGATCCAGATCCAACGCCTCCCGCAGTTTCAGCAGCGCGGGGTTCTTCTCCGCCATGATGTTGAAGCGGTCCTTCGCGGTGTAGCGCGGGCGCAGGTTGGTGATCACTTCCTTGGTCACGTGCAGCTCGAGCAACGGGTCGGCGAGTTCACGGCGCAGGTGGCCTACCAGCATGGGCTTCTCTTCGCGCATGTACTTCTCCTGCACCTCGTTCACAATGGCGAAGGTGAGCGCGCTGGGTCCGGCGATGATGGGCTCTTTGGCGGTGAGGGTGGCGTGGAGGCTGTTCTTGCCTTCGCGCTTGCGGGCCAAAGCGTAAGCGTTCCACACCTGCATCAGCAGGTTGTAATTAATCGGCTTAACCACACCTTCAGCCTGCACGGGTTCCAAGCCCGGCGTGTCCGTCATCGGCGTTGGTTCTGCGGCCATGGACAGGGGCTTCTCCATCTGCTCCTTGATCGTAACGCCGCCGCGTACGATGCGACGAGCGGGAGCGGGAGTAGAGTCAGGGGCAGGAACAAGAGTAAGGGCAGGGGCAGGGGCCGCGCCTTCGTGAGGCGCTTCGGCGGACGATGCAGGGGGCAGGCCCGCCGCTGGATACGCTTCGGTAACTACGACTGCCGATGGTGCGGGAGGAGCTAACCGACCGTCAGGACTTTTTTTTTCCTCGACCGCTTCCGCGGATACGCCGCTGCTGTTCGCTTGCACCGGCCGGGAAAGTTGGATCAGCATCAGTTCCACGAGCAGGCGCGGCTCCTTGCTGTTCTTGTATTGCGTGTCCACTTGGCCGAGCTTCTCCAGTCCTTGCACCAGCAGTTCGATCGGCACGGCGACAGCCTGCTCCGCGTACCGTTTGGAGAGGTCCTCGCTCACTTCCAACAAGGGGATGGTGCGCGGATCCTTTGAAACCAGCAGGTCGCGGAAATGCCTCGCGAGACCCGTGACGAACAAGTGCCCATCGAAGCCTTGGAAAAGAATGTCGTTGAATTCCACCAGCGCGCCGGGCGTGTCGCCTTTCATCAGCTGATCGGTGATCGTGAAGTAGTGCTCATGGTCCAGCACGTTCAGGTTCTTCACCACATCATGGTAGGTGAGGCGGTGCCCTGAGAAACTCACCAACTGGTCGAAGATGCTGAGCGCATCGCGCAAGCCACCATCCGCTTTCTGGGCGATCGTATGCAAGGCTTGCGGTTCGGCTTCAATGCCTTCCTTCTTCGCGATCTCCGCCAAGTGCTTGGCGATGTCCGTCACCGTGATGCGGCGGAAGTCGAACACCTGGCACCGCGAGAGGATCGTGGGCAGGATCTTGTGCTTCTCGGTGGTGGCGAGAATAAAGATGGCGTAGGAGGGAGGCTCTTCCAGCGTTTTCAGGAACGCGTTGAACGCCGCGCTGCTGAGCATGTGTACTTCGTCGATGATGTACACTTTTTTGGTGCCGACTTGTGGCGCGATCTGCACTTGCAGGATCAGGTTCCGGATGTCGTCGACACTATTGTTGCTGGCAGCATCGAGTTCAAAGATGTTCAGCGAATGGCCCTCATCAAAGGTGGTGCAGGGCGCGCATTTTCCGCAGGGAACAAGGTCCGCGCCGAGATTCTCGCAGTTGATGGTGCGGGCGAGTATCCGCGCGCAGGTGGTCTTGCCCACGCCACGTGGGCCGGTGAACAGGAAAGCCGATGCCAGGTGGTTGCTCTTGATGGCGTTCTTCAGCGTGCTGGTAACGGCCTCTTGGCCGACCACCGTGTCGAAGAGGGCCGGGCGGTACTTCCGCGCGCTGACGATGAACTTTTCCATTGGAACGCGGCGAAAGTATCAACCCGACGCGGGCGGCGTTATTGGAGATCTCAACAAGGGCTTCCGCCTGCGAGCTTCGAGCCACGAACTCAACCAAGTTCAAGCTCTTGGCTCGAAGCTCGCGGCTCTTGGCCAGAAGCTGTGCCACTGGCAGTTGGAGCGAATGGGTATTTCGCTACTTTCGCGCCCCCAAACAACCGAACGGCATACATGACCAACCGGTACGAGACCGTCTTCATCCTTACTCCCGTTTTGTCCGAGGACCAGACAAAGGAGGCGGTAACCAAGTTCAAAGACCTTGTGAAAAAAGGCCGTGGAAAGATCCGCCACGAAGAGAGCTGGGGGATGCGCAAGCTCGCGTATCCGATCCAGAAGAAGTCTTCGGGCTTCTACCACCTGATCGAGTTCGAAGGTGAACCTGCGTTCATCGAAAAACTCGAGACCGAATACCGCCGTGACGAACGCGTGATCCGCTTCCTCACCGTGGCCATGGACAAGCATCATATCGCTTTCGCCGAGCGTCGCCGTGACCGCGCGCAAGCCGTGGCCAACGGTGAAACGCCCGCCGAGAAACCGGCCCGTGCCCCGCGCAAGAAGAAGGAAAATGTGGCGAACGCCTAACCCCCATCGGTCATGAGCGAAACAGCAACGACCCCGGCTCCCGCAGCAGCAGCCCCTTCAACAGGTGGCGGCGGTGGTGGAGCCAACAACGAGATCCGCTACCTCACGCCGATCTCCATCGAGACCAAGAAGGAGAAGTACTGCCGCTTCAAGAAGCTCGGTATCACCTACATCGACTACAAGGACGCTGACTTCCTCCTGCGGTTCATCAATGAGCAGGGCAAGATCCTGCCCCGCCGCATCACCGGCACCAGCCTGAAGTACCAGAAGAAAGTGAGCCAGGCCGTGAAACGCAGCCGTCACTTGGCGCTGATGCCGTATGTGGCCGACATGATGAAGTAACCCGGAACACCTACGAACATGCAAGTGATCCTGAAGAAAGACGTGGACAACCTGGGCTACGCCAACGACGTGGTGAAGGTGCGCGAAGGGTACGCCCGCAATTTCCTGCTGCCCCGCGGCCTCGCCGTGAGCGCCACGGACAGCGAGCGCAAGCAACTCGCCGAAACGCTGAAGCAGCGCGCGCACAAGGAATCCAAGGTGAAAGCCGAGGCCGAGAAGTTCGCCGCGATGCTCACCGACAAAACGATCAAGATCGCCGCGAAAGTGGGCGAGAAGGGAAAGATCTTCGGCAGCGTGAACACCATCATGCTCGCTGATGCTTTCAAGGCCCTCGGCGTGGAGATCGACCGCAAGCACATCAAGCTGAAAGGCGAAGCCATCAAGACCATCGGCACCTACGAGGCCGAGGTCGTCTTCCATCGCGACGTGATCAAGCAGGTCCCGTTCGAAGTGGTGGAAGAGTGAGCATAGCCTGACCCACTGGAAAGAACGAGGGTCCGCCGTACGGCGGACCCTTTTTCTTTGGCCCATCTTCGCCGCCGCATGAGCGCGAAAGGAACGTCCATCGTCCGTGTGGCGATCCATCCGCTGCGCATCCCGCTGAAGGAACCGTTCGTCACCTCGCTCGGTGCGTTGCGCCGTGTGGAGAACGTGGTCGTCATCATCGAGGCGAGCAATGGCCTGAAAGGCACCGGTGAATGCAGCCCGTTCTGGACCATCAACGGGGAAACCATCGAGACCTGCATGGCCGTTGGGAAGCACCTGGCCACCGCGTTGCTCCTGCACGACGCGTGCGACATCGAAGGTGCGCATCGGATCATGGACCGGTTGATCTTCGGCAACAACAGCATCAAGAGCGCCTTCGATATCGCTCTGCACGATATTGCTTCGCAGGCGGCAGGCGATCCTCTTTGGAAGTTCCTCGGCGGGAAGGAGACACGCGAGCTTGTTACCGACTATACGGTGAGCATCGGTGATCCGGAGAAAATGGCGGCTGATGCCGTGGCGATAGTGAAGGCCGGATTCCCTGTGATCAAGGTGAAGCTCGGTGGTGATGGTGATCTGGACATCAGGCGGATCACCCGCATCCGCGAAGCGATCCCTTCGATCGTTCCCTTGCGCATCGATGCCAACCAAGGATGGGATCCGGGCACGGCGATCCGCGTGCTCAATGCGCTGTCATCGCTCAACATCCAGCATTGCGAGGAACCGATCCCGCGTTGGCAGTTCATGGAGATGCTCGGGGTAAGGGAGAACTCGCCGATCCCGATCATGGCTGATGAAAGCTGCTGCGATCATCACGATGCGGAACGCTTGATCGCACTGGGGGCCTGCCAACGTTTCAATGTGAAGTTGGGAAAGTCCGGCGGTCTTTTCAAAGCGCGCAAGATCATCGCCCTCGCTGAAGCCGCAGGCATAGAGGTACAGATCGGCGGCTTCCTCGAATCACGTCTCGGCTTCACCGCCTCAGCGCACCTCGCGCTTGCGAGCCCTGTGGTGAAGTACTGCGATATGGATACGCCCCTGATGTTCACTGATGATCCGGTATTCGGTGGGATCTCTTACGGATCCAACGGAGCGATCCATGTTCCCGAAGGTCCGGGGTTCGGTGCCACGATCGATCCGCAATTTCTCGCGGATCCGGTTCTGATGATAGACTGAACGGTGGGTCCGACCGCTATTGCTTGATCACCACGCGGTGTCCCACGGACCGGTCACCATCCCGGAACTCCATGGCATAAACACCTGGAGCCAGTTGTTCCAACGAAATTTCGATGCGGTTTTTTCCAACGCACCAAGAACGAGCGACGATCGCCCCATGCGGATCCACGAGGCGTATCTCATCCATCGTACCCGAACCCCATTCCACGATGATCCTATCAGTGGAGGGGACCGGATACACGTGTATCAATGACGGCCGCACCTGCTCGTTGGATCCAAGTGAGGCTTGGAACTGGTACACTGGCGCAGGCCACACCGAGCAGTCTGCTGATGTATCGATCTGCAGGGTGAGGCCCTGTTTGCCGTAACACGTCACCCACATGTTGCTCTCGATCCCCAAGCCGCATAGCGGACCTGTGGTCCCGACGGCTTCGATCACACCGCTTCCGACCGCGAGCCACACAGGAAAAAAATGCTTCAGCGGACTGCCGTTGAAGTTGATCACGGACATGGAATCGATCAAGCAATTGGCCGCATCCGGCAATGTGTCACCCACAGCAAGGTTGAAGTCGTTGATCACCACATCGGTCCCAAGCCAGCTACGCCATTCCCAGAAGCGGGCAAGGTTGTCCTCGCGCATGGACCGGTAGTACTGCGGGCCCGAGGTTGTGACCGTCGGGGGGGAGGGGAACATCACATGCACGGTGGAATCCCAGCGCGTGTAGTACTGCTTGAAGAACGCGTTGCCGGCGATCACCGTGTCGCCATCATTGTAGATGGTGAGACGCGAGTAGTAGCTGTTGAACCCGTCCACTCCGTACATCTCTTCGTACCAGATGCTGGTGGAGTCGAGGTAGTACGAATAGGGCGCTTGCGCTTGCAGACCTGTGAAGCCCACAACAACGCAGAAAAGAAGGCTGAAGGTGCGCATAGATCACGGCTTCCAAACGGACCGCGAACGGGAGATGCGCTGCAAGAGGAAGAGCATGGATCCCACCACCAGGAGATCGAGCAGGATGGCCATGTTGAGCAGTTGTGGATGATACTCCTGGTCAATGAGGCGCGCACAGAGAGCACCGAGCACGACCGCCGCAACGATGATGGCGAACGATCGCCCGGAGCGTTGGGCCTTGGGTGTCAGGATCGTCGGCATGTGACCGTGGGAAGGACGGTGAAGGTAATCGCCGTCCGCTTCCATCCATTTTCCGATCGACCGGATGTCGATATCCTGCGACCGATCCCCAAGGTCCGGAACCCGCTGGAAGTACCTTCGCTGCCCGGAACAACCCTGCAAGCCCCGAATGTCCAAGATCTTCGACCTCGACATGATCCGTGCGGTCTACGACCGTTTCCCCGGCCGTGTGGCCGCTGCCCGCAAAGCCATCGGTACACCGCTCACCCTCACTGAAAAGATCCTCTATGCCCACTTATGGGATGGCGATGCGAAACAGCCCTTCGGTCGTGGCAAGGACTATGTCGATTTCGCACCGGACCGCGTCGCGATGCAGGATGCCACGGCGCAAATGGCACTGCTACAGTTCAGCACCACGGGCCGCAGGACCGTTGCCGTTCCAAGCACGGTACACTGCGATCACCTCATCCAAGCAAGGGTAGGAGCGAAGCAGGACCTGCAGGATGCGCTCTTGAAGAGCAACGAAGTGTTCAATTTCCTGGAAAGTATCAGCAACAAGTACGGCATCGGTTTCTGGAAACCGGGCGCGGGCATCATCCACCAAGTGGTGCTGGAGCAGTATGCGTTCCCCGGCGCGATGATGATCGGTACCGATAGTCACACGGTGAACGCCGGTGGCCTCGGAATGATCGCGATCGGTGTCGGTGGCGCGGATGCTTGCGATGTCATGAGCGGCCTCGCATGGGAACTGAAATGGCCGAAGCTCATCGGCGTAAAGCTCACCGGGAAGTTGAGCGGCTGGGCTTCGCCGAAGGATGTGATCCTGAAGGTCGCGGGAATCCTCACCGTGAAAGGCGGCACCGGTGCGATCGTGGAATACTTCGGCCCCGGCGCCGAAAGCATGAGCTGCACCGGCAAAGGCACCATCGCCAATATGGGCGCGGAGATCGGCGCGACCACGAGTACCTTCAGCTACGACGACTCGATGTCGCGCTATTTGAAAGGAACCGGTCGCGCGGAAGTCGCGGCGATGGCCGACGCGATCAAGGAACACCTGCAAGGCGATCCCGAAGTCTATGCGGATCCCGCGAAGTATTTCGATCAGGTGATCGAGATCGACCTGTCTGATCTGGAACCGCATGTGAACGGTCCGTTCACTCCGGATCTCGCGTGGCCCATCAGCAAGTTCGCCGCAGCGGTGAAGGAGAACGGCTGGCCTGCTAAACTCGAAGTGGGCTTGATCGGATCCTGCACCAACAGCAGCTACGAGGACCTCACGCGCAGCGCGTCGATCGCGAAGCAGGCCGTGGACAAGAAGCTGAAGACGAAGAGCGAATTCACCATCACCCCGGGCAGCGAGCAAGTGCGCTATACCACCGAACGCGATGGCATCCTCGCCACCTTCGATGCCATGGGCGGCGTGGTGCTCGCGAACGCGTGCGGTCCCTGCATCGGCCAGTGGGCGCGGCATACGGACGATCCGAACCGCAAGAACTCCATCATCACTTCCTTCAACCGGAACTTCGCGAAGCGCAACGATGGCAACGTGAACACGCATGCCTTCGTCGCCTCGCCAGAGATCGTCACCGCACTCGCGATCGCCGGTGATCTCACCTTCAATCCCCTCACCGATGAACTGGTGAACGAAGAGGGCAAAAGAGTAAAGCTCGATGAGCCAAAGGGCATTGAACTTCCTCCGATGGGCTTCGCTGTGAAGGACGCCGGTTACAAAGCGCCCGCCGCCGATGGCAGCAGTGTGCAAGTGGTTGTGAAGCCGGACAGCGAGCGTCTGCAATTGCTCGAACCGTTCCCCGCGTGGAACGGAAAGAACATCACGGATGCACTGGTGCTGATCAAAGCGAAAGGCAAATGCACTACGGACCACATCAGCATGGCCGGGCCGTGGCTGCGCTATCGCGGACACCTGGACAACATCAGCAACAACACATTGATCGGTGCAACGAACGCCTTCAACGGCGAGACGGACAAGGTGAAGAACCAGCTCACTGGTGCTTATGGTCCCGTGCCCGCGACGCAACGCACATACAAGGCCGCAGGAATTCCAAGCATCATCGTGGGTGATCAGAACTATGGCGAAGGATCTTCGCGCGAACATGCGGCGATGCAGCCTCGCCACCTCGGTGTGAGCGCTGTGCTGGTGAAGAGCTTTGCGCGCATCCACGAGACCAACCTGAAGAAGCAGGGCATGCTCGCGCTCACCTTCGCCAACGAAGCCGACTACGACAGGATCCAAGAGGACGATCGCGTGGACTTCACCGATCTCACATCGTTCGCACCGGGCAAGCTGTTGACGCTCGTCTTCAAACACAAAGCCGGCGGCAACGACACGGTCGTTTGCAACCACACATACAACGCCCAGCAGATCGAATGGTTCAAAGCGGGTGGTGCGCTGAACATCATCCGCGCGCAGCACGCGGGGTGAGCGATCAGGTCTTCGTGAGGAAGAAGCGATAGCCGCACCGCAGGCCCATGCTCCCGCCGAGCAAAGGCGACGAAGCGGCGCGAGCCCTGCCGATGCTCAGGTCCATTTCGATCTCCGCGAAGAGCACGCCCCACCGGTAAGCCCGCTGCAGGCCGGCACCGAGGCGGATGCTTCAGGCCTCCAGCTTTTCGTCGGTGTTCACATAGGCGCTTGTTCCATGGAGAACGTCCACCGCTGTGGAGCGCGAGGAGATGGAGCCGAGCGCGTAGCCAGCCCCGATCAATGCGTATGCACCGCGGAAGAAACCATCGCTGCATTCCTCCGAGGTGAGCGGGAGTTTGGCGTGCAACATCCATCGCGTGTAACGGGTCTGGACATCCCGCTCGAAGCGACGCGCCACCTGTCCTGTTGCGGTGTCATCGGATGTGTAGTGCGTATGCTGGCCTGCGCACCAATGTTGTTCCGCGCTTATGCGTAGTACCAGGTTCAGGCTGTCGGCGATGCGATGCTCTACAAGCCCGCCCGCGCCTATTGAATTCGTACCGAACACCGGGTCGGTCCATGGCCCAACGAACAGGCCGATCGAGGTCTGTGCCTCAACGGTCACCAGGGTGGATCCGGTCAGGAAGAGCAGTGCGGCTCGCATATCGAACAAGGTATCAACGACCGGAGGCAACACGAATTGTCTTTGTCCGGCATCCCCAATATTCGGGATGGTGGTTTCGCGAAGGCTCAGTAGGTTTGCCCAAAACCGTGTTGTCATGCAGCATACACCGAAGTTCATCGCCCTCGCGGCAGCCGCCCTGCTCGTCGGCAGCGCAGAAGCCCAGATCCAGTTCGGCATCAGGGTTGGCGGCAATTACGTGATCGCATCACAGTCCATAGAGCCGACGCCCAAAGAAGCTCCCACCACACCCAAAGGTTTGGGATTGCAGTTCGGTGGCTACATGAAGTTGCCGTTCTCGGAAATGGTTGGCCTTCGTCCCGAACTGGGCTTCTCTTTCCGCCGGGTGAAGAGCGAGAACACCACAACAGAAACGGGCCTTCAGGTCGTTGATCAGAACAATCAACCTATCGGCACCGCCGAACGCAAGACCACGGACAAGTCCGATCAGCGGCTGCAGTATTTCCAGATCTCCGCACCATTGACCATTTCACCCAACTCGAACCTGCGTTTCATGGTCGGACCCTCCTTCGGTTTTCTCATGGGAGGGAAGTTGAACACCGATGAGACCGTTGAGGTCAAAGGCACGGCGAACGGCCAATCATTCACGAACGACCCTGTGTTCACAGCTACATCGAAAACCGGATCCTCCGCCACCAAGGATTTCACCAAAGCGGAAGTGTTGGTGCTCGCTGGCGTTGGATATGAACTCGATATGGGACTCGACTTCGATCTCCGGTTCTATCGCGGCATCGTTACAGCCCAAGACATCAGCCAGAGCAATCTCCGTTACAAGGCGTTCACGAACATGATCGAACTCTCGATCGGCTGGACCTTTGGGAACTGATCAGGTTCTCTCGGTTTCCGGTCCTCATGATCAGTAAGCTGAAAGGCGGCTTCGGTCGCCTTTCTTCTTTCGTACCCTATGCGACGGATACTTTCGCGGCCCATGCTGGCAAACGACCTGCTGCTGCGCGCGGCCCGTGGCGAACGCACCGAACGCACGCCCGTGTGGCTTATGCGCCAGGCCGGGCGCATCCTGAAAGAATATCGCGTGGTGCGAGA
>JANMKC010000360.1:0-3404 GCA_031371785.1 Flavobacteriales bacterium | reverse complement strand
ATTGATGGATGCGAGGACCACTGCGCCCGCCGTGCCGGGTGGAGCGCGCACGAGCTCCATCGCTTTCGAGCTGAACGGCCAGGGTCATGTCGGTCTCGGTCAAACCCTGTATCAAACACGTTTCTACAGTTACGATGAACCGAACACGCAGTGGAACGCATGGCCGGTGATCGGCTATGCGAACCGGAGCGAGGCCGTCACCTTCACCATCGGCACCAAAGGCTATGTGTGCAGCGGTTACGGCAATAGTGGACCAACGGCCGATCTGTGGGAGTTCGATACGAGCACGCATATATGGACCCAACGCGCGTCGCTGCCAGCAGCAGCGCGCGTAGCTGCCGCCGGGTTCGCCATTGGCAACAAAGGCTACGTGGGCACAGGCCACGACCTGTTCAACACGTTCAGCGACTTCTGGGAGTACAACCCTTCGACGGATTCCTGGACACAGAAAGCGAGCGTGCCCGGAGCCGCGCGCTACAGCGCGATCGGTTTCGCCGTGGGCAGCAAGGGATACCTGGGCGGCGGCAATTCATTCGGCCAGCTGGACTTCTACGAGTACGATCATATTACCGACGGCTGGACGCAGCGCGCCAACGTTCCCGGGAACACGGGGAATGGTTGCGGCGTCTTCTCCATTGCAGCGTACGGCTACGTCTGCTTCCCCATCGGACAGTTGAACAGGTACGACCCCGCGAGCGATAGTTGGTCCTTGCGCGCAAGCTGCCCGCGACCGGTCGGCGATCAGATCCGCGATGGCATGTTGGGCTTCGCAGCAGGTGGGCGGGGCTTCGTGGGCACCGGCTGGCATGCGAACATCTTCTACCGCGACTTCTATGAATACAGCCCACTGAACGACCAGTGGTACACGAATACCGACTTCAAAGGCCAACCGCGGAACCACGCGTTCGCCTTCGGCATAGGGAACAACGGCTACGTTGGGAACGGCCAGTACTTCGACTTCTGGAAGTACGAGCTGTCCAACGAACTGACGAGCGGGGGCTTCATCGGCCTTTCCATTTGCACGGGCAACGGGGATATCGACGTGTATTGCAACATCATCGGTGATGTCTTCGCGCAGGACAACGTGTTCACCATGCAACTGAGCGATGCGAACGGCGACTTCTCCTCTCCAACGGCCATCGGTACGTTCATCGAGGCCATCAGCGGGACGAAGCACGGTGTGATCCCTTTTGGCGTACCGTCCGGCACTGGCTACCAGATACGGGTGGTGAGCAGCGACCCGGTGATCATCGGAACTCCGACGAGCGGCTCACTGGAGATACTTGCGGCAACGATGTACTACTACGACTTCGATGGTGATGGCTACGGCTATCTGCAGTGCCAGCAACCATCCGGGATGGTGAGCAATGCCTTGGATGACTGCCCAGGTATCTACGGGCTCAACGGGGATCCCTGCAATGATGGCCATGGGGAGACGGACGATGATCGCCTTTTGTCGAACTGCGAATGCCACGGGTTGTACCATTTCGAATTGCGCGTTACCACCGATGCCAACGGCGACGAGGTCACTTGGGACGTAGTGAACGAAGGCACCAACACCGTGGTGGACAGTGGGCCGGACATGCCCTTCGGGGACAACGACACGTACAACGAGGACGTGGCCGTGCGGGGCGAAGGCTGTTTCGAACTGCGCGTGCATGACGCGGGCAGCGATGGCATCCTGAGCGGCGGCTACATGCTCGTTACGCAGTTCACAGGCTACCGCATCATCAACAATACCGGCAACGGTGACTTCGGCGCGCTAAGCACCATCGGTTTTGGCCACGGCTTCTGCACGCCCACCGGCCAGGATCAGATCCGGTATGAGGACCAGGACCGCGATGACTGGCTCATGAGCGATGTGATCCGTTGCCTGCCCAACACAGATGTGAGCAACCAATGGGGTATCGGCGACCAGACGGACGATGGCTACCAGTTCTGGTTCTTCAACCCTAATGGAGGCTACAGCCGACGGATCTTCCGAAGCCATGCCCTCAGTGGTGGCAACACCGGGGCGAACGCGCTGCGCGCGACCAAGCTCAAATTGAACAGCATCGTTTCGGTTCCGCTGCCGGTGGGACCGCTGCTGAACGTGCGCGTGCGTTCCCGCGTGAACGGTACTTACGCTCCCTTCGGGCCGGCCACGCGTTTCAAACTGGCGCAGCCCGGTGGATGCCTTGTCACCCAGGTGGAGACCCAAGGGCCGCACGCGAGCTGCGGGTCAATGCACAACATCGAGGGATCGGACCGCATCTATGCCCAGGTGGTCACCCGGCCCGCACTGGGCGGTGGTTTCCAGACCGCGAACAAATACCAGTTCGAGTGGTCCAACAGCGAACTCCCCTACCTGCGCAGGATCGCCAGCAACAACGCCTGCCTTGTGCTGGGCCCATGGGAGACCAACCCGCTGGTGCCCTGCTACAATTACGATGTACGTGTGCGTGCCAGCTTCGATGGAGGAACGACGTGGTGCCCCTTCGGCCCATCGTGCGGGGTGTACATCACCGACGGCGTCTGCAGCTTCAACCTCGTCGACGGAGGCGAACGAAGCGCGGATATGACAGAGGAGCGGATACTGACATACCCGAGCCCCAATGACGGCACTGGCTTCTCATTGCGCGCCTCCTGTCCATACACGACCGTGGACCATGCCGAATTGGAATTGCACGATGCGATGGGGCGGGTGGCCTTGAGACGCTCATTGCCCTGCGATGCCGAAGGACTGAACACCCCGATCGCATTGGAAGCAACGCTCGCGCCGGGTGTGTATCTCCTCACGCTGGAAGTCGGTGATCAACACTTCGCGCAACGGATGGTGGTGGAGTGATCGGGTGTGCGCAGCGCGGGCCGATCGACGGTATGCTGACCATCGGACGAACGGTGCCAACGGGTAAGGGCGACCGTTCGCCGGTGAGGTGCGTATGGGACAGAAAAGGAAATACATTTTGTGCGCTTTTACGAACGTGGTGAACCACCCGAGACCTTTCCTCTTCCATGCGTGGTTCGTCCTGTTCCTCTTGCAGGCACCATGTCTCCACGCCCAGCACGACGCTATCGTCGCGCTTCAACGCGACCTCGACCAACATCCTGAGGAGGATCGAGCGCGAGTCGACCTGTTGCGCCGCATGGCCTATGCCTACATACTCGTTGATCCGCGTAAGGCCGATTCCTTGGTGGAACTGTCCATCCGGAAAGCGCGCGAACTAGGAGATGAGCGGGCGATCGCGGACGCGCTCCAACTGAAGGGCATCGAAGGGCCTTGGTATCAATGGGAAGCGCCACGCGTGGTGCCTTTCTTGGAAGAAGCTGAACGGTTGCATGGCAAGCATGGGGCAACCGCGGACCGCGCTGTGGATCTGGCATGTCTCGCCATACAGTTCATCTCGCCCGATCCCGAACGTGCA
>JANMKC010000315.1:0-43008 GCA_031371785.1 Flavobacteriales bacterium | reverse complement strand
CGAGGAGATGACCGCAGGCATGAAGAAAGACCGACCGCATTTCTGGGCCGGTTTCTTCAAGGACTTTTATGGCGTAGGCATGCTGGACAAGCCGGTAAGCGATGAAGTGCTGTACTGGTCCAACCACATGGCGATGCAGGCAGGCTTGAAGGCCACGCTGGCTTGCGCCGAAGCTTTCGGCACTACGGACTTCCGCCCGGACATGCCCTCTTTCACCATGCCCACGCTGATCATCCACGGGACGGCGGACAGGACGGTGCCCATCGGCGCAACAGCTCGCGCGGCGGTAAAAAGCATTGCACACAGCCGGTTGGTCGAATATGAAGGAGCGGCGCACGGGCTGCTGGCCTCGCACAAAGAGCGCATCGCGAAAGATGTACTTGCCTTCTTGCAAGAGGGCCAAGGTTCGCTCGCTGCTGATGGAGCAGTTGCGGATATCACACGGCATACAATGCATTGAGCCGACCAGTGGCGATAATGATCCTCAAGGGGGCCGTGCGGCCACACAAGAAGAAGAACTTGGTTGCTTGTATTCAGGCTCTGGTCATGACCACACTCTCATCAGCACAACCGCTACGTACGGTCCCCATGGTTGATCTGGACCGTTACGCTGGCAAGTGGTACGAGATCGCTTCGTTCCCGCAGCGCTTTCAGAAAGGTTGCCACTGCACCACAGCTGAATACACCACGACCGACAAGGGGTTCGTGATCGTGGAGAACCGTTGCAACCGCGACAGTGTGAACGGAAAGCTCTCGTACATCAAAGGCAAGGCGTTCGTGGAGAAAGGGTCGGGCAACGCCAAATTGAAGGTGCGGTTCTTCTGGCCGTTCACCGGTAAGTACTGGATCATCGATCTGGCTGAGGACTATAGTTATGCCGTAGTGGGGCATCCTGGTCGAACGTATTTGTGGGTCCTCTCCCGCACACCGCGTATTCCCGATGATGTGTATCAAGGAATACTCATCCGCGCAAAGGAGAATGGCTATGATCTTGGCAAACTCCAAAAAACAGTTCAAAGCACGAGGTGAGCGAAGCCGGAGCCTGGTGAAGCATGTTCGCGCACCAACGAATATCACACCCCGTGCGTGAGCGTGTCTCCGGTCCGCCATGCGATCATGCGACCCTGTCGCGCCTGCCCGCCAGCATGCGGAGGCAACCGCCAAGCAACATTGATGAGCCGTGAAGGAACTGGAAGATCGCCACTGGTTCCCTTCGTTGTTCCGGAACTACCAGACGGACTTCATCGGCTTTCTCGTCACCCGCTTCCATTTCTATGATCCGTTCGTGGACTCTTTGCGTGCACGTTCGTTCACACCGCGTCCTTTATGGGACCTCTGTTCCGGCAGCGGTGAACCGGCCATCAGCATTTTCAAGGAGTGCGGGCAATTCACCACGCTCACGCTGAGCGACAAGTTCCCGAACCCGTCGCGATCGCGCGATGACCGCATCGCTTATCTGGATCATCCGGCGGATGTGTTGGCGATGCGCTTCTCGCGAGGGACGTGTTATACCATGTTCAACGCGCTCCACCATTTCAGCGATGACGAGAAGTTGCGGATAGTGCAGCGTGTGCAGGATGCCGGGGCAATGGCTTTTTTCGTGGAGGTGCTCGAACCAAGCGCCCCCTGTTTACTGGGCGTCCTGTTCGCTGCCTCCGCAGGGAATTTGCTTCTCGCTCCGTTCATCCGCCCCTTCTCCGTGTGGCGGCTGTTCTTCACTTACGTGCTCCCGATCAACCTGATCACCATCGGGTTCGATGGTGTGGTATCGGTGTTGCGTTCGCGTTCGGCACGGCACTACCAAGCCCTCTTCACCAGCGCGCGTCCGGGCGTCCAGGTCCTTCGCTTGGCCAAGGGTCGCGTGCCACTGATCGTGATAGGGATACGCCCGGGCCCATGAACCAAGCGCGCATCCTTTGGCAGTTCAGCCGGCCGCACACGATCATCGGCAGTGTGGTCAGCATCTGCACGCTGTACGTTATCGTTTGCTCCGCACATGGCGAGGCGCATCCGTTCATGCTCTTGTTCGCGCTGGTCATGGGCATTGCGTGCAATGTCTTTATCGTCGGCATAAACCAAGTGGCGGACGTGGAGCTCGATCGGATCAATAAGCCTTGGCTGCCTATCGCATCCGGCGCACTGACCGTTCGCCAAGCGATGGTGATCGTGTATACGGCGCTGGTTGTTTGTCTCGGTATCGCCTCGTTCGTCTCCCCTTATCTGTTCGGCATCATCGCATTGGCCGCTGGCATCGGCTGGGCGTATTCCATGCCTCCGTTCCATCTCAAGCGGCATCACTTGTCGGCCGCCGTGGCCATTACCACGGTGCGCGGTGTGCTGGTGAACGTGGGCGGCTTCATGGTGTTCAACTACCTCGTGAACCGATCGCTGGTGCTGCCGGAGAACGTGAAGATCCTTACCGTGTTCATCATCGTCTTCAGCATTGTGATCTCGTGGTTCAAGGATCTGCCCGACGTGGAGGGCGATGCGCGGTACCACATCCGCACATTGGCCATCCTCTATTCACCAAGGACCGCGGTGATCGCCGGTCATCTGCTGGTGGGTGCGGCCTACCTGTTCACCATTGCGATGAAGTATGCGGGCTTCCGCGTTTCCGCAACGCCATCGATGGAGACATCTGTGCTGCTCTATGGGCATATCGTTCTGTTCGCGCTCTTCATCATGAACGCGTTCTCTATCCGCTTGGGCCGCTACAGCTCCATCCGTAAATTCTACAAGCGCTTCTGGTGGTTCTTCTTCGCCGAGTATGTGCTCTACTTGGTGGCCTATGTTGCTCCCATGTAATGGAGGCTCGTTGCGCCAACAACGCGACAAGCCGCTTTCGCGCGGCTTGTCTTTTTGAGGATCGGGGAAGACCTGTCCCACTTTGCGCTCGTACGTGAACGTACCGCCACGCTCCCATTTCTCCCGTTCTCCCTCTTTTTCATGAAGCGCCCATGCGCGTGGTTTGTGTCATGGGGCCCCAGTTGCTTCCTGTTCGGCCCTGCTTCGTGGCACAGGATCAGGCACGGGAGAGGAAAACACGCACCATGAAAACCGTCATCCTGATCATCGCTTTGACACTCGCCTGCACAAGACCGGCAACCGCGCAGACCACGCGATCCTTCAAAGACCTCCCGAAATGGGAGATCATCTCCGACAGCATCGGCCATGTGCTGGAACTGACGAACGAACAGATGAAGCGGTCGCAAACGATCGACGATCAGTACGCTGATCTTCCTGCTGACCAGACCAATCGCGAGAAGCGTGACAAGGATCTGCGCTCGGTGCTCAGCCCGTCGCAATATGCGAAGTGGAGCGCTATCCGCAAGGAGTTCGCGATCGCGAAGGGCAAACAGTAGTCGTCGCGGATCCGCTCCATCACTTGAACAGGCCGTATGCGACATACGCCTGGGCCTGCCTGTTGCTGGCATCCCCTAGGAAACCATCGCCGGATCCGATGGCCTTCAACCCATAGTTGTACCGGGCACCCGCATAGAAACGATCGAGATGCAGACCGGCTCCGAGCAATAGTCCATAGTCGCCTTCGCTGAAGGTCCCGCTGCTGTTCGCACTGCCTTCGGTATTCACCCCTCCTTCCGCTGATGTGGAAAGAAAGCGGTCGTAATAGCCTCCGCAATGAAGCTCCACAGGGCCGACCGCGAACACGATGAAGACCGGTACCTGCACTGCGAATGAACGAATATGGGCATCGGCAGCACCATTGAACTGGATATCACTTCCAATACTCGATAGCAACACCTCGCCTTGCAGGCCGGGGAAGAGCGGTGGCTTTATGCGAGCGAAGAGACCTCCTTGCCATCCGACCACCGCAGTGTGCGAGGAACCCAGTGACAGGTCATTGGAGCTTATGCCCGCCTTCGGGCCGAGATCGAATAGCTTTTGTCCCGAAGTCGTTTGATGGATCACCACTGCTGCGCAGAAGTGGAGCGTGAGAAGAAGGTTGCTTTTACCCATGGCTGTGATCATTGATCACACGTGGTCCTGCGATGCCCATGCCGATCCGGAACAGCGCGTTATTGTTGAGGCACCCTGCTATATCCGGACTTGTCACGGTGGAAGATCTTTCCCGTGGTGAGGAAGTGCCGCTGCGATAGGATCAGGGCCTCTTCTCGAAGGGTACGCAGGAAATAGCAAAGACCCCATCCCTGGGGCCTTTGCTATCGATGAAGGGTCGGGGATCCGGACCGTAGGGTCAGTCCTTGCCTTGGGTCTTCATCTTGTCTTTCTGGTCTTCGCGCAGTTCGCTCGTGCCCATGTGGCGTTTCTTTTCCCATTGGGCGTACTGCTCCTTGTTCAACACGGCGCGCAGCGCATTGTCGCGCTCATCCATCAGGGCTTCCACCTTGTTGGACATTGCGGTGTCGGAGAGCTTGGGCGTGATAGCGTCCAACGCTTCATGTCGTTTGACGAAGCGCTCATCGATCGCCTTCACCTTCGCTTGCTGCTCATCGTTCAGCTTCAGCTCCACGTTCAGCATGGCGATGTTCATCGCTACCCATGCCTTGTCCAGGGGATGACCTTCTTTCTTGTCCTGCGCTTGGGTGCTGATCGTGCTGAACAGCGCGATCGTTCCGATCATCAGTGCGGTCCTCATTTTCATCGGGTTGTATTGAAGGGCTCATCCATTACCGTTCCAGTACGGGATCATCTTCGCTCTCGATCCATGCGTGTGTCGCGAACACCTTGTGCAGCGCGGTGCGCACCTGTGCCGGCCCGATCGCTGCCCATTCTACCTCTTGCTTTTTGCACGGGGTCTGTTCTCTTCGATCTGTGGATGATCCGCCACACGAGGGTTCGATCCGCCCGGTTGCGCGCCGCTCACCGATCGCATGACAGTAACGAGCCGCAAGGGAACCGCCGGACGCGGATCATCGGCGCAGGAATTGCGCGTATGCCTTTCCAACCAACCACGAAAAACATGGACCCCATGAGCCGCAACACATTCCTGAAACACTCCCTGCGTGTAGCAGCGGGCAGCTTCATCGCCGCGCCATTGTTGGCCAGTACACGATCGCTCAACGATGACCCGACAGAAACGCTTGCCGATGTGGAAGGCTCCGCACCAACGATGCTCCTGTTCGCACAAGTGGCTTTGCCCTACGCCTATGATGCGCTGGAGCCGCACATCGACAAGCAGACGATGGAGATCCACTACACGAAGCACCATGCGAAGTATGTGAAGGAGGTGGCGGCAGCGATCGCCGAGGAGAACATCACCGACGCGACGGAGCAGGACTTCTTCGCGCACATTTCCAAGTACAGCGCGAAGGCGCGCAACAATGGTGGCGGCACGTGGAACCACAACCTCTATTGGCAGGTGATGAAGCCGAATGGTGGCGGCGAGCCGAAGGGCAAAGTGCTCGATGCGATCAACGGCGTGTTCGGTGACTTCGGAAAGTTCAAGGAGAAATTCGCGGAGGCCGGTATGAAGCGCTTTGGCAGCGGATGGGCGTGGCTGGTATCCGACGGAAGCAAGTTGAGTATAGGCTCAACACCGAACCAGGACAATCCGCTGATGGACGTGAGCGAGCTGCACGGTACGCCGCTGCTCGGCATGGACGTATGGGAACACGCCTACTACCTGAAGTACCAGAACAAGCGTGACGAGTACATCGCGAACTTCTGGAACGTGGTACACTGGGACGAGGTGGCGAAGCGTCTCGGCTAAGGCATGCGCGATAGCTCCTTGAACATGAAAAACCCGATGTGATCGCACATCGGGTTTTTCCTTGGTATGCGGGATGCCTCGCGTTCGCGGCAGTTCAACGGGCCACCTCGCGCTGCGCGGGATCGGTGGTGTCCTTGTCGTGATTCACACGGCCATAGATCACCACCGCGATGATGGCACCTACCACGAGCAGGCAGAGAATGACGATGCCGATCGACCTGGCGGCAGGCATGTCGTCGGGCTGATGGTCCTGCAATGCTTCGGGCATCGTGGAGGGGGGGTCGAAGTGTTTGTCGGAAGGCATGTTGTTCTGGTGTTTTGTGAAACGTTCGTTCAAGCGGCCCGCTCCAGCATGTATTCGCTAGTGTCGCCCGTGCGCACCACGCGCATGTCCGAAGCGCCGCGCAGGCTTTCGCGTTTGTACAACCGGATCGTCCATTCGTTCTGGCTTTCGGTGCGTCCCAACGGGTCGGCGATAAGCGCATCGCATATCAGGTCGTCCATCTCATGGACATTCACCGGTTTGCCCACGAGCAGTTCGATACCGTCCAAGGTATCATGCACGCTTACTTGGCCGAGTTTGTCCAGCTCGTGGATGAGTTCGGGGAGGTTGGTCGTGGTCATGCCCTTATCATCCGCACAGGGCGCGCCACAATTGCCCGTGCACGCACATGATGCATGACCCCCGCATCCATCTGACTGTCCAGTCCCCGCATCAGCGCATGTCCCGTGTGGAGATCCCGTCCGCGATCGGGGCGTTGCTTCCCCTGCGAGCCGGATCCGCGCGCGCGCGGACGCTCGCACCGAACAACGGGTGCGCACGTCCGGGTACCGAGGGGCATTCCCGCAGAAGCAGGTTCAGATCTCGATACCGAACATCTTCAACTTGTTGTAGAGCGTTTTGCGATCGATGTTCAGCACTTCGGCCGTCTTCGATTTGTTGAAGCTGTTGCGCTCCAGTGCGGTGATGATCGCCTGTTTCTCCGCTTGGTGGGAGACCGCACGCAGGTCATCACCGGATGGGGCGGCGCTGCCCTTTTGCGCGCTGGGGCGCATGGACGCGCCCGCGATGATCTCGATCGGCATCTGCTCCATGCCCACCGCCTCCGTGGTGGAGAGCAGCACGGCGCGTTTGATCACGTTGTTCAGCTCGCGCAAGTTGCCCATCCACGGATGCGCGAGTAGGCGATCGCGCACTTCGGGTGAGAGGCTGTTCGCTGTTCTCTTCAGGCGCGAAGCGGCTTGAAGAAGGAAGTGCTCGGCGAAAAGCAGGATATCCTCCGTGCGATCCCGCAAGGGCAGCAGCGTGATGGCGAACTCGTTCAGGCGATGGAAGAGGTCTTCGCGGAACCGCCCGTCGGCAGCGGCCACGGTGAGGTCTTCGTTCGTGGCGACAATGATGCGCACGTCCACCGGGATCTCCTTGTTATCGCCGATGCGCCGCACTTTGCGTTCCTGTAGCACACGCAGCAATTTCACTTGGTTGTCGTAGGTGAGGTTGCCCACTTCGTCCAGGAACAAGGTGCCGCCGTTCGCTTGTTGGAAACAGCCTTCCTTGTCGCCGAGCGCACCGGTGAAGGATCCCTTCACGTGGCCGAAAAGTTCGCTGGTCGCGAGGTCGGCGGGCAGCGCACCGCAGTCCAACGCGACGAACGGTTTGCCGCTGCGCGCACTGCGGCGATGGATCTCCTTGGCGACGTACTCCTTCCCGGTCCCGGTCTCTCCAGTGATCAGCACGGACAGGTCGGTGGGCGCCACCAGCTCGATGTGTTTCATCAATTGCGCGGAGAACGTTCCGGTGCCTTCCACGAATTCGGTCCCTGCGACCGTGTTCGCCTTTCGCTCCGCAGCGGGTTTCCGCAGTTCTTCCGTCGTCACCTTGTGCGTGAGCGCATCCTCGATGCGCAGCACGATGTCGTCCGGATAGAGCGGCTTCACCACATAGTCGTGCGCGCCCTTGCGCATCAACTCCACCGCGATGCGCACATCGGAGTACCCCGTGATCACGATCACCGGAACACCGGGCGCGCCTTCGCGGAAGTGGCCGAGCATTTCCAAGCTGTCCGAATCCGGCAGGCGATGATCGCACAGGATCAGGTCGAAGCGATGCTCCTGGAGCAACGCCAAGGCCGCGCTCTTGCGCCCGGCGGTGTGTACCGCATAGCCGCGCTTCTCCAGGAATTTGGAGAGCAGCAGGCAAATGTCGTGGTCGTCATCTACGACGAGCAGGCGTTGTCCGGTCATGTGGTGGATGGTTTGGATCGAAGGGGGTCAATTCACGAGCCCTACATCCTTCAGGCTTCCCAAGATAGTGCGAAGATCGAGCGGTTTGGCAAGAAAGAGATCGGCACCGGCGTTCATCGCTCCGGTGCGTTCCTGGTCCATGGCGCTGATCACGATCACACGTATGTGCGGAAAGGTCGCCTTCAGTTCCGGGATCAACAGATAGCCTTTGCCGTCCGGAAGGTTCACGTCCAGGAACACGCCATCGAATTTGCCGAGCTTCATGCTTTGCCGGGCCTCCTGAAGTGAATGTACACTGGAGGATGCCACCCCCTGCCGGGCCAGGATCGCTTGCAGAAGCAAACATATTTCCTGTTCATCGTCTATCAGTAGCATCTTCATGTTGGTCATGCGGCTGGGTTCCGGGGTCTGTTGGTGCCGTTCATGATCCTCATCCGGAAAGGCATTGTGCTGAGAGCGCCTATCCTGCACAAGGGCCATACCGATAACTCGCACAAGGCCAGCAGTGCCGAAAATAGGAAAGCCCCCAGCCACCGCTCGATCCCTTTCGTGGAATGAAGTCCACAACCGCTGGGGAGATCGTTGCACACGTTCCGGCATACACTAGCGGACCGATCCCCTTCGTACCCACGATCCGTGGGCTGGCATGTGATCGGCTCCAGGAAGGAAAACTACGAACATGGGAAATCTGCTTTACATCCTCGCCGTGATCCTGATCATCGGCTGGCTGCTCGGCGTATTCGTCTACAGCGCTACGGGCATCATACACCTGCTACTGGTGATCGCGCTCGTGGCGGTGCTGCTCCAAGTGATCCGCGGTCGCGGGATCAAGGAGTGAACGGAATATTCGCCAAGCCTACGGTACGAGCTTGACATGCTCGGCCAGTATATTGCTGCGGAGCGTTCCCACGCGCTGGATCGATCCGGCGCAGGAATGCGCGAGCAGTTCCAAGGGCGTGGTGGACGTGCTTTTTGTTCTCTTGCGCGCACGCTTCATCTCTTTCTCCAAGGTGTTCAGATCCGTGCGCAGTCGACCGATGCGTGCGCGTTTGTCCTCCGCTTGCGGCGTGCTCGCGTCTATTGAGGTGACCGCTGCGTCCAGCGCGTCCCGGTAGCTGCGGATGGTGTCCCGATACGACTTCAGGTCGAAGCGCATGGCCTCGATCGCCTTGCTCCTGTTCCCCATACGCAGGTAGGTGCTGTCGGAGATCACGGGCTGCGCGAAGAGCGTAGCGGTAACCAGCAGCGAACACGCCAGCAGCAAGCAACGCGATACGGAAGTATTGGTGGGCACGCCCCGAAGCTACCGTTTCACTCCCATCGCATCGCCCATGCGGCACATCACGCCGCCCATTGCGGCGTAGCTCGTGGCGGCCACCGCTTTGGCAATGCCCTTGCGGCGCTTGAAGGCCCACACATCCTGAAGGAAGAGCGGGAAGTTGTGCTCGTTCAGCAGGTCGAAGGCGACGGAGATCGTCGGCTCCAGGCTCTTCGCGGTATGCCAGATACCGAAGGGGATGAAGAGCGTTTCACCAGGCCCTACCACGAAGGTGATCGGTGTGGCGTCCTTGTATTTCGGGAAACGCACAAGGTCCACGTTCTCGATGTCGGGGATGCTGCTCTTCCAGCGATCGTTCGGTTCGGGGTAAAGCATTTCGTCCTGCCCACGCGGCCATACCGTGAACTGCTTGTGTCCGTACAACTGGTTGATCCACGCGCTGAGGTGGTAGTAGTCCAAATGCACATAGGGGAATTTCCCGCCCGGACCACCGATGAACATTTCGATCGCGCTGCCCCAATAGCCCCGCTTGAACCAGCCGCTCTCCAACCAGTTCGGTTTCGCGAAGCCCATGTCCAAGGGCCTTACCATGGACATCACTTCGGGTATCTGCGTGGTGAGCTCGAACTTGCAGGGATAGGGAACGGGGCGGCTGGTGTCCTTGCCTTCCACCAGGTCCATCACCTCACGCATGGTGTACTCCTTGTCGTTCACCACCGTCTTCCGGTCGCCGTAGTTGGTGCGGAACCAGTCGGGCGTGAACGTGCCATTGGCCTTCCACACCTTGCTCGCGTTCTTGAACACCAGCGGGATGCCCGGCTTCCAGTGCTCTTCGGTGAATTGCTCGTGGGTGATCTCCGACGCTTCGACTTTCCTGATCTCCATGGCCATGTATTACCTGCGTTGCAACGCGGTTCGACGGTGAAAGATACGCGGTGGCCACAGGGGTGGTCCATGAGCATTTCGGCGCATGTCCACATGACGCCATGTACTACTTGCTTGCAGTGCCGTTGATATAGCTCATGCACTTCCTGTATACCACCTCGGCCACTTTGCGGCCCAACTTCAATCCTTCCACATTGTCCACCATGATGTGGTAGCCGCCGAGCACGCGGCTGAACCCTGCTTGTTCCGCTGTGGAAGAGAACGTCGGAAACTTCAATGTAACGCTGTCCTTGGTGATGCCCGGTTCGGTGAGCCATCCCGGAAGCAGTCTCACCTCCTTTCCGTACACATCACTTCCCGTAAAGAGTTCCAGTGCCCTGCTGCATCCACCGCTCACAGTGCTGTGCCCGCTCACGTACGCAGGGAATGGTGGGCACAGGAAATAGTCCGGGGAATACGGCCGCCACTCCGATCCCTTCATCTTCTTCATGCCCTTGTTCGGCCCGGCCCAGCATACGATGTCCTTCTTGCCCAGAAGGTAATGCACCTGCTGGTACGGTCGGCTGTTGTCGTAGAAATACTTCTCCTCCCAGTTCGCGATGAAGCAGTCCATTGCCGTGGTGCTCACGATGAAATACATCTTCACATCATCATCCAACGTGTGCTTGTCGCGGATGCTCACGTCGCGACTGAAAATGAGCCAATGGCCCGCCTGCTGAACACTACGCGGACCATCGCGCATGAATTCCACCAACGCCTTCTGTTCGTTGGTGAGGTGCGCTTGGAGTTCCACCACTTCACGCACTTCCTTCTCCACTTCGGGGTCCCCCATTTTCGGCGGC
Source organism: Flavobacteriales bacterium (assembly GCA_031371785.1). Classification (GTDB taxonomy): domain Bacteria; phylum Bacteroidota; class Bacteroidia; order Flavobacteriales_F; family PHOS-HE28; genus PHOS-HE28. Next base: position 32,066 of record JANMKC010000315.1, on the reverse strand, counting down.
GGCGGCGGGCGGAACTGCGATGCGCTGTCCAACGCGAAGGGCTTCACATGGCCCCAGAACGGTGCCAACGCGCCGGGTGCCCACCGCTTGCCGTTCCGGATGAAGTATTTCGGTTGCCAGCGGTTGATATCGCAGAGCGAGTCGCAAGTGTTCTTCGGTTCATAATGCGTGTAGTCGCCATACAAGGTGTCCGAACCGGGTTCATCGCCGTACATGTTGCTGCCGTCGTGGTGGCGTGCATCGAGTACCGTGCGTGCGGCGAGGTTGCCGATGCCTTGCGGTGTTGATGGATCCATGCTTCGGTCGTTCGGGTCATAGCCGAATTCCTTCAGCCGCTGTGCGAAAAGCGCACTGTCCTGCCAGTACACTTCTTGCAACACGCGACAGGCGGCATAGCTGATCGCGGTTTCCTTGTTCTTCACCGTGCGCTCATGCACAGGACGTCGTTCCGCTTCCAAATACACCGGCACGGCCACACTATCGAAACGGCTCCACGCATCGAACATCGCGATCATCGGCAAGGCCACCATGCGGCTGTTCACCGGCGGGCGCGGGCGGTTGCGCTCGGTGTCGTTCGCGGTGCCTTCGAGGATCACGGTGGCCCACTTGTAGGCCATGTTGTCGATGCCTCGTGGTTCCGCTACATATTGTTGGTTGCTGGTTGTTGGTTGCTCGGCATTGTGGCAAGCAACACAACAAAGGAGCCATGCGAACAACGACGCGCGGAGGGTCATGATGCGAGTATATCCAGCGGGGCTGTTCGAAGCCGTCCGCTCTTGTGGATCGCCTTCGCCAATGGACGGATCGCATCGGTCATTACTTTCGACATCATCATACATCCCTATCATGCGCATTCCAACGCTCGTTCTTTCGGCGCTATCAGCCATCGCGCTAAACGCCCAAACATTCACCGTTACTAGCGCGAGCGTTGGCGGCCAGGCCATCGATGAACAGGTCTTCAATGGCTTCGGCTGCACGGGCAAGAACATCAGCCCGCAACTGAGCTGGCCCAATGCGCCGGAAGGCACCAAGAGCTTCGCCATCACCATGTACGATCCCGATGCCCCGACCGGCAGCGGCTGGTGGCACTGGGTGGTCTTCGATATTCCCGCCACGGTGAAAGGAATTCCGGCGGGCGCTGGTTCCTCCGGTATGCCGGGCATGCCCGCTGGTGCCATACAGAGCATGACTGATTTCGGCGGCATCGGCTATGGCGGCCCTTGCCCACCGGTAGGACATGGCCCGCACCGCTACATCATCACGGTGTATGCACTGAAGACCGACAAGCTGGGGCTCGATGCGAAGGCCGCTGCGCCGATGGTGGGCTTCAGCCTCGGCCAGAATACCTTGGCCAAGGCAAGCCTCATGTTCTACTACGGTCGCTGACGCCAGCGCTACTGCAAGAGACAACGCGCGCTGTACATGAGCGTGCGGCTGTTCTCTTCCGTGAGCGCGCACTCCACAAAGGCATCACCCACCCACGCGTGCATAGACCTGTTCTCCTTGCCGACCAGTTCGCCTATCAGGGGCTTACGACCGAAGGATCCGCCGATGTGGACGGGAATGCTGCCCTTGCAGTTGGCCGTGGCGTCACTGATCACCTGCTCGTGCGTTCCGTCGCGGTAGAACAGGTCCACGCGGGCATACTTCTGCACACAGCCCTGCGCCCCTGCGCACGTGAGGTCCAACAGGTATTGGCCCGGTTTCGCGGAGGTCATCAAGACGATGGCGATACCGGTCTTGCCGCCATCGGAGCTCACCACGATCAACGGGGATGAAACGCTCGGCTTGCCAGTGGACGGATCCACACCGGCGATGAGGAGCGCACCGCACGAGGTATCGAGCGGTGTCCCATACGCAACGGCTTCCATGGCTTTCCACGTGCCGTCGTTGTTCAGGAGAACTTGGCGGCCATCTTCGGTGATGGCCTTCGATTGCGCGTGTGCGCCGAGCGCGGCACATAGGGCGAGAAGAAAAGCGGGCGCAGGCTATGGCAACCTAATGTTGTCGCGATCACTCGTTCTGTTCGTTGATCACCCGCAACAGGTCCTCCGACCAACGGCGCATCTGCGCCAGTTGAGCGGTGGAAAGATGCTTCGAATGCGCATGATGTTCAAGCTCGATGCGGAGGGCCTGCTGGTCTTTGTGCAGCATATCCTGGCTGAGGAAGGTATCGCACCCGATGATGCCGCCGGGGCGCACCGTCCCGAGAAAGAGTCCTTCCACAGCGATACCCGCCGCTTCCCGCAGGCCATGACGGTAGGTATCCAGCAGCTTCATGGTGATGTCATGGTTCGTGCGGAAGAAGAGGCGCATGTTGCCGATGGCCTCCGGCACCGCGCTTTCGCGCTCGCGATAGCGCTGGAGGAAATGGGTGTCGAAAAAGAAGGTGCTGCCGTCAGGTGTCACTGTCATGGCCCCCAGGCCGGTCTCCGCGAATTGCCACCATACCACGGGGTACATCCGCGCGCGCTTCTTCGTAACACGTATGGTGATGAGCCAGTTGTTCTTCAGCGGTGATCGGTAATCATCATGGAACATCCGTACGCTTTTGTCCCGGCTCGCGGCGAGGTCATGTTCGATCTTCTTCAACTGGTGAGCATACTTGCGCTGAACGCTCTCCAGATCCTCGCGGGCATGTTCCAGCTTTTCTTCCAAGGACATGGAGGGGACGATCATGCGCCAAAAGAAAAGACAGGCCGAGACCCCGCGAGGTTGGCAGGTTGCTGGTTTTCCACTGCGGGAAGGTCAAAGTCGAACCGGCGGCTCGTTGGCCCAGACAAATACAAGCGGGCTGTCGCCGCTCCCGCAAGTCTTCCCGCCGCTACCCATAGCACTGCCGATTACGGCGAGGTGACTGGTGGCTGACTGCTCCAAGCACCACATCAACCGTACCCTGACGCCTCCAACTTCGCTCCGGTACATATAGCGGGCGCTGCCCCCCATCGAGGCCGCTGCCCGGCTTGCCAAGCCCTTGGGTGCCTCCCTCGATGCCTCGGTCGGCATGCCTGCCGTAGCTTGAACAGATCCGGAGCTGGCCCGCCCGATTCGCCGAACTCAACGATTTCGACCGCACAGCATTGCGCCGCAGCGATGACCCTCGATCATAAGTGTACCCAACGCTTACGCCGGTCTTTGGCGTTGACTTCCTCTCCTTCCCCAGCCGCGAACGAACCAGCATACACGATCCGGACATGCTCTCATGTATGGATACGCTGTTCGCCCACATCATCCGATACGCTCCTCCGACCCCGTTTGTGCTGGCGACCGCCTTCTCCATGTTGCTGAATCTTTCTCGGCCTCATGGGTTTCCGATTATACATGATGGTCAACCCGCAAGCGGAACCCGCCAATGAATCCCCCGATGAAGTGCGCGTTGAACGCAACACCTTCCTTGCCGTCATCAACCTCGTCGGGGACCTGCAGAACAACGAGCCATATTATCCATGGCCGTCGCCCTTGGCGCAACATCTGTTCGGCAAGGGACTTTGATCGGAAGCGTTCGATCTACAAGCTCGTGCCCGTTGAGGCACTGTCCGGGGAGTTTGCGGCAAGCCGGGGTGAGTTGCCCCTGTGCACCGAACGAACGAACGCCTTTCTTCGTTCCATCATCCATGACCATCGAACCCTTTACCCTGGAGGACATCGAGTTCGACCTCGCCGAACTGGAGCCGGCGGATTGGGACTTCATGGCTGCGCGTATCCGCTGGCATTTGGGCACGCCTTACGCCATATGCATCAAGAGCATCTTCGGCGAGGCGCTCGTGAGCGGCATGGGCACGGCCATCGCGCACAACGGCAGCGGTTGGATCGGCGAGCGGCTGATGATACCGCGTTTCCGCAGTGCTGAACTCGAGGGCGAATTGCTCACGGCGCTCATCCGTGAGTTGGAGATGAAGGAGTGCCACACACAATTCGCGCTCGTGGACGAAGCCTCGGTGCAAGTCTTCCTCGCGCAAGGATTCCGTGACCAGGGAGCATATGTGCATTACGCCGGAGGCAAATGCGAAGCGCCTACCTTGGATGAAGTGGAACTCTGCGAGCCGCATCACAGCATGGGCATCCTGCGGATCGACAAACTCGCCAGCGGTGAGGATCGCCGCGTGTTGATCAGCGAACACTTCTACGCCAGCCGCATTTTCGTGAACAAGGGGAAAGTGCAGGGCAATTACATGGTGCTGCTGGGCGAAGGCCATGTGGTTGCGGAGAACACCTTCGCCGGTCTCGAACTCTTGCGCTGGCATCTGCCGCATGTCACCGGCGTATGGCTGCCTGAGGCGAACGCGGTCGCGCTGGAATTCCTGCAGGACCGCAACTACACGGAGCAGGGCCGCACTATGCGTATGGTGCGCGGTGCGGAACTGCCCTGGCGTCCGGACATGGTCTATGCGCGCATCGGAAACAACTTGGGGTAGGCGACCAGGTAACAAGGTCCGTCCCGGAAACGCAAGCGGAACAGGGTTGTGGGTGGAGGGGTTGATGGTGAGCGCCGAACTGGCACTCATACCTGTATACGCGCATTCTCTCATTCGCCTCTTCCGCTCTACTTTTGACGCGTCCTTGGGACTTGTACTCATGAAATCCAATAAAATCACTGTGGGTCAGGCGATTGAACGATCGTTCCACGTGGAACATGGCCCATAGCATTGACACATACGACGTAGTGGTGGTTGGTGCCGGCCATGCGGGTGGCGAGGCCGCCGCCGCCGCCGCCAACCTCGGCAGTCGCGTGCTCCTGATCACCATGAATATGGGGGCCATCGGGCAAATGAGCTGCAACCCCGCCATGGGTGGCGTAGCCAAGGGCCAGATCGTGCGGGAGATCGACGCGCTCGGAGGCTATAGCGGCATTGTGAGCGACCGCAGCATGGTTCAGTTCCGCATGCTCAATCGTAGCAAGGGTGCCGCTATGTGGAGTCCTCGCACCCAGAACGACCGCGATCTCTTCGCCAAAGAATGGCGACAGATGCTGGAGGGCACGCAGAACGTCCACTTCCTACAGGACACCGTGGTCAATATCTCTACCTCGCTCGATGTTACGGGAAGGAGGGTTATCACCGGGGTTGATACTGGCTTGGGACGAAGCATCCCCTGTCGCAGCGTAGTGCTCACCAGCGGCACCTTCATGAACGGGGTGATGCACATCGGCGAGAAGCAGTTCGGGGGCGGCAGGGCCGGCGAAAAGGCCAGTCACGGCATCACCGAGCAGCTCATGGAACTGGGCTTCGAAGCGGGCCGCATGAAGACAGGGACCCCGCCCCGCGTGGACGGCCGCAGCATCGATTACAGCCAGCTCGAAGAACAGAAGGGCGATGAGGTTCCGGGCAAGTTCAGCTACCTGCCCAACGTGTCTCCGATCGGTCCGAGGGGTGTCTCCCCCTCCAAGGGAATGGCCGCAGGCCGAGGGGGTGAGCAACTCTCCTGCTGGATCACCTACACCAACGCAGCGGTACACGACACCCTGCGCACAGGCTTCGACCGCAGCCCCATGTTCAATGGGCGCATCCAAGGTCGTGGGCCACGCTACTGCCCCAGCATTGAAGACAAGATCGACCGCTTTGCAGACAAGGACCGCCACCAGATCTTCGTGGAGCCCGAAGGCTGGAACACCGTGGAGACATACATCAACGGCTTCAGCACCAGCTTGCCAGAGGATGTGCAGACCGCTGCCCTACGCTTGCTTCCCGGCTTCGCTAACGCCCACCTGTTCCGCCCCGGCTATGCTGTTGAATACGACTACTTCCCCCCTACCCAGCTAAAACACACCCTGGAAACCAAATTGGTGGACGGGCTGTATTTCGCAGGGCAGATCAACGGCACCACTGGCTATGAAGAGGCCGCCTGCCAAGGTCTGATGGCGGGCATCAACGCGCACCAGAAGCTGCGCGAGAAGGCCCCCTTCACACTCAAGCGGGATGAAGCCTACATCGGAGTACTCATTGACGACCTGATCACAAAAGGCACCGAAGAACCCTACCGCATGTTCACCAGCCGGGCCGAATACCGCATCCTGCTGCGCCAGGACAATGCGGACCTGCGCCTGACCCCGGCCGCGCACACCTTGGGGCTGGCCAGCGACGAGCGCATGCGCCGGGCCGAGGACAAGCGACGCTTCACACAAGAACTGACGAACGTCCTGGAGGCCGAAAGCGTGTCTCCGGAAGTGGCCGATCCGGTAATCGTTCCACGTGGAACAGATGCGCTGAAGCAGAAGATCAGGCTCAACAGCCTGTTGCTCCGGCCCCAATTGAACTACGCGGACTTGGAACGGCTTTCCGATACACTTGCCCGAACCGCCAACAGTTTCGGCGACCTGCGCGAAGAAGTGATCGAACAGACCGAGATCAACGCCAAGTACAACGGATACATTGCCAAGGAGCGAAGCACTGCGGAGAAGCTGTCCCGCCTGGAAGATGTCCCCCTGGAATTCGAGATGGATTACGCCCGACTCACCTCCCTTTCCATAGAAGCTCGCCAGAAGCTGGACAAGATCCGCCCACGCACCCTCGGACAAGCATCCCGCATCAGCGGTGTTTCCCCCGCCGACCTCAGCGTACTCATGGTCTATTTGGGCCGCTAAAGATCGATCGTTCCACGTGGAACAACCATACTCCGAAACCCTTTTGGCCTGCCCTGTTTGCGGGGGTGCCTTCACTCCATTCCTGTCGGTGAGGGATCACACCGTCAGCAAGGCTACCTTCAACCTACAGACCTGTGAAGGATGCGGGTTCTGCGTGACCAACCCGCGCCCGGACCCTGCCCATATCGGGGCCTATTACGAGTCCGAGAATTATATCTCGCACACCAACGCCACGGCGGGCATCCAACAACTTACCTACCAACTCGTACGCAAGCTGGCCGTGCGCAGCAAGCACCGGCTGTTGGCACGGTACCATTCCACCGGCCGCGTGCTTGACATGGGCTGTGGCACGGGCGAATTCCTGGGCTACCTGCAGGGCAGGGGATACCAAGTGCAAGGCATAGAGCCCAGCACAAAGGCTCGTGAACAAGCGATCGCCAATCATGCATTGGCCGTTGTTGCGGACATTGACAAACTACCCGCCGAGGAACAGTTCCAGGTGATTACACTTTGGCATGTTCTGGAGCACATTCATGATGTACGCGACACGTTGCAGAAGCTTCACGCTCGAGCCACCCAAGGAGCCTTGTTACTGATCGCTGTTCCGGACCGCGACAGTTGGGATGTACAATACTACGGTGCCGGTTGGGCGGCGTACGATGTGCCGCGGCACCTGTCGCATTTCCGGTGCACGGACCTGAAACGCCTGCTCGCCGATCAAGGCTTCGAGGTCATCGGTACCCGCCCCATGTGGTTCGATGCCCCATACGTTAGCATGCTAAGCGAACGCTATCGGGGTGCCGGGCCATTCGGATCCTTGGTGAAAGGAGCCCTGCTGGGAATGGCGTCGAACCTCGTCGCGGCAGCGACGACCCGGCCAACATCGAGCACTTTGTACCTGGCCAGGAAGACCTGATCCGTATTTGCCCCTTTTTGCCGCTTCTGTCGAGCTGGAGGTCTCCGGCAAGCGTCCAACCTGTCCCGCGATGCGGATAGGGGCGCAGCGACCAATTCTGAAGGTGGCATCTATTCTGTTCATTATCAAACGAATACGCAGGAACGGACCTGTTGGGGGTGCATTCGGGAGCTTCCGTCAAGCTGAGGCGCCACCAGAGGCATAGCAGGCCATTTACCTTTGCGGACTTTTTCGCACAATGCCAACAAGCACCCCAACGATGTCCACCCTTACCGCTCCATCCCGTGTCGCCGACCTGCTGAACCGATGGAACATCGGTGAAGAGCACAGCGGCGTTTCCACCGGAAGCACTTGGTTGAAAGGAGAGGGGGAGAAGCTCGCGTCGCATTCGCCTGTTGATGGCGCGCTCATCGGCACGGTGCGCGGTGCCGCGAGGAGCGAGTATGAAGCGGCGGTCGCGACCGCGGAAAAAGGATTCCAGGAATGGCGCACTTGGCCAGCACCCAAGCGCGGTGAAGTGGTGCGCCAGATCGGCGAAGAACTGCGCGAACACAAGGCGGCGCTGGGAAAACTGGTGAGCTACGAAATGGGCAAGAGCTACCAGGAGGGCCTGGGCGAAGTGCAGGAGATGATCGACATCTGCGATTTCGCCGTGGGTCTTTCGCGCCAATTGCACGGCCTTACCATGCACAGCGAACGCCCGGAGCACCGCATGTACGAGCAGTGGCATCCGCTGGGTATCGTGGGCATCATCACAGCGTTCAACTTCCCCGTTGCGGTGTGGAGCTGGAACACCGCGCTCGCTTGGGTCTGTGGCGATGTGTGCATCTGGAAGCCGAGCGAGAAAACACCCTTGTGCAGTCTTGCCTGCCAGCAGATCACCGCCGAAGTTTTCAAGCGAAACAACGTGCCCGAGGGCGTGAGCGTGATCATGAACGGTGGCCGTGAAGTAGGGGAGTGGCTTGCTAACGACGTGCGCGTTCCCTTGGTGAGTGCTACCGGCAGCACACGCATGGGCAAAGCCGTGGGTGCCTCGCTGGGCCAGCGTTTGGGGCGTGCATTGCTCGAGCTCGGTGGCAACAACGCGATCATCGTTTCGGAAAAAGCCGACCTCGATATCGCCTTGCGCGCTGCGCTGTTCGGTGCAGTAGGCACGGCCGGTCAACGCTGCACTACCACTCGCAGGCTGATCATCCACGACAGCGTGTACGACGCGCTGAAGCAGAAGCTCGTGAAGGCCTATTCACAGTTGCGTATCGGTGATCCGCTGGACGAGAAGAACCATGTGGGCCCCTTGATCGATACACTCGCCGTAGACCTCTACAACAAGGCGCTGAAGTCTGCCGAAGAACAAGGCGGCAAGATGCTCATGGAGGGCGGCGTGCTCAATGGAAGTGGCTATGACAGCGGTTGCTATGTGAAGCCCGCGATCGTGGAAGCGACGCCCGATATGCACGTCGTGCAGGAAGAAACGTTCGCTCCGATCCTTTACCTGCTGAAGTATAGCGGTGACGTGACCAACGCTATCGCGATACAGAACGGCGTGAAGCAGGGTTTGTCTTCGAGCATCATGACCACCGACATGCGTGAGGCGGAGCGGTTCCTGAGCGCCGCTGGCAGCGATTGCGGTATCGCGAACGTGAACATCGGCACGAGCGGTGCGGAGATCGGCGGTGCTTTTGGCGGCGAGAAAGAGACCGGCGGGGGCCGCGAAAGCGGAAGCGACGCTTGGAGAGCGTACATGCGCCGCCAGACGAACACGATCAACTACGGCCTGTCGCTGCCCCTTGCACAGGGCATCAAGTTCGACGTGTAGTCCTCAGCGTCCCAAGTCTGGGGCAAAGCCGTTTTCCGCCTACCCGCAAGGGGTCTATATTCGCGACCCTTTCCATGCGGCTCAGCGTTCTCTCTCTCGCGCTCACCGGCGTATTGCTACTTGCTGGCTGCGCTTCCAACTCCACCGGAACGCCTGCGCGGAAACCGCTTCGCGAAGGCCCATGGCGCATGGAAATGGACGTGCGCACCGGCGCGGCTGCGAGGGCCGCGATCCTGCCCTTCCTTTTTGATCTTGTTGAGGACAGTGGCACGTGGCACATGCGCGTTCACAATGGTGAAGAGGTTATCCAGGTGGATGATATCGTGCTCGTTCATGACACCTTGCACATCCGCATGCCTTTGTTCGATTCGGAGTTCATTGGTACAGTTAAGGGGGACAGCCTCTATACCGGTGAATGGCACAACTACTTGAAGGGGCCAGACTATAAGATCCCTTTCGTCGCACGCGCCGGCCTTACCACGCGCTTCGCTCAACCCGGCGAGGGACGAGCGGACGTCACCGGTACCTGGGAGGGCCATTTCTCGCAGGACACGGAGGACGCGTACGGTGCGCTCGGCATCTTCCACGAACAGGATGGGCGGGTCACCGGAACGTTCGGCACCGAAACCGGCGACTACCGCTATCTCGACGGGGTCATGCACGGTGACTCCCTGTTCCTGTCCGCCTTCGATGGCTCACACGCCTTCCTCTTCACCGCGCAACTGCGCAACGATTCGCTCATCGGCCGGTTCCGTAGCGGCATCCACTCGCAAGAGCCGTGGGTGGCGGTGCGCAACGCCGATTTCCATCTGCGCGATCCGGACTCGCTCACCTTCCTGAAGGAGGGCTATGACATGGCGGACTTCCATTTCCCCGGACTCGACGGCGATACCATTTCACCCATGGACGCAAGGCACAAGGGACATGTGATGATGGTGCAGGTAATGGGCAGTTGGTGTCCGAACTGTGTGGACGAGACACTGCTTCTCGATCAGATGTACACCGCCTACCACGATCGCGGCTTGGACGTGATCGCGATCGCCTTCGAGCGATACACCGATGCACCCAGAGCCATGAAGGCACTAAGGCATTTCAAGGAGAAGCTGAACGTGAAGTACGACATCGTATACGCGGGCGAATCGCGCAAAGAGGTGGCCAGCGCCAAGCTGCCTTTCCTGGACCATGTGATGAGCTACCCCACCTGCATCTTCATCGATCGCGCGGGCAAGGTGCGCCGTATCCGCACCGGCTTCTATGGCCCAGGCACCGGCGAGCACTACGAGAACTACAAGCGCAACCTCAAGGTCTTCTTGGAGAAGATGCTTGATGAGGTCCCTGTTGTCGCCAAGAAGGCGGCGTAGCTGCTGTTGATGGTTGTTCCGCTTGATCGGACCGCCGATGGGTCCCACCAGCCCACCAACAACCAACTACTCCTTCGGCATCGCCTTGTCAACCTTGATGCGCTCCTCCCGGTTGGCCAATTCCCATGCAGTGTGGAACACCAGGCGGGCCCGCTGTTCCAACAGGTCGAAGCGGATCTTGTCCACTTCGTCGGTGGGCTGGTGGTAGTCCGCATGAACACCGTTGAAGTAGAAAATGATGGGGATGCCGTGCTTGGCGAAGTTGTAATGGTCGCTGCGGAAGTAGAAGCGGTTCGGATCGCTTTCCGCATTGAAGGTGTAATCGAGATCAAGACCACAGTAGGTATCGTTCGCTCGCTCGTTGATCGCGTGCAATTCGCTGCTCAGGCGGTCGCTGCCGATCACATACACATAGTGGTCGTTCTTCTCGTGCAAGGTGTCCACGCGCCCGATCATGTCGATGTTCAGGTCCGCAACGGTGTTCGCCAACGGGAACACCGGATGCTCGCTGTACCATTCCGAGCCGAGCAGTCCTTTCTCTTCTCCGCTCACGGTCATGAACAACATGCTTCGGCGCGGGCCGTGGCCCTCGGCTTTGGCTTGCGCGAAAGCCTGCGCAAGCTCAAGCACGCTCACCGTCCCGGATCCGTCGTCGTCAGCACCATTGTATACCTCGTTGCCATCCATCCCAAGGTGATCATAGTGGCCGGTTACCGCCACCAGTTCATCCTTCTTGTCTGTGCCCTCCACGTAACCAAGAACATCCTCGCCAGTGAGTTCCTGCTGGTCCGGCACGTAGTGGATGTGGAATGCACAGTGAAGTATGCGACCGGGTTTCTTCGCCTTCTTCAATGCCTTCTTCCACGACCAACCGCCGCGCGCCAGGATGCGTTCCGCCATTGCTTTGTCGATGATGATCGGCTGTACACCTCGCTTCGGTGCTTCTTCCTTTTCTTTTCCGCCCAGCTTCATGCGCGGCGACGTGATGTAGTGAGCGTAAGCCGCCATCATCGCATGGGCGTCCGAACAGGCGTACAACATCACGCGTGCTCCGGCGGCTTCGGCGGCGGCGGCCTTGCGGCTGAGGTCCTGAACGAATCCTGCGGAAGGAACCGCGCCGGGTTTCATCGCATCCGCGGGATCCTGCAGCACCAGTATTGTTCCGCCCGCGCACCTCAACCCCGCGAAGTCGTTCGTGCCGTCCGCTCGTTTCCCGAAGCCACCGAACACCACCGTGTCCGTGCCATAGTCCGCCGTGAGCTTCTCGCTGAAGTAGAAATAGTCCTGCATGAAGCCGAGCGGTGTTCCGTCCACAATCAACGACAGACCTCCGGGCTTCGATACTTGCAGCGGGTAGGGGAGTTGATACCCCTTGATCAGTCCGCGCTTGTCCGCATCGGGCACAGGTGGTATGCCGAACTGCTCGAAGCGCTCCATGATGTATTGCGCGGCCATCTTCTGGCCCTTCATTCCTGTTTCGCGGCCCTCATAGGCATCGCTCGCGAGCACCGTCAAGTAGGTGCGCAGGTCGGCTTGCGTGATGGTGTTCGCGTAGCGTATCCTCAAGCTGTCCTGCTGGGCAAGAACAAGCGTGGGCAGCAGCACGAGCGCCGCCAGTACTGTTCGGATCGATCGCATGATGGAATGTTCAGCGGAGGGCATCGGGTTCGATCTTCTCCACGCGCCGGGCATGGCGGCCGCCCTCGAACGCGGTAGAGACGAAGGCATCGACGATACGCTTCGCCAACGCCTCATCGATGAAGCGCGCAGGAAGGGCCACTACGTTCGCGTCATTGTGCTGCCGCGCGAGTCGCGCCACCTCTTCCGTCCATGCCAGCGCGGCCCTCACACCGTTGTGCTTGTTCGCCGCGATGTTCACCCCGTTGCCACTGCCACACACGACGATACCGAGCGTTGAGATGCGGTCTTCCACATCGCTGGCTACCATGTGCGCGAAATCGGGATAGTCCGTACTGTCCTCACTATAGGTCCCGCGATCGTCCACCTCCACACCCTGCTTGCCAAGATGTTCCACCAGAGCCTGCTTCAATCGGTACCCGGCATGATCGCTGCCAATGCTGATGCGCATAAGGCCAAATGTAGCCCCGCCACGGATCATCAACCGCCCGATCGTTCATATCCGTTTTCTCCCGTGCATAAGTGGCGATAACCTTTCGGCTATCAACAATGTCCTTTTCCGCCATGATCGATCCTTCGGCATCCACAAGCCGACTTATCCTTTTCGCTCAACCCGTAACGCACGATCGGGAGGTGATCGGACACCATCGAAAATCCAACGATCGGCACACGAGGACCGGATCAACGATCGTTCATTCCCTGGTCAAGAACCGTTGCTGAACCAGCCTTCACCGGTGAGCGCCTGCCCCGACCGATGTTGATAGCCCGTGGACTACTTTTGATAACCCGTGAAGTCAAGCGTTCAAACAACGGATCTTACACGGCATCAACAGCACATACTGTATCAACATAATTCTTTTGAAGAATACTAGAATACAAATGCTGTGTGTGTTCAGCTTGTGCTGCACAGTTGGTATGGCGCAGATCGATGAGGACGGCCCCAAGCGGTACTTTTACCCCAACGGACAGGTAAGCAGCGAGGGCCACCTCGTGAACGGCAAGCCGGAAGGATATTGGAAGAGCTACTACGAGGATGGAACACTGAAGAGCGAGGGGAACCGGACCCGTTCACAGCTTGATAGTACCTGGAAGTTCTACGCTACGGATGGCAAGTTGATGACCGCCATCGCCTACAAGGCCGACAAGAAAAGCGGGGCCACGCGCAAGTATGCGAGCGATGGTGTGCTGATCAGCGAAGAGACGTACGCCGATGATGTGAAGAACGGCAACACCACGCTGTACTATGCGGATGGCAAGGTGCAACGCATAACGCCTTTCAAGGAAGGCAAGGAGGAAGGCACCGCGACCGAATACGAAGAAGACGGCCGGATCATCACGCTATTCGCGTATCGCGCCGGGCTCATGCGCAGCAAGGAGGTATTGAACCGCTACGATGACAAAGGCTGGAGACAGGGCCTGTGGCGGGAGTACTATGCCAATGGCAAAACCAAATGGGAGGGCAAGTTCGTGGATGACAAGCGTCAGGGCATCTTCAAGGAATATGATGCCAACGGCAACCTGAAGACGATGCAGAAGTTCGATCAGGACATTGTGCAGTCCGATGCGCAGGAGGTGAAGATGCTTGCCATCAAGAACACGTACCACGGCAATGGGAAGGTGAGCACTATCGGCAGCTATTCGAAGGATGGCAAGAAGGAGGGCCTGTTCCGCCAGTTCGATGACGAGGGCAAACCCGTTTCAGCCGCGATCTACCAGGGCGACCGGAAGATGAGCGAGGGCAGTGTGAGCGACGTGGGCCTTCTGCAAGGGCACTGGATCGAGTACTACGGCACGAGCGAAAAACGCGCGGAAGGAGAATACAAGGACGGGAAGAAGGATGGCCCGTGGACCTTTTACCACCGCAGCGGAAAAGTGGAACAGAACGGCAACTACCAGAACGGTTTGCCGCAGGGTGCGTGGGTGTGGTTCTTCGAAGGGGGACAGCGGCACCGCGAAGAACTCTATCGCAAGGGAAAAGAAGATGGTGCGTCGGCGGAATACGACAGCACAGGCACCGCGATCACCCAAGGCGAATACATCGATGGCGTGAAGGACGGCAAGTGGACCTACCATGTGGGGGACCACACTGAGAAAGGTGCGTACAAGGACGGCCTGAAGGATGGTGAGTGGATCCACACCTACGAGAACGGCAAGAAGAATTTCATCGGCAGCTTCGTGAACGGGGAGCCCAACGGGAAACACCGCTGGTACTGGCTGAACGGTCAACTGAAATTGGAAGGGCGCTACTCCGGCGGCCTCGAGCAGGGCGATTTCAACTACTACGATGAATACGGCGGGATCATCATCACCATCAAGTACAAGAACGGCGCGGAGATGAAGTTGGATGATGAGAAGCTGCCACCGCCCTACGAGGCTGGAGGTTTTGAACCATGAGCGCCCCGCGCGCGATCGCTGAGTAAGTTCGGACCGTGGCCCTCGATCAACAGCCCGATATTGCTTCCCCACAGGGAACGGAACTGGCCAGTGCCTATCTGGAGCTGAAGCAGCAGTACGATCACCTGGTGCGGAAGAACCTCGCCGGGGTGTTCCGCACCACCGCGCTGGGGCGCTTCATCGAATGCAACGACAGCATGGCCCACATGCTGGGCTATGCCGATCGTGAAGCACTGATGGCCGTGCCCGTGAAGACGCTCTATGTGCATGCGGAAGACCGCGATCGCTTCCTCTTCGAACTGCGCGAACGCAAGCAGTTGGTGAATTACGAGACGGTGCTCAAGCACACCAGTGGCCGGCATGTGCATGTGCTGGAGAATGTCTTCATCAATGAACCGCCGGAGCGCCCCGCCACCATCGACGGCACGCTCATCGACATCACCGCGTTCCGCCAGGCGGAACTTGAACAGCGATCGTTGCTCAACAACTACCGCCAGTTGATGGACCGTGTAAGGGACAGCATCCTTATCGTGCGCGGCGATCGCGTGCTCTATGCGAATCCCGCCGCGGAAGCGCTTTCCCCGGATGGCGTCTGGATGGACGGTTCGTTCATCGAGCGCATCCATACCAACGATCGCGCGGCCGTGCTCGATGCTCTCCGCGAACTGGACAGCACGATCTCATCAGGCGTCATCGACGTGCGTGTTTCCGGAGGAGCCGATACCTGGCGTGATATGCTCCTCACCGCAGCGAACATGTTGCACGAAGGAACGCCTGCGGCGCAGGTCACCCTGCAGGATGTGGGCTTGCATCGCTCTCTGGTGCATGAGCGCAGCCGCGCGCGCATCGCCGAAGAGGTGAACGAGATCCTGCGGCAGGAGATCGCCGAACACCGCCGTACACAGGACGCACTGCGACAGAGCCGCCGCTTCGCACGAAACTTGGTGGACAGTTCATTGGACATGATCATGGCGGCCGATCACGAAGGCCGCATCACCGAATACAACCCCGCGGCGAGCATCCGCTTCGGCTACGAATCCGACGAGATCCTCGGAAAGAACACCCCGATGCTGTATGCTGATGCGCGTGAGTTCGATCGCGTACAGGGCGAGCTCGCCAAGCATGGCGCGTTCGCCGGCGAAGTGGAGAATATCACCAAGGACGGTAAGCACTTCACTTCTTTTCTCGCAGCCTCCCGGCTGTATGACGAGGATGGTCGCTTGATCGGCGCGATGGGCGTGAGCAGGGATATTACGCAGGCAAAAAAGGACCAGGAAGCCCTGCGCACAAGCGAGGAGCGATACAGGGACCTCTTCGAGAACGCTACGGACCTCATACAGAGCGTTGACACCGAAGGACGTTTCCAATATGCCAACGCTGCTTGGTTCGCAACGCTCGGCTACACCAAAGAGGAACTACCGAAGTTGACGCTCACCGATGTGCTGCATCCGGAGGATCGTGACCGGTACACCGCTTGGCGGGAACGACTGCTCGGCGGTGAAGCGATGGGCACCATCAGTACGCGCTTCCTTACAAAAGACGGCCGCACCGTGCAGGTGCAGGGAACCAGTAACGCCCGCGTAGTGGACGGCGTGGCGATCGCTACACGCAGCATTTTCAGGGATATCACGAACGAACGGGCGGCGCGTGAGGAAGTGAAAGACCACGAAGCCAAGCAACGTGCGCTCTTCGAAAGCAGCGAGCACATGTTCTGGACCGTGGACCATCGCATCGCGCTCACCAGCTTCAATCGCGGCTATGCCGAGATGCTGGAGCGACTGTATGGCACACGCCCCGAACTCAACCGCGACCTGAGCGCTCCCCGCAAACATTTCGCGAGCGAGGAATACCACGCGTTCTGGGAGAAGAAATACGCGGAAGCGTTCGCAGGGAAAGCGTTGCGTTTCGAGACCGACCTGATCGATAAGCAAGGTCAGCGCGTTTGCAACGAGATCTTCCTCAGTCCAATTTTCGACGCCGACGGCACCGTGGACGAAGTGTTCGGCATCGGGCACGAGATCACAGAACAAAAGGAAGCGGAGGATCTCGTTCGCGAACAGGCAGCACGACTGAAAGCGATCTTCGAGAACAGTGCCAACATGATGATCTGGACGCTGGACCGCGACTTCCGCATCACCGCGTTCAATCACCATTTCAAGGCCAGCAACGAACGAGCGATGGGTGTATCGTTCGATCGCGGCGATGATTTCATCCACACGCTCACCGAACGCGTGGCCGACAAACGCTACGAACCGATCGTGGCCAAGTATGCCGCAGCGCTCGGCGGTAAACCCCAGCAGTTCGAAGTGGAATTGAAGAACCGCTCCGGGCGCTCCCTCTGGGTAGAGAATTTCCTCAATCCCATCTCCGTCGATGGAGAGGTGGTGGAGATCAGCTGCCTGGCATACGGCATCACCGACAAGAAGGAATCACAGAGAAAACTGCTCGACAGCCTGCAAGAGAAAGAGGTCCTGTTGAAAGAGGTCCACCACCGGGTGAAGAACAACCTGCAGATCATCAGCAGCATCCTTAATCTCCAAGGCGGCTATGTGGACGACGATCCGCGCATGCTCGAACTCCTGCGCGACAGCCAGGACCGCATTCGCAGCATGTCCTTCATCCATGAGAGCCTGTACCAGACCAAGAACTTCAGCCACGTGGACCTGGCCACCTATATCGACGGCCTCACCCGCAACCTGATGATGAGCTACAGCCTCAGTGGTCAGGTGGAACTGGTGAAGGACCTCCAGCCCGTGGAGCTGGTGCTGGACCAGGCCATTCCCTGCGGGCTGATCTTCAATGAACTCATCAGCAACTCCCTGAAGCATGCGTTCCCCGGCCATAGCAAGGGGCGCATCGACATTGTGTTGAGGGCCGAGCGCAACCGCGTGGAGATCAGCATCACCGATGATGGGCTTGGACTTCCGGACGGTTTTGACGAGGATCGCGACGCCAATCTGGGCCTGCAGCTCGTCCATACGCTCATCGGCCAGCTTGACGGCCGCATCGAACGCATCGCCCGGCCCGGCGAAAACCGGCGCGGGGTAGGCTATTTCCTTACTTTTGAACGCATCGGTTTCAACAAGCACGCATAAGCTAAGGAGGTCATGGCGCAGACGAACGTTCTTGTGGTGGAGGATGAGAGCATTGTGAGCAAGGACATTCAGCACAGCCTGAAGAAGCTCGGTTACAATGTGGTGGGTGCCGCCAGCAGCGGCGACCAAGCGGTGAAGCTCGCCGTGGAGACCATGCCGGACATCATCCTCATGGACATCATGCTGAAGGGTGAGATGAACGGCATCGAAGCGGCCACACAGATCCGCGCGGAGACCAACATCCCGGTGATCTTCCTCACGGCGTATGCGGATGAAAGCACCTTGAACAAGGCGAAGGTGACGCAGCCGTATGGATACATCATCAAGCCGTTCAAGGAGATCGACATCCACACGTCGATCGAGATGGCGCTTTACAAACACAAGAAAGAAGCGGAAGTGCTGAAGGAGCGCGACCTGCTCTTCAGCCTCGTGGAAGGCCAGGGCGGAGGCAAGGAGCTGCTCTTCGTGAAGAGCAACAGCCGCTTGGTGAAGTTGCGCACCAGCGACATCTACTTCATCGAGGCCCTGAAGGATTACGTGGTGATCAACACGCTCAACACGCGCTACACCATCCACAGCACCATGAAGGACATCGAGGCGAAACTGCCCGAAGCCGACTTCCTCCGCGTGCATCGCTCCTTCATTGTGCGCATCGACAAGATCGTGGCCATCGAGCAGCCCAACCTGATCCTGGAGAACGACAAGAAGATCATTCCCATCGGCGGCAGCTACAAGGACGACCTCAGCAAGCGGCTGAACCTGGTCTAACGCCTTTTTTTCTTGCCTTGGGAGCGGCGGTTGCGCTCGCGCGCCTCGGCCGCTCCCTTCTTTCCGTTCTTGCCGAAACCCCGTTGCTCGCCATCCTGCTGGCCCTGTGGTCGCGTTTCATCCCATTGCCCGCGACGTGTGGGCGGTGGTTGTGATGTCTGCGCCCCGGCGATCGCGAGATCGACCACGCGCTTGTCCATGTCCACGCCGCGCACAGTAACGAGCAGTTCATCGCCCAAGCGGATCCGC
Source organism: Flavobacteriales bacterium (assembly GCA_031371785.1). Lineage (GTDB taxonomy): Bacteria > Bacteroidota > Bacteroidia > Flavobacteriales_F > PHOS-HE28 > PHOS-HE28. The sequence goes on along the minus strand of JANMKC010000315.1, from coordinate 13,249 downwards.
TTGCCGGTGCGCTGGCCGATCACCGTGTACTTCGTGCGATCGAATTTGAAACTGTCACCGGGAATGTGGTTGAGGGAGATCATGCCTTCGCATTTGTTGGCGCGCAACTCCACGTAAATGCCCCAGTTCGTGAGGCCGCTCACGATGCCCTCGAAGGTCTGTCCGATCCGTTGAAGCAGGTATTCCGCCTGCTTGAACTTGATGCTTGCACGTTCCGCATCGGAAGCGCGCTTTTCCTGTTGTGAGCTGTGTACGCAACTTGTTTCGAGCGTCTCCTTGTCAAGTGGTTTTCCTTGCGCGAGGTAGTGCGCCATGGCGCGATGCACGAGCAGATCCGGATAGCGGCGGATAGGTGAGGTGAAGTGCGTGTAGTGCTCGAAGCCCAGGCCGTAGTGCCCGATGTTGTCCGTGCTGTAGATCGCCTTGGCCATCGTGCGGATCGTGATCTGCTTGATGATGTTCTCCTCTTCCTTGCCCTTGATCTCGTGCAGCAGCCGATTGATCGCTTTCGGCAGACCTTCTTCAGCGGTGAAGGTCAGGGTGTGACCGAAGCTCTTCGCCAGGGCGCGCAGCTGGTCCACTTTCTCCGGGTCCGGTGTATCGTGGATGCGGTACACGAACGGATGCACGCCGCCTTTTTTCAATGTTCCCACCCAAGCGGCCACACGTTTGTTGGCCAGCAGCATGAACTCTTCGATCAGCCAGTTCGCGGACCCCATCACCTTCTCGTACACGTCGATCGGCGCGCCCTTCGCATCGAGCTTGAACTTCACCTCGTTGCCACCGATCTCCAGCGCACCGTTCTCCATGCGGCCCTTGCGCAGCACCTGTGCCAGCTTGTGGAGCGTGAGCACTTCGCTCTTGAATTTCGCGCCCACAGGAGCTTTGTCGTCAATGATCTCCTGCGCGTCCGCGTATGCGAAGCGTCGTTGCGAACGCATGATGGTGCGACCGAACCACTCGGCCTTGATCCGCGCCTGATCGTCCAGTTCGAAGATGGCCGAGAAGGAGAGTTTGTCCGTGTCCGGATGCAGCGAGCACAAGTCGTTGCTCAGCTTCTCCGGCAACATCGGTACCACGCGATCCACGAGATATACACTCGTTGCACGAGCAGCGGCCTCCATATCCACCACGGTGTTCGGCCTTACATAGTGGCTCACATCAGCGATGTGTACGCCGACCTCCCAGTTGCCGCTTTCAAGTTTCCGGAGGCTCAGCGCGTCGTCCAGGTCCTTGGCGTCATCCGGATCGATCGTGAGTGTTGGGATCGCCCGGACATCGCGGCGTTTCTTGATCTCCTCCGGCGTGCAACCGTTAGGGATCTCCTCGCTGGCTTGCAGAACGCTGTCGGGGAATTCCAGCGGCAGACCGAATTCCGCGAGGATGGCGTGCATCTCCACGTTGTGCTCCCCGGCGCGGCCGAGGATGCGCTTCACGCGTGCGCGCGGCACGTCCCGCGCATCGTTCCATTCGCCCAGTTCCACTATGGCCTTGTCGCCCTCTGTCGCACCGTTCGCATCGGCCGGTGGAATGAAGAAGGGCTTTTGCACTTTCTGGTCGTCGCTCACCAGGATCAGGCGGCCTTGGAGCTTGTGTACCACACCCACGAACTCGTTGCGGCGGCGCGCCAGCACGCGAAGGACTTTTCCCTCGAGCCGCGTACCCCGACCACCGCTTATGCGGATCTCCACTTTGTCGCCATGCAAGGCCATGCCCACATCGCGGCCTTGTATGAAGACATCTTCTTCGCCCGGCCCGAGCCGCACGTAACCGGCTCCGCTGGCCGTTATGTCGATAGTGCCCTCGGCCTCATCGCGTTGTTTGGTGCTCTGGTAGCGCCCTTTCTTTCCGCTCTTCACTTGTCCTTTTTCTTGTAGTGTTTCCAGCGCATCATAGATCAGGTAACGCTGGCCCTTGTCCTTGTATCCGAGCTGCAGCGCGAGTTGCTGGCTGGTGATACCCGCATGACCAGCCTTGCGCACCGCGGCCAGCACGGCCTGTTCCACCGCGCCGGGCTTGGGGGGCTTGTCCTCGTTCCGGGTCACAGGTAACGCATTCACGAATTCCGCGATCCGGCGTTCGGGGGGCGAAGGTGGTGAGAAACCAGCCTTGGCCCCCATAACCCGTTCACCAACAGGTGTTGAAAACCGCCGGAGATCACTACATTCGCAGCCCTTTTCGCCCGCCTTCTCCGCCGCATGGCTGATCCGGCGGGCAAGTAAGGGACCCGAAGGAATGAACGCTCCACAGGAATCCATCAAGATCTTCGGTGGTACTGCCAGCAGGTACATCGCCGAGCAGATCGCGGCCACTTGCGGGGAACCATTGGGCCAGGTGGTGCTGAACCGCTTCAGTGACGGGGAGTTCCAGCCCAGCTTTGAAGAGACGGTGCGGGGCGATGTGGTCTATATCGTACAGAGCACCTTCCCGCCCAGCGACAACCTCTTCGAGCTGCTGTTGATGGTGGATGCCGCCAAGCGCGCCAGTGCCAAACGCATCGTGGCCGTGCTGCCCTATTTCGGCTTCGCGCGGCAGGACCGCAAGGACAAGCCCCGCGTAAGCATTGGTGCGAAACTCGTGGCCAACATGCTCACTGCCGCGGGCGTTGATCGCATCATGACCATGGACCTGCACGCGGACCAGATCCAAGGATTCTTCGAAGTGCCGGTGGACCACCTTTTCGCCAGCAGCATCTTCATTCCGCACATCCAGAAGCTCAAATTGCCCGACCTGTTGATGGTGGCGCCCGATACCGGCGGCACCAAGCGGGCCAACGCGTATGCCAAGCACCTTGGATCGGACATCGCCATCTGCTACAAGCAGCGCAAAGTGGCCAACCAAGTGGACAAGATGACCGTGATCGGCGATGTGAAAGGCAAGGATGTGATGCTCGTGGACGACATGATCGACACCGCCGGAACGCTCACCAAAGCCGCCGATATGATGATCGACCAAGGCGCCGCCAGCGTGCGCGCCATCTGTACACACGCGGTGTTGAGCGGCGATGCCTGCAAGCGCATTGAACGCAGCGCGATCACTTCGTTGATCGTCACCGATACGATCCCCATCAGCGCCGAGAAAATGGCGCAGACCACCAAGATCGAACAGCTCAGCGTAGCGCCTCTCTTCGGGAGCGTTATCCAGCGCATGCGCGCTCACGAGAGCATCAGCAGTCATTTCATCATCGCCTGATCCCGGACCGTAGGATCGAAACGCAACAGACAACACGAAGAACAATGAAGAAGGTAGAACTCATCGCAACCAAGCGAGACAGCAATGGAACAACCGGCGCAACCGCCATTCGCCGTACGAAGCGCGTGCCCTGCGTGCTTTACGGAGGATCCAACACCGTGCATTTCAGCGTGGACGAGGCTGCCCTGCGCAAACTCGTGTTCACGCCCGAATCCTATCGCATCGAATTGGACATCGATGGCGAAAAGCGAATGGCGCTCTTGCACGACAAGCAGTTCCATCCCATTGGCGACCACGTGATCCACGCGGATTTCATGGAGATGAGCGATACGAAGGAGGCGAAGGTGAGCTTGGCGCTGAAACTCAAAGGCATGTCGGCCGGTGTGAAGGACGGCGGACTGCTCAATCAGCCGCTTCGGAAGCTGCGCGTGAAGGGCCTGCCCACCGCGTTGCCCGAACATTTGGAATGGGACATAACCGCGCTGGAGATCGGCGACAGCATCCATGTGAGCGACCTGAATTTCCCGGGTCTCGTCATCGTTGAACGCCCCACGGATGTGGTAGCCAGCGTGAAGATGATGAAGAAGGAAGAGGAGGTCGCCGTGGTGGCTGCGGTCTCAACCGCGGTTCCTGCCGCAGGTGCCGCTCCTGGTGCTGCTGCTCCTGGTGCTGCCGCTCCTGGTGCCGCCGCTCCTGGTGCCGATGCGAAGAAGGGCGACGCCGGGAAGCCAGCAGGGAAGAAGTAGGTTCCGATCTCCCTGGATGCGAACTCCGGGGAGTCCCGATAGCTGCAAGACGAACGAAAAACCAAGCGAACGGACCCCCGACCAGGTCGGGGGTCCGTTTCTTTTGCACCCAAATGAAATTCCTGATCGTCGGCCTGGGGAACCCCGGCCCCGAATACGAGAATACCCGCCACAATATCGGCTTCCAGGTGCTGGACGCCTTTTGCGGAGCGTCCAGCGCGGTTTTCAGTCCCGATCGATATGCCGATCGTGCTGTGGCGCGCCACAAGGGAAAGGCTTTTGTGTGCATCAAGCCGCAGACCTTCATGAACCTCAGCGGCAAAGCCGTGCGGTATTGGATGGAGCAGGAGAACATCATCAGCGAACGCACACTGGTGATCACCGATGACCTGGCATTGCCGTTCGGCAAGATCCGGTTGCGCGCCAGCGGAAGTGCGGGCGGGCACAATGGCCTTTCCAGCATCATCGGGACGATCGGTACGGAAGCCTTCCCCCGTTTGCGTTTCGGGATAGGCAATGGATTTCAGCGCGGCAGGCAGGCGGATTACGTTCTCAGCCGCTGGTCCAATGAAGATATTCCCGCTCTTCCCGAGCGAATGAAGGTGTGTTGTGATGCCGTGCTCGACTTCGGTCTCGCGGGTATCGGGCACGCGATGAACACGTTCAATACGAAGTGAACCCGCCGTTCGGCGAGACGTTACTTTCGCACGCACACACCAGCGCATCATGCTCCCCAAGAAGATCGAAGCGGCACTGAACGGACAGATAGAGATCGAGGCCAGCAGCAGCCAGGCATATCTCGCCATGGCATCATGGGCCGAAACGCAGGGCCTCAGCGGCACGGCAGCGTTCCTCTACAAGCACAGCGATGAGGAGCGCGTACACGCGTTGAAGCTGATCAAGTTCGTGAACGAACGCGGGGGGCAGGCCATGGTGCCGGCCATGAAACAACCGCCGCGGTCCTTCAAGTCGATCGTGGATGTTTTCCAGACTGTTTTCCAAGCAGAGACCGCCGTAACGGCGGAGATCAACAAAGTGGTCGACCTGTGCCTGAAGGAGAAGGATTACACCACGCACAACTTCATGCAGTGGTACGTGAGCGAACAGATCGAGGAAGAGGCGCTCGCTCGCACGCTGATCGACAAACTGAACTTGATCGGTGGCGACAAAGGCGGTCTCTATCTCTTCGATCGGGACCTGTTGGGCATGGCCACTGCCCGGCCCGGAGCGGACAAGAGAGGAGCGTGATCGATCACCAGCGCCACTCTTTCTGAAGACGCAGTTTCTCTTCCAGGCCCGCCGCCCGCAGGCGATCGCGAAGTTCCACATCGCTGAACCGGCCAGGCAGTTCGTCCGCGTTCGCGAGCGACCATAGCAACTGGCCTACGCGTCGCACATTGTCCACCATGGCTTGCGGATCCACCAGTTGGATGTCGTCGCAACTGCTGTGGTAGCAGCGGTACACATGCTCGCCGAGATCGCAGATGGGCGCAAGCGTGGGAACGCCTTCCATCATGAAGGGCTGGTGATCGCTGTGCAGGTCAGGGTCCCCGCTGAAGTTGCCTGCGTAGCTGGTGTCCATGGCGCTCATCGTCTTCTGTGCATCGACCACACGTTGCCCCCAGCCACTTGGGCCGAATACGTTGAAGCCCCGCGGATGCCCGCTCATATCCAGGTTGATCATGCATTTCACATGGTCCAGTTCGCCGCTCTTCTTCCAAGTGTTTACCAACGCGGAGCTGCCGAGCAGGCCTTGTTCCTCACCCATGAAGAGGACGAATTTGATCGTGCGTCGCGGGCGGATCCCAAGTGCTTGGAAACAACGCGCGAGATCCAGAACGGAGTAGGAGCCAAGGCCGTTGTCGGTGGCTCCGGTAGCCAGATCCCAACTGTCCAAGTGACCGCCCACAACGAGCACCTCGTCCGGATATTCCGTTCCGCGCAACGTAGCGATCACATCGCGCGCTGTAACCGGCGAATTGCTGTTCGTCATGCTGATCCCTACGTGCAGGCGGGCGTCATGTGCGGCCCATGTCCGTAGCTGGGCGCCGTCCTCGTTGCTGATGCACGCGGCCGGTATGGCGATGGGCTGGCTCGTCACCGAGGCTGTACCGGTCAGCAACACATGCCCCTCCACGTTGTTGACGAAGAGAACGCCTGTGGCGCCATGCTCGATCGCCAGCGCGGTCTTTTCGCTCCGGTGCAAATTGCTCGCTCCGGTGGGCGCGTTCACCAACTGCAAGTTCATCATCACGATGTTTCCATGCAACGCTTCGCCGGCGATCGCGAAATCCGCAGCGAGGCCATTGCCGACATCCACGATCGCTCCGTTCACTGTGGCGGAATCAGGGGTCATGGCCAAGGCTACGGAGGGAATGGTAACGATCGTGTCCGGCATTCCGCTCGCGGTCACGCGTACCGATCGCCGCTGCCACGCGGTGGCTTCGAACGGGAAGAACGCGACGTCCTTCAGCCCTGCGGACAGGAACAAACTGTCCGCGGACTCCTCTGCCCGCGCGCCATGCCGGGTTCCGGTCAGCCGATGTCCGATGGTACTCGTGCTCCAACGCAACCAGCGATAGCCCATCGCGTTTCGCTGGGCTTCGCGATCGATGGCGCGCATCATCGCCGTGTCGGGTGTTTGCGAACGAACAGCGTGATGTGAACAGAACAGGAGCACCGCGCAACAGGCCAGTGTTCGTGCGCTCCTACTTTGTCCCCGACCTGTTCGCATGCGATCGTTCTTCAAGCGCGCCAAAACTACGTTCCACCGAACGCTTTGCGGCCGCGCGCCGAAAGTGATCCTGCTCGCGCCTGCGCTTTTCCTCACGTCCGCCTCGGACCCTCGCGAAGCGGACAAGGACACCACGGCGATCGTGCAGGCCAGCTATATCTACAACATCGCCAAGCTGGTGGAGTGGAAGGACCCTGCGGAAAAGAACGGCCCCTTCATCATCAGCGTGCTCGGCAGCAGCAACCTCTACCAGGAGCTGGTGAAGAAATATGCGGAGAAGTCGATAGGCAAGCAAGCTATTGAAGTGCGGAAGCTGCCACGCAGCGCCGAGATCGAGAAGTGCCATGTCCTCTTCGTTGCCCAGAGCGAACTGACCCTGCTACCGGCGATCTACAAACACATCGAGAAGCAGAGCACCCTGCTCATCACCGAGTATCCGGATGCGCTGGAGGATGGATCCGTGGTGAACTTCGTACGTGTGGAGAACACGCTGAAGTATGAGATCAGCATCGTGAGCGCACGCAAGCACAAGTTGGAAGTGGGCAGCACCCTGGTGCAGCTCGCCTACAAAGCGGACCAATGAGGACCATGCGCCACATCCTCCTTCTCCTGCTCGCGCACTTCGCGGCCTCAACAGCATTCGCCCAGCCGGGATCGCTGGTGGAAGCCAATCGCCAATACCAGGCCGGCAACCTTGCGGGCGCGCGTGAACTGTTGGATGCCGCAGTGAAGGAGGGTGAATTCGCGAAGAGCCCCGAGGCGTGGGTATTGAGAGGCTTTGTGTACAAGGACCTGTACAAAGGCATGCACCCCGGCCCGGAAGCCGATGGCATCCGGGACGAGGCGCTCGCGAGCCTCTTCACCAGCACGGTGGTGGATACGGCCAAGGAGTATTCACAAAGCAGCCTCCAGGCCTATGACTTCCTCTGCAAGACGATCTACAATGATGCCGCTCGCGCGCTGAACGACATGGACGAAGAGCGGGCGTTGATGCTCTATTCCAAATACAAGGAAAGCGTGCTTAGACTCGATCCGGCGCATGGGTTCAAGGATCGGGACATCGAGTTCGACAATGCCCTGGGCACGGTGTACACCAAGCGCTTCAACCAGGACCGCGAACAGACCGTTTGGTACGATAAAGCCGTGGCGCTTTATGAACACGTCATCGAACTGGACAGCACCAACTACGGGGCGAACTACAACCTGGCCACGCTCTTCTATAATCGCGGCGTGTACAACATCCAGCACATCAATGCCAGCACCGATATCCCGACCATCAGCGAGATACAGAGTGCGAGCAAGGAGTTCTTCATCCTCGCACTGCCCTATATGATGAAGGCACATGACATGAACCCGAAGCGACGCGAAACACTCCTCGGACTGGAAGGCATCCACTACAGCTTGCAGGACGTGGATGAGAGCGAACGCTACCGCCATCTCTACGAAGAGCTTGACCTGGATGGGCCCGACCAGGCGCCCAAGCCGGACGAGCAAAAGGACAAGTGATGCCGGCCATGCGGTTCAGACTGACCATCGGCCGAAGGATCGGGATGGGCTTCGGCCTCTTCATCTTCTTCGCGTTGCTCGTGGTGCTGCTCACCAATCGCACCTTGGAACGGAGCCGTTCGGTCAACGATGAGATCAACTCGGTATACAGCCCAAGTGTGGACGCGCTGGTGCGGCTGCGCAACCTGATCGTGAATGCGCAGATGCTCATCAAGTATTGGGCGATAACCGAGAGCATTCCCGATGCACCCGAAAAAACCACGCTGGTGAACCTGACGGACCATGAGCTGCCGCGCCTCATGGACCGTATCGATACGCTCAGCGGCGACTGGGACAAGGAAGAGGTGGCCTTGCTGAACAAGTCGTTCGGCGAAATGGACAAGCTCTTCGTTATGCACGACCATGTGAAGCGGATCCTGCCGGATCTGGGGAGCTACAAGGACCCGCTTGTGTGGATCGAACGCAATGAACTGGCCGAAGAGGGCGGGCCACTGGATGCGCAGACGCAAAAACTTCTTGCCGATCTGGACAAGTTGTTGGGCATGCAGGAGAACAAACGCCAGTCGCTCAGTGGCGACATGATCCGCAGTTTCGATTCGCTGAAGTTCTTCGTCCTCTATCTCGGAACAGGCCTTGTCGTGATCGGTATCGTTGTGGCGTTCCTCATCGTGCGCAGCATCGTGCGACCCGTGCAGCGACTCCGCGCGGTGCTTCTGTCGTTGGGCCGTGGCGTGTTCCCGCGCACGAAGATCACCGCGCGTAACGATGAGGTCGGCGAAATGTCCAAGGCGCTCATGGGCCTCATTGATGGGCTCAAACGCACCACGGAATTCAGCCACGCGGTGGCCGCCGGGAATTTCCAGGCCGAGTATCAGCCGCTCAGTGAAGAGGACATGCTCGGCCATGCTCTGCTGAAGATGCGCACTGAACTCGGCGAACGTGAGCGCGTATTGGAAACAAAAGTGAAGGAGCGCACGGAAGAAGTGGTGCGGCAGAAGGAAGAGGTCGAGCGCCAGAGCCGCAAGGTGGTGGAACTGTACAAGAACGTTACCGACAGCATCCGATACGCCAAGCGATTGCAGGAGTCCATCCTCCCTCCAGAGAAGCGCTTCAAGGAACTGCTCCCCGACAGCTTCGTGCTCTACCGCCCGAAGGATATCGTCAGCGGCGATTTCTACTGGGTGGAAAAAGTGGACAACAAGGTGATGTTCGCCGCCGTGGATTGCACCGGCCATGGCGTACCGGGAGCCTTCATGAGCCTGGTGGGCCACAACGGCCTCAACCAGTCCATCAAAGAGCATGGCATCACCAAGCCGAGCGACGTGCTGCGCGACCTCAATCGCATCTCCTACGAGACCCTGCACAAGGACCGGGACCAGTTCGTTCGCGACGGTATGGACATGGCGTTATGCGCGCTGGATCCCGACCGGCTCATCCTCGAATACGCAGGGGCCAACTGCCCTTTGTATCTGCTGCGCGATGGCGAAGTGGTACCCTTCCCGCCTGACAAGCGCCCGATAGGCGGTTTCGATCTGGGCGACCAAGGCTTCACGGATCACCGCATCCAATTGCGCAAGGGTGATGTGATCTACATCTTCAGCGATGGTTACGCGGACCAGTTCGGAGGGCCCAAGGGAAAGAAATTCCTGTACCGCCGTTTCCGTGAGCTGCTTGTTTCCATCCACGACAAACCGATGGACCGCCAGAAAGGGATGCTCCTCGAGGCCCTCAACCAATGGCGAGGAGCGCAGGAACAGGTGGATGACATCCTGGTGATCGGGATGCGGGCGTAAAAGTGGTGCGAGCGATGTGCGTGGCGCTCACACGTTCCACGCGGGCGCATCGGTTGTGCCGGTGCTCAGCGGGTTCATGCACATCACCGGGATCATCGGTTCGTTGGTGATGATCTCCTGCTCGTTCGGCACGCCGAGCACACCGAAAAGGCTGTTCTGCAACATGTTCACGATGGCGATCAGGTCCGCGTCCACGCGCACGGCATGGCGGATCACGCCGCTCACGAAATCGTCACTGTCCACTTCGGAGATGGTGCTTTCATGTTCGATGCCCCGCTCGCCGAAATATTGGTTGGCGAACTGGATGTTGCGCACCAATTGGTTGTGCAGGTATTCGTCCTTTTCCTTCGGGGAGATCAGGTGCACCTTGCTGTTGAAGTACTTGGCCATATCGGCAACGAGCGTCACCTTTTGGCGGGTCTCTTTGTTCAGTTCCAAGGGTACAACAATGTCGCGGTAACCGGTGTCCTTGATATTGCGCTCCTGCACCACGACGAACGGTACCGAGCTGTTGGTGATCACGCGCAAGGCGCGACTGCCCGTGATGAACTGCATGCCGCGCATCCCGTGTGTGCCCATGATGATCAGCTCCGCCCCGATCTCGCTGGCCGCCGTGCCAATATCCTCGTACACGGAGCCTACCCGAACCATCGGGCGCACGTTCGTATTTGCGCCCCAGCGCTTGGCACGGCCGAGTTCCAGGTCCAGTTTCGTTCGGGCTTCATTCACATCGTCCGCGCTGCCCACCACATGCAGCAAGTGTATTTCCGCCCCGCTCCGTTCGGCGAGCTTGGCCGCATGGTTCATCGCGCAATCCGCGACTTTGGTGAAATCGGTGGGTACGAGGATCCGCTTGATCTGATGGCTCATCGTGCTTCGAAAGTTTCGTTCTGTAGGCCGGGTCGGCGAATATAGAGGCTGGGTCGAAGGTGCTCCGAGAGGACCGTGCCGTTGAACGTTCGCGTCCAACAAACACATGCCAACGCTTATGAACGCAAGTAAACGGAAATCGACCGGGTAACGATGTTCGGGTCCCTCATGTTTGCGACGGTCAATGAACCAGGCCTGGAGCGATGACCGAACAGAGATCAACCAACAACATACCCGGAGAACGCAGGGCTTCAACGCCGCGCTCTTCGGGAAAAACCGAACGACAATGGAAACGATGATGAAGAACCGCGTGCAATTGATGGGCAACTTGGGGCGTGATCCCGAACTGAAAGAGTTCGAAGGTGGAAAGCGTCGCCTTCGCATCACGGTGGCCACGAACGAAACCTTCGAATACGGGCACGGGCAGACCAAGGAAGACACCCAATGGCATCAAGTGGTAGCCTGGGGCCGCACGGCCGAGCAAGCTGCGCAGGTGCTCAAGAAAGGGAGCCGCGTGGCGATCGAAGGCCGATTGGTGCATCGCAGCTATGACGACAAGGAGGGGCAGAAGCGCTATGTGACCGAGGTGGTGATGAACCAGTTCCAGTTGATGGAGAATACCAATGCTCCGGCGAGCGCAGCTGTTGCCATGATGTGATCGCGAAAGCGGATCAGATGAAAAGAGGAAGGGGCGCCCATTTGGCGCCCCTTCCTCTTTTCACTTCCGGGATCAGCGTTTCATAACGCGCAGCGAGGTGTCCAGATCCTTGCCATGCAGGTGCAGGACATAAGAGCCGGGAGGTAGCGTCGAATAGTCGAGCGAGAGCTTCCCAGTGCCCGTCGCATCGCGCTCGTCCACCAAACGACCGGTCATGTCGTAAAGCATCACATGCACCACACCATTGATCGCGCCGCATACCACTTGGAGCTGTTGATCGAAGGGCTGTGGCCATAAGCCGACCTGCCCCGTAACGTCGCTTTCTTCGATGCCCTCGAACAGTACGTCAACGGTATGGCAAACCGTCGCCGTACACAGGTCCTGCGTGCCGATGATCTGGCCGGTGATGGTCATGCAGACGATGTAAGAACCGGGTTCGAGGAAGGTGTGGGTTTCGGGGGAACCACTGCCATCGGAATTGTCTCCGAAGTTCCAATGCACAGAAGTGATCTGCATGCCCGTGAACACCGTGTTGTTGTAGAAGGTGTAAACCAAGCCCTGACCACCGAACTCGAAGCTGGGGGTCCACAGATCCTCGCATGATGTGTTTCCATTTATGGTCACCCACAAGCAGTGATCCACGAAACAACTGTCCTGCGTCACAGGATCGTATGCGCCCACGATCAAGCAAGCGTGATAGGCACCCGGTCCTGGATATTGATGGCTGGTGTTCGCGCCCGACCCGGTGGTGCCATCTCCGAAGAGCCATTCATAGCTCGCTCCGGGCGGGTTGGTACCAGCCGAGAAGCTCGCAGTGGTGCCCAGAACGCCCGGAGTGAATTCCGCGTTCAGTTGATCGCAGGGCGAACCCCCACCGTCCAACACCAACACATGGCAAACCGTATTGCTGCAACTGTCCGGCGAATTGGGTAGCGAGGCGGTGAGACATACCGTGTAAGTGCCCGGACCAGGGAATGTATGGGTCGGGTCAGCCTCATCGCTGGTGGTGCCATCGCCGAAATGCCAGAGGTAATGAAGGCTCTGGCCCAAGGGGTATGAGCAATTCGAAAATTGGATCACGCTGTTCAGCCCGGACCACTGGAAACATGCATGAAGGGTATCGCATGGCGTGCCTCCATCAACAACCGTTATCCATTCGCAATGGTCGGCGAAGCAGGTGTCTTGCGTGTTCGGGTCCCACGCCCACATGGTCAAGCAAGCGTAGTAGGTTCCTGCCTCCAAGTAGGTATGCACGGGATCGGGTCCATCTCCCGTGGTGCCGTCCCCGAAGTGCCAGGAATAGCTGTAGTCGTTCGAGGAAACAACGTTCGTGAAGTGCGCCACCAGACCTGGAACAGATACACTGAAGGCCGCGTTCAATCCGTCACAAGGCGAACCTCCGCCAATGACTACAAGCTGGCAGGTCGTGGCCGAGCAGGTGTCCTGGGTGCCGGGGATATAGAGCCATGCGGTAAGGCAGAGTTCATAGGTACCGGGCTCCGGATAGACATGTGTTCCCTGCGGGCCGTCGTCCGAGTAGGTTCCGTCGCCGAAGCTCCAGAACCAATGCGTGGCACTGCCGCTATTGCTCGAAAAGAAAATGCTGTTGGGATCCCCGCCATTGTTGCCCCACCAGAACTCGGCGCTCAGGCTATCGCAAGGACCCCCGCCGCCACCTCCTTCCACCGTTATCCATTCACAATGATCGGCGAAGCAGGTGTCTTGCGTGTTCGGGTCCCACGCCCACATG